>NZ_LR732469.1:330000-660000 GCF_902506425.1 Novosphingobium sp. 9U | reverse complement strand
GGCTCGCAGGTTATCCGGCGAAGGAAGCATTGGGCCGCCCCGGAGCGCTGATCTTCACGGCGGAGGACAGGCTCGCTCTTGTTCCCGAGCGCGAGATGCATGACGCGGCCACCAAAGGTCGCGCCACGAACGAGCGATGGCACGTGCGCAAGGATGGAAGCCGCTTCTGGGGTTCCGGGCTGACGATGCCCTTGGCCGAAGGGAACGGCGGATACGTCAAGATCTTCAGAGACCGCACTGCCGAGCATGAAGCCGAAGCGGCATTGCGGGAGAGCGAGTCTCGTCTACGCTTCTTCGGTGCCTTGGAGGAGCGGCTCATCGCCGCGCCAGACGCGTCGGCTGCGATGCAAGCCGCAGCGCAGATACTTGGAGACAAGCTGGAAGTCTCTCGTTGCGCCTATGCCGACGTCGATGTCGACAACGACCGTTTCTGGATCCGGAACGATTACAGCGCGCCCGGCATAGCAAGCTCGGCGGGCACTTACAGCCTCGCTCTGTTCGGTCCACGCGCGGTCGACGATATGCTGCATGGGCAAACACTCGTGGTGCGTGACGTGAGCGCGGAGCTCCAGCCCGGCGAGGGGCGCGAGATGTTCCAGGCGATCGGTATCGAGGCCATCATCTGCTGTCCGCTGGTGAAGGAAGGGCGGCTCGCGGCCATGATGGCGGTTCACCATCATCAGGCCCGGGATTGGACGCCGGGTGAGATATCCCTTGTCAGGGAAGTGGTCGAACGGTGCTGGGCTCACGTCGAGCATGTCGGCGCCGAGGCCCGCCTGCGCGAGAGCGAAGAACGCTTGCGGCTGGCCGTGGAGAACGCGGAAATCGGCTTTTGGGATGTCGATGTCATCAATGACCGGCTTGTCTGGCCCGCGCAAACCAAAGCGATGTTCGGGATCTCCGCCGACGTGCCGGTGAGCATGGACGACTTCTACAACGGTTTGCATCCTGAAGATCGCGAGGCGACCACCGCAGCCTACCTCGCCGCTGCCGACCCGGACAAACGCGCGCTCTACGATGTGGACTATCGGACGATCGGCAAGGAAGACGGCGTCGTCCGCTGGGTCGCAGCCAAAGGACGCGGCGTTTTCGATGCGTCCGGCCGCTGTCTTCGCGTCGCCGGCACCGCCCTTGAGATCACGGCACGCAAAGGCGCCGAGGAAGCCCTGCGCGAACTCAACGCGACGCTCGAAGCTCGCATTGCCGAGGCGATCGCCGAGCGCGAGCAAGCACACGACGCGCTTCGGCAAAGCCAGAAGATGGAAGCGATGGGGCAGCTCACCGGCGGTGTCGCACACGACTTCAACAATCTGCTGACGCCGATTGTCGGCTCGCTCGACATGTTGCAGCGAAAAGGCGTGGGCGGCGAGCGCGAACAGCGCCTGATCGCCGGAGCAGCGCAATCGGCCGAGCGCGCGAGGATCCTGGTGCAGCGCCTCCTTGCCTTCGCGCGCAGGCAACCGCTACGGTCGGTCGCGGTCGATGTAGCCAAGCTGGTCTCAGGCATGGGCGAACTCATTGCGAGCACCACCGGACCTCAGATCTCAGTTGCCGTCGAAGCGGACGATGATTTAATGCCCGCAAAGGCAGATCCCAATCAGCTCGAGATGGCTTTGCTGAACCTGTCCGTGAACGCTCGGGACGCCATGCCCAATGGCGGCAGTCTGCGCATTTCTGCAGCGTCCGAGAGGATAGCGGCTGGTCATAGGTCGGGTGCCAGGCCTGGATCGTACGTCCGTATCTCCGTGGCGGACACCGGCAGCGGCATGGACGAGGCGACACTCGGACGAGCGGTGGAACCGTTCTTTTCGACCAAGGGCATTGGCAAGGGCACTGGCCTGGGTCTATCCTCGGTTCACGGGCTCGTGTCCCAGCTTGGTGGCGCCATGGCAATCGAGAGCCGCCTTGGCCAAGGTACGCAAGTGGACATGTGGCTGCCCATCAGTTTGGCCGCTCCTGAAAAGCCGGCGAATGGCAGGCGTCACGATGAGGGGGGCGAGCACCGAGGTGTGGCGCTCCTGGTCGACGACGAAGACTTGGTACGGATGAGCACGGCCGACATGCTGAACGACTTGGGCTATGCGGTGGTGGAGGCGAAGTCGGCCGAGGAGGCAGTCAGGGTTCTTGATGAAGGACAAGCGATTGACGTGGTCGTTACCGATCACCTCATGCCCGGGATGACCGGAACGGAGCTTGCGCGTCATGTCGCGCAAGGCAACGCGAACTTGCCCGTCTTGCTGGTGTCAGGGTATGCCGAGCTCGAAGGCGTCGACGCCGACTTACCGCGACTGACCAAGCCGTTCCGCAAGGATGAGCTCGCAGATATGCTGCTGGCTATGCAAATGGTCTGATTTGCGCTTGGCCTTGCTTCGGTAGAACGACGGGTTCGCTCCAGATCGGCCTCTCATGCGCCGGATACGTGGCTTTGAGCGGTGATCGACGCGCGGAAGTAAGTGTCGGAAGTTCGCGAGCCAAGAGCGCGATCGGAACAGCCGGAACCTGGTCACGCTGGAAGAGGGAAGGCCCGCGAGGCAAGCGCTGACAACGCGGCCGGTTAGTGTTGCAGCTCAGCATCGGTCCCGCGGAATGTTGCTGCCCGCATATGGAAGAGGTATGTCTACAAGCGCAGTTGTGTATTGGAGCTCCACACTCTTGAATACGGAGAATTCATGAACACGCGCACTGCAGCCCTGATTGCCTGCTCGCTCACCGCTATGCTGGCACCCGGCCTTGCCTCGGCGCAGGATGCGCGCGCGACGATCGCTTCCGATGCCGATCTAGGCGCGACGGGCGAGGACATCATCGTAACCGGCACTCGTGTCGCCGGCCGCCAGCGGCTGGACACTGCCTCGCCGGTAGACGTGCTCTCGGCTGCCGCCTTGCGGTCGCAGGGCACCAGCGAGCTGGGGCAGGCGCTTTCCAACGTAACGCCCTCCATCGATTTTCCGCGCTCGGCGGCGGTTGACGGCACTGATTCAATCCGCCCAGCCACGCTGCGCGGCCTTTCCCCCGACCAGACGCTGGTGCTGATCAACGGCATCCGCGGCCATGCGTCGGCGCTGCTCAACACCAACGGCTCGGTCGGCCGCGGCTCGGCGGCGTTCGACCTCAACACCGTTCCCACCGTTGCACTCGACCGTGTCGAAGTGCTGCGTGACGGCGCATCCGCGCAGTACGGCTCGGACGCGATCGCCGGTGTCATCAACTTGCGCCTGCGTGAAGCGCGCTCCGGCGGCGGCGCCTCGGCAAGCTATGGCCAATATGAGACCAGTGTCGACACCGCGCGCCAGAGCCGCGACCGCCACGACGGCAAGACTTACAACGCCTCAGTCTGGCAGGGCTTCGGCCTCGGCGAGAACGGCTTCCTGACAATCTCGGGCGATTACCTGAAGCGCGGATATACCAGCCGCGGCGACCTCGATCGTCGGGTGACGCCCAACGACGTGACCAGCCGCTTCGGCGATCCCGAAGTCGAGCAGTACACCGTCTTCGCCAACTTCGGCGCACCGGTGAACGACGTGTGGTCGGTCTACGGCTACGCTGGCTATCAGAACCGCGACAGCACCGGCGCGGCCTTCCCGCGCCTAGCCACCAACGCCAACAACGTCGCCGCGATCTACCCCACCGGCTTCCTGCCCAAGATCAACGTGAAGTCCGATGATATCAACTCCGCGCTCGGCATCCGAGGTGAACTGAGCACTTGGAATGTCGACCTCAGCGTCTCCTACGGCCGCAACGAACTGACGCTGCACACTCGCAACTCGATCAACTCGACTTATGGCGCTGCCTCGCCGACCGACTTCTATGACGGCAAGCTGATCTACGACCAGATCGTCGGCGGCCTGGATGTCAGCAAGAAGTTCGACTTTGCCGAGGGCAACTCGCTGAACGTCGCCTGGGGTGTGGAGTATCGCAACGAGGGCTTCGAGATCCGCGAAGGACAGGTTGAGAGCTACGCGCGCGGTCCGCTCGGCGCTACCACCACGCTGGGTAGCGGCGCGCAAGGTTTCCAGGGATTCTCGCCCGCTAACGCGCTCAGCCGCCATCGTGACAACGTGAGCGGCTACATTGACCTGGAGGCACAGCTTGGCAAGCTGCTGCTCGGCTTGGCGGCGCGCGGCGAAAGCTATTCCGACTTTGGCGAGACAGGTACCGGCAAGTTCTCAGCCCGCTATGACCTGACGGACAGCTTCGCACTGCGCGGTACGGTCTCGACCGGCTTCCGTGCACCTTCGCTGCAGCAGCAGTATTACACGCTGACGCAGCCGCAGGTTACCAACGTGAACGGCGCGGCCGCGATCGTCGATACCGGCACCTTTCCGTCCACCAGCCCGGTCGCGACCGCGCTGGGCGGCAAGGCGCTCGATGCCGAGAAGTCGTTCAACCTGTCGGGCGGCTTCGTCTTCCGCTCGGGCGGGTTCGATCTCACGGTGGATGCCTATCGCATCAAGCTGCGCGACCAGCTCGCGTTGTCGGATAACCTCGGCACCGGCGTGAACGCCAGCCCCGCGATCACAGCACTGCTGCGGCCGTTCAACGTGAGCGCAGCGCGCTTCTTCGTGAACGGCATCCGCTCGACCACCAAGGGTATCGACCTCGTCGCCCACTATCGCGTGGCGACAGATGCGGCCGGCAACTTCGACTTCACCGTGGCGGGCAACCTCAACGACGTGAAGCTCACCCGCGTGCCCACCGGCACCGGCACGATCACGGTGCCCGCGCTGTTCGGCCAGCAGCGCATCGTCAGCATCGAGGACGGCACTCCGGGCGAGAAGCTGACCGGCCAGGTCGACTGGAACAAGTCCGGCTTCGGCGGCCTGGTGCGCGCGACGTACTACGGCAGCGTCACCCAGCCGGCCTCCAGCCTGGTCGACTACGTCGAGACCGGCAAGCACGTCATCGTCGATGCCGAGCTGCGTGCGCCATTGTTCGGCAAGTCCAACGTCGCGATTGGCGTCAACAACCTGTTCGACGTCTATCCCGATCGCGTGCCGGACACCAACGTGATCAACTACAACAATGGCGGCACCGCGTTCCCGTACTACTCGCCTTTCGGCTTCAACGGTCGCTTCCTTTATGCGCGCGTGAACCTGGCTTGGTGATGCAGGGGCCCGGGCCACGGCACAGCCTTGTGCCGCTTCTCGGGCCCTTCGCGATGTTCGTTTGCCTGTGCTGTGCACCAGTCATGGCATCGATCATCTCACAAGTTCGACAGAACGGCCCTTCACTGAGCGCTGTTGCCTCAGCCTTTGCGATGGTGGCGTTCGCCGTGCCGACTGGCTTTTTCCGCAGGAAGGGCAACCGCCCCGACCGTTTGTGGCCGTCGACAACGTGTCGACAGCTTCTGTGCTTTGGTGGAGATAGCATGCTAGAGCCGCCCGATGTCGAAATCCCAGAGCAAGAGCGGCACCGTCGATGTCGATGGCGCGCTATACGATTGGCACCTCCAAAGTGAACCGCACCATTCGGATGACGAAGGTTGGAAAGGAATGACGATTGCCCTACTCCAGCGTGATGCCAAGCGCGAAGCAAGGGTACAGTTTCCGCCACCTAAGCGGCTTTTGAAGGGCTTGCCGCCAGGTCGTCTTCAACTCGATGACGCCACGATTTCGCGGTGCGTGCGCGCCGCTATGTCAGCCGGTTGGGAGCCGATGTCCCGAGGCAAGCCAGTGGTGTTCACAGTCGATGCCGAAGGCAATTAAAGAGGTCGACGCGGAGGAGAGCCAAAGTCCACCAGGCTGCCTCCGCGCAATCGAAGGCGCGCAACATGCGCTTCGCGATTACATCAGTCGGTTCCGGCTCATCGAGGATCAGAGATTGCTACACGACCGGATCCGTGCGTCTCCGCCTCTAGTGTCGACCGTCACCGGGTGGCTTGAGTCCCTGCACCGATGTGCGTTGAAGGTTTTTGGCCGGCTGTGAACCAGCAGTCATGCTGCAAGCGCGTCCAACAGCACGTATGACGGCACGCCGTCGGATCCTTGAGTCACCATGAACTATCGACATTCATTTCATGCCGGCAACAGCGCCGATGTCGTGAAGCACAGCCTGCTGATCGCGCTTGTGCGGGCCTTGCAGCAGAAACAAGGCGCGCTGACCCTGATCGACACACACGCCGGCTGCGGGATCTACGATCTTGGCGGCGAGGAAGCACGACGTACTGGCGAGGCCGTGCAAGGCGTGCTGCGTGCCTTTACGGACACGAACCCCTTGCTGAACGACTATCGCGCCACCGTAGAAGCGGTCAATGTCGGGCGCGAGCCGCACCTTTATCCCGGCTCGCCGCGAATCCTTGCACAGCTTCTGCGCCCGCAAGACTTCCTGATCCTCAACGAGAAGCATCCCGAGGACGCCAGTGCCCTGCGCCGCGCGATGCGTAATACATCCGCTGCCGTTCATGAGCGCGATGCCTATGAGCTTTGGCTGGCGATGCTACCGCCCCGCACTGCACGTGGCGTGGTAGTGGTCGATCCGCCGTACGAGCAGACCGATGAACGCGCCCGCATCACTGCCACCCTCGCTGCCGCGTGTCGCAAATGGGCGCATGGTGTGACGGTGATCTGGTACCCGCTGAAGGATCGGGGCACGCATACGCGGTGGAAGGAGCAATTGCGCAAGCTCGGCATTCCGAAGATGCTGTCGGTGGAGCACTGGTTGTACGATAGCGATCAGCCCGGCATCTATAACGGCGCCGGCCTCTATATCGTCAATCCGCCCTACGCTTTCACCCAAGCGTTGCCGCCGCTGTTGGAAGCCCTGCGGTGCGCGCTGGCGCCGGAAGGGCATAGGGGCGCGATCACATGCGATTGGCTAGGCGCTTGAAGTAAGCCCTCATCCCCTGTTCCCCTCAATAAGGACACGCTTCACTTCAGGCAGCGACCACAACATCTCGCAGAACTGCTCGTCATCCAAGGCTGGCAGGTGCTCCTGAACGTTCATGGCATGGTCGGCGCCGGTGCAATGCGGAGGTCATGAACGCAATGGATGTCTGGAAGGTAGCGAAGCGTGCATCAGGCCTCATGTGGCACGAAACAGCTCACCAAGCCAGTCTTAGGAGACGCCCATGATCTTGCTGAGCTTAACGCCGGGACACATGTAACCTGTCCGTTGCTCACCTATGCTTCCCTCGCGAGACGACGCTTAATGGACGGCTTCTACCCCGGCGATGGTCGTGCGGTGCATCATGCGCCCTGAGTCCTGCGCGTAGGGAACGACCCGGTGCAGCGCCGAGGTGTTGTCCCAGACCACGCAGTCACCGTCCTGCCAGTTGTGGCGGTAAGTAAACGCCGGCTGCACCGTCCACTCGAGCAGGCGCGCCAGGATCGCCCGGCTCTCAGCCTTGCTCTTGCCGATGATCAGGTCCGCGGTCGAGCCCAGGACCATCGACGTCGTGCCATCGGCACGCCTCCAGACGAGGGGATGCTCGTGGCGCAAGGTGCGTCGCACGGGATCGACTTCCTCCTCGCTCAGTATTTCGCGCAAGGAAGCTGTGACCGTGTGCAGCACGCGCAGGTCCTGCAGCTCTGCCTTCTCCTCTTCGGAAAGCGCGGCGTACGCGGCCTTGGTGCTTGCGAATTCGGTCTGGCCGCCGGTGGGTGACAGGCGTCGGGCGCTGAGGACCGTGGCCTTGGGCGGAGTGAGATCGACCGTCAGGCCGTCCATGTGCCAGAAGAACGTGCCGAGCACGTATTCCTTCTCGATCTTGGCGCCTTCGTTGAGCGTCACTTCATAGACCTCGTCGGAGTTCTCGCGGCCGGCGATGCTCGCGGCGATGTTGACGCGGCTACCCAACGCGTCGGTGAGGGCGAGCTGCTCGTCGTTCGTGAAGTTGACCTGCGGGAACGCCAATACGGTGTGCTGCTCGAGCAGTTCGAGCAGGTCCTGGGCGACTTGCGGGTCGCCGATCTGATCGCGGCTCAGTTCGACACGCGCACCGATAGTCGGCTTCAAGACTTCGTAGTTCAGTTTCATCGCGCAACTCCCGATATTGTCTCGTCTGGTTCAGGCGATGATCCGGCCGCCGTTCACACCGATCACCTGACCCGTCACGAAGCCAGCCTCATCGGATGCGAGCCAGGCAACGGCACCGGCGATATCCTCAGGTTGACCTTCGCGGCAGATCGGCCCGCTGGCGGCGAGCGCCTCCCGGCTCATCGGCTGCTTGGAGTTGGCGAACGAATGCTCGGACATGATCGTGCCGGTGATGAAGCGCGGCGGGATCACGTTCGCGGTGACACCCGAAGGACCGAACTCAACCGCCAGCGTACGCGTGAGCGCGATCATGCCGCCTTTCGACGAAGCATAATGCGCCATACGTGGCGCGCCGGTCTGAGCTGCGGATGAGGCGATGTTGATGACGCGGCCCCATGATGCCTCGATCATGTCAGGAAGCGCTTCCTGGGTGACGATGAAGGTCCCGGTCAGATTGACGCGGTGCACTGTCTCCCACTGCTCCTCCGTCATTTCGAGGAACGGTACGTAGCCGGTGATCGCCGCATTGTTGACGATGATGGACACCGGCCCGAACGCCTCGCGCAGCTGTGCCAGCGCTGCCTTCACTTGCGCGCGGTCCGAGATGTCGGCTCCCAGCGCGATGGCCTGGCCACCGTCGGCCGCGATGGTTGCCACCGCGTCGGCGCAGCGCTCCGCATCAAGGTCGAGAACTCCAACAGCGACACCGTCGCGGGCAAGGCGCCGAGCGCACGCTGCGCCGATACCCGCAGCCGCGCCGGTCACGAGCGCTACTTTCCTGGTCATGATTCGTCTCTCGCCCAGCTTAAATCGCGTCAATTTCGTGACGCTGGTCCTCGACGCTGGCGAGCAGCGGCAGGATCCGATCGTCGGCAAGGATGGTGCAGTAGTACTCGTTCACGTTCTTGATCAGGCCGTTCTCGATCGTGAACGCCATGCAATACTGGTTGCAGTAGTCCGCGCCGTTGGCGAGGACCGCATTGCCTTCGAACTCCACGACGACCCGGTTGTCCTCGGCCGTGACGGTCTTGAAGTCGGGGCGCAGGCCGGTCGGAACCGTTTCCTTGAACAGAGCGGTGGTAGCGACGATGAGTTCGTACGGTCGCGGACCCGAAAGCTTGCCGAACCCCTTGGCGATGGTCATCGCATCGGGCGCCAAGCAGGTCTTGGCGGTCTCGGCATCTCCGTCGCTGAACGCCTTAATGAACTTGATGACGACAGCCTTGTTTTCTTCGCTCATGGCAGCCTCTTCCCTTTTTATTTAGATGCGCCGGCCGCCCGGCCGAACAGCGTGCGAACAAACGCGATTATCCGCGCCACAAGTCCCGACGGCGGCGTGGTCGGCTCGGCACCGCGAGGCTCTGCCGATGCGGCCGCGACGGGTGGGTTCGCTTGCTCGATCTCGGCCTTGAACTGCTCGGCAAAGCCGCGCGCGAACTTGGGCAGGAGGGGGCGGCCCATAGCTTCCCACATCGGCGCCATCGGTCCGGTACCTTCGACCCGCACGGCAAGCGCGATCTCGGTCTCCGTGGGGCTCAGTCTGCGAGCACGGTAGGTGCCGCCGCCCTTCACGGGGTCGCCTTCCAGCTTGTACGTGAAGTCGACCTCTTCAGGCCCGGCCCAGCGATCGACGCTGACCGCCACCTTGACGACCCGCACGAGTGCGCCGGCACCGACCTTCAAGGTCCAGCGCGAGTTGTCATCGTCGATGACGTCGCAGTCCTGCAGGCCCGGCATCAGTTGAGCCCAGGCTCTGATATCCCGCGCGAAAGCCCAGACCGTCTCGATCGGTGCCTCGATGACGACCTTCTGTTCGGTGTCGATCACGCTGGCACCGGCTCGCTGGCGAGCTTGCGGTCAAGCAGGTCGCTCGGCTTGCCTGCCGCGTGGCGCCCTGCGAGGTATCCGTGCGTCATGCCCCGAGCGTTGGAGATGCCGCTCTGCATCACCGCACCGGTATCGAGCCGCGCCATCGAGTTGCCGGCCACGTAGAGGCCTTCGATCGGCTTGTCGTTCCAGCCGATCACGCGGCAGTGGTTGTCTGCGAGCAGGCCGGTGCCGGTGATGCCGCCGCCGCCCATCCGTTTGAGCTCGATGGCGTAGTACGGTCCCTGTTCGAGCGTGCCGAGATTGGGATTGGGCTTGTGGTTGAGGTCACCGGTCATGGCCGCGCCCCAGGGATACGTGCCACGTTTGAAGTCGGGGTCCTCGCCCGCTGCAGCAAAGCCGTTGAAGCGCTCGACGGTTTCGGTCAGCCCCTGCGGATCGACGCCGATCTTGCTGGCAAGCTCGGCGAGTGTCTCGCCTTTGACAGCGAGTCCTTCAGGTAGCTCGTCGCCAGGCATGAAGGAGCCGAACGGGTATTTGGTGCGTGCTTGACTGTCGATGACAGCCCAGCAGGGATAGTTCGGGTGGGTCTGCGTTGCGCCGTCTACCGCATCCACCGCATAGTAGACGGAGCGGTAAAAGGCCTCATTGGCGAAGCGCTTGCCCGCTCGATTGACGACGATCGTGTGCGGCAGGCCGAGGAACGGCAGCGAGCCGCGCCACAGTGCCGAACCATTGTCGTGCTCCTCACCGGGCATGTGGATGCCCAAGTTCGCCGGATCGGGCACGCGGGCGATCCGGGCACCGACCGGGCCCGCAAGGCGGAAGTGCGCACCATCGACGGTGCTCATCACCATCGAAACGGGCTCGAGCACGTTGCTCAGGGTCTTGGCGAGTTCAGGGTTCCGCTCGTAGCCGCTGACGGCGATAACGACACCGCGCTCAGCCTTGATGAACAGGTCTTTGCCCTCGCGCACCGCGCGAACGCCGATGATCCGCTCGCCATCGCCGATGAGTTCCTCCGCGCTCGTTCCCGTGAGGAGCGGGATGCCCCGGTCGAGCGCGCCCTTGACGAAGTAAGCTGCAAGGCCCGGCCCCAAGCAGCGCAGATCCTTGCTGATGCGGTCCGCAAGCAGTTCGTAGTCCCAGCCCAGCATGTTGGCGAGGCCGCCGCCGCGGAAGATGTCGTGGTGGGTGAAGCCGGCGGGCAGGTGCGGCGTGAGCCGGGTCTTGTGCTGCCACTCGCCCAGTGTCTCGGCCGGGAACGGCTCCACCTCCAGGTAGCGCCCTTCGGCCACACTGTCGTTGTTGTGCGGGTAGTAATAATCCGGGAAGTTGCGCGTGACGTCCATTTTCAGGCCGATGGCGTCTTCGAAGTATTTCAGCGCGACCGGCCCGTGGATAGACTGGTTCAGCATGGCGCGCTCGTCGCCGTAACCCATCGACAGCGACTTGACGTAACGATAGCCGCTCTCCGGCGAGTCCTCGATCCCGAGCTCGCGCTCGTGATGGTTGCCGGGGATCCACACCTCGCCCATTGAATAAGCGGTCACGCCGCCGACTTCGTCCGAGCGCTCCAGGACGACGGCCTTGAGGCCATGGTCCTGCGCAGTAATGGCCGCTGCCAGGCCTCCGCCGCCTGACCCGATGGCCACCAGATCGACTTCAAGGTCCCACTTCTCGGGCAGGTTCCGGATCATCGCTCTTATCCTCTCACATTCTTTTTCTTGTGCTTTAAGCGAAGGCTTCCTCGCCCAGCAGTGTCGTGCGGTGCATCATCCGCCCGCTGTCCATCGGGTACGGCTCGACGCGGTGCAGAACGCCGGTGTTGTCCCAGATCAGCAGGTCTCCCGGAGTCCACTCATGTACGTAGACGAAGCGCGGCTGCGTCGTCCATGCAATGAGATCCTCGATCAGTTCCTCGCCTTCCTGTCGGTCCATTTCGGCAATGTGCGAGGCGTGGCAACCGATCACCAGGGATTTGCGTCCATTGGCGTGAGGCCAGACGAGCTTGTGCGTACGATCGGGCGCCATGTGCCAGCGAGCGCGATCTTCGTCGGTCGCCTCGACGCCGGCGCGCGTCATGGACATGCCGAGGCTGTGAACCGCATGCAGGTTCTCGATCTTGCGCTTCATCTCCTCGCGCAGCGCTTCGTACGCAGCGTAGGAATTGGCGAACATGGTCTGCCCGCCTTCCTGCGACAGCTTGCGGCCGCTCAGCAGGGAGGCGAAGACCGGCACCTGATCGTGCGTGCCATCCATGTGCCACAGGAACGAACCCTTGAGGTACTCAGCGCCCGCGTTCTCACGCTTGTCCAACGTGACCTTGAAGACGCCGTCCTTACCTTCATCGCGGATGTTGCCCATGTTTCCGGCGAGCTGGACCTGTTGCTCGTCGGTCAGGTTGGCGCCGCGGAATACCAGCACGCCTCGCTGCACGAGCAGGCGGCGGAGCTCCTTTCCGGTCTCAGGCGCCAAGAGCGTCGCAAGGTCCACCCGAACTTCCGAGCCGGTCACCGGAGTCAGATCGATCACTTCCAAGGCCATGATTGCTCCACGCCATTATTGATACCGCATGGAAGCATTGCGTGAAGCATGGCAGCACTGTCAATGTAAAAAGCGGTAGGCGTCGGGAGCGGTCTTCGCCGGCGCTATACCCGCACACATCCATGCACATAAGCCGGGCTTGACACGTATGAAGTGCGGTGACAGCGCAAACGTTCAAGCGTGTATGATTAGCATCGGGAGAGTGCGATGACCTGCCAGCCCACCAACGTGCCGCCCGTCGAGGAACTCGATGTCTCCGCGATCCGCGAGCGCTACAAGCAGGAGCGTCTAAGGCGGCTGCGCCCCGAGGGCGGCAACCAGTATGTCCGCACCGAAACCGGCTTTGCCGAGGCTTACGAAGCCGATCCGCACACGCCGATGACGGCGCGCGAGCCGATCAGTGAAGATCTCGACGTTGCCATCCTGGGTGGCGGCTTTTCGGGCATCATGGCCGGCGTTCACTTGCGCAATGCGGGCGTCAACACTTTCCGTCACATCGAGCATGCCGGTGATTTCGGCGGTGTCTGGTACTGGAACCGCTATCCCGGCATCCAGTGCGACAACGACGCTTACTGTTACCTTCCGTTGTTGGAAGAGACGGGGTGGATGCCGTCCAAGAAGTTCGCGGACGGCTATGAAATCCAAGGGCATTGCGTCCGAATCGCCACGCAGTACGGCTTGTACGAGAACGCCCTGTTCCACACTCTGGTGCGCTCGCTGAAGTGGGACGAGGCGATCCAGCGCTGGCACATCGAAACCAATCGCGGCGACGATATCCGAGCGCGCTTCGTGATCATGTGCGGCGGCCCGCTCAACAAGCCCAAGCTTCCCGGCATTCCGGGAATTCGTGACTTCAAGGGCAAGCTGTTCCACACCGCCCGCTGGGACTACGACTACACCGGCGGCGAGTGGCGGGACCCGGTGCTCAGCAAGCTTGCCGACAAGCGCGTGGCGATCGTCGGCACCGGCGCTACGGCGATCCAGGCCATTCCGTATCTCGCCAAGTACGCCAAGCAGGTCTACGTGATCCAGCGCACACCCTCGAGCGTAGACGAGCGGCCCAATCCGCCCACCGATCCGGACTGGGCGGCCTCGCTCCAGCCGGGCTGGCAGTACGAGCGGCAGAAGAACTTCCACGACGGCGCGGTGTTCGGGCTCAAGCCGGGCCAAGCCGACCAGATCTGCGACATCTGGACCGAGATCAACCGCAACATGGCCGCGGAGAGTGAGCAGATCGGCTGGCCGCAGAGCCCGGAGGAGTACGCCGAGCGGCGCGCGGCGATGGACGTGCGCGTGATGGAGCGCATGCGCCGCCGCGTCGAAAGCATCGTGCAGGACGAGCAGACCGCCGAGGCTCTGAAGCCGTGGTTCATGTTCAACTGCAAGCGCCCGCTCTCGAACGACCACTATTACCCAGCGTTCAACCAGCCCAACGTCAAGTTGATCGACGTGTCGAACACGCGCGGCGTCGAGCGCATGACGCAGAACGGCTTCGTGCACGAAGGCACCGAGTACGAGATCGACTGCCTGGTCTGCGCCAGCGGTTTCGAAGTGACCAGCGATTTGGAAAAGCGGTGGGGCATCCGCACGATCGAGGGGCGCGACGGGCTCTCGCTCTACGATTACTGGTCGGACGGATACCGCACGCTGCACGGCACGATGGCCAGCAACTTCCCCAATCAGTTCTTCACCGGCTATGTCCAGGGCGGCTTCTTCGCCACCACGACGCACCAGTTCAGCCGCCAGGGCTTCCACATCGCCTACATCATCAAAACCGCGTTGGACCGCGGGCATACGTCCGTGGAACCGAGCCTGGAAGCACAAGACGATTGGGTGAAGCTCCTGCGCGAAACGGCGATCGACGTGTCGTACCTGCAGCGCGAGTGCCCGCCGAGCTACTTCAACAACGACGGCGATACGTCCAAGAACCGCTGGTACCTGGGAGAGTCATACGGCCCCGGTTGGGACGCGTTCGAAGAGCTGGTCGGCTCCTGGCGTGAAGGCGAGATTCTGGCGGGCATGATCGTGCGCGATCCCGAGGCAGTTGGATCCACTGCCTGACGGCGCCCGGCCTCGTCGTGAGTTTACGGCATGGATGGTCGCCGAAACCAGCGCAGCCAGCTAAGCGGATGTTTCCTTCAGGACGGTAGCAAGTGGAACGGCTGATTTGGCGAGTGTGACAGAGCTGGAAGTGGAGGGTTCCGGGCGCCGGTCTCGCGGCCGGCCGCCGACGGAGAGTGTCCCGCTCATCGAAGAGGAACTGCTCGAGGTCGCTCTGCAGGAGTTCCTCCAGCATGGCTATGGCGGAGCCTCGATCTCGAGGATCGTCAAGGTCGCGCGGATATCGAAGACCACGCTGTACTCTCGCTACCGATCCAAGGACGAGTTGTTCCGCGCGATCATGCGCCAGCAGGTCGAACGTCTCTCCGTTATCGCGACGCTAACCGGCTCGGCGCCGCTCAATCTCGAAGCGGGCCTGAAGGCCTATGCCAATCGCACGCTGGCCATCAGTCTGAGTGGCGACCTCATGGCGGTCAATCGCCTCATCTACTCCGAAGCTCATCGCTTCCCGGAGCTGGGGCTGGCGGCGGCGGAACGCACGCAAGTAGGCATCGCTCAGGTGGCGTGGTTCATCAAGCAATGCAGCGCCGCGTCCGGGCTGGGTAGCAACGACTGCCACACGGCCGCCGAAGCCTTCATCCTGCTGCTGCGCGGCTGGTATGTGAACGCGATGCTCTCGAGCCGCGAGATTTCTGGGGAAGAGCGCGAGAGCTGGGTGGAGCGCGTCGTCCCGGTATTCATCGCGGGATGCTGCCGGTAGAATTGCGGCTTCGCGTCGTACCTGCAGCGCAGTAACGTGGCCTGAGCTTCGCTAGCCGTTGTTGCACTCGGTGGAGCCGGACGATCAAGGCTCCTAAAAGCATGAGCACGAGCAGCTGCAATCGACCATGCCGGGCGGCAGCATCCTGCACATGGTTCTCGGCGGCGCTGCCATCGAAGCCGTCTGGCCGTCCGCATCTTCATGTTGGGCATGCTGAACCTGTTCGGTAAACCGCCAACATTGCCGCAGGTAGATGGTGCGAAGGCATCTTCTGCATCGGAGCGCGACATCCGCATGCCAGCGCGCTCGTCAGTGCAAAGGATGCCTCAATGCCGGCGCTATCCAGTGCAATCGAGCACTTCGCTCATGGGTTGACTTGGCCTCGACCAGGCCACGACGGTAATGGCTCAAGAGCAATGCACCGATGAATATCGAACTTAGGCGGGCTCCAGATGCGTACGGCTGCGTTTAGCTGGGCAGAAGGAGATTCCTCATTACCACCTTCATGTTCGCCACCGGCATCGAGAACTCCGTGCCGACCATCGATGGCGGTCGCACCCGCGTCGATGAGATGGAGAGCTGCGGCCATTACCAGCGCTGGAAAGAGGACTTCGCCCTCGTCCAGGAAATGGGCATCGGGTACCTGCGGTTCGGCCCACCGATCCACAAGACCTGGCTTGGCCCGGACAAGTACGACTGGGAGTTTTCCGACCTTGCCTTTGCCGAGCTGAAACGGCGCAATATCGTACCGATCGTCGACTTGTGCCACTTCGGCGTGCCGGACTGGATCGGCAACTTCCAGAACCCCGACTTCTCCGAGCGGTTCTGCCACTACGCGCTCGCCTTTGCAGAGCGCTTTCCGTGGGTGCAACTCTATACCCCGGTCAACGAGATGTACATCTGCGCAACCTTCTCAGCGCGATATGGATGGTGGAACGAACAGCTTAGCAGCGACCTCGCGTTCGTCACCGCGCTCAAGCACATCGTCAAGGCCAACGTGCTGGCGATGCAAGCAATCCTCAAGGTCCGGCCGGATGCGATCTTCGTGCAGAGCGAGTCTTCCGAATACTTCCACGCCGACAGCCCCGCGGCGATCCGCCCGGCCGAGGTGATGAACTCGCAGCGGTTCCTCTCGCTCGACCTCAACTATGGCCGACGGGTCGACTCAGAAATGTACGAGTACTTGCTCGACAACGGCATGTCCCGAGATGAGTACCATTTCTTCCTGCAGAACCGCATGAAGCAGCACTGCATCATGGGGAACGACTACTACGTCACCAACGAGCACCGCGTTTCGGCGGACGGGTCGACACGTGCCTCGGGCGAGATTTTCGGCTATAGCGAGATCACCCGGCAGTATCACGACCGCTATCGCCTCCCGGTCATGCATACCGAGACCAACCTCAACCAGGGCCCTGCCGGCAGCGAAGCGGTCGACTGGCTCTGGAAGGAATGGGCCAACGTCTTGCGCGTGCGTAATGATGGCGTGCCGGTTGTCGGCTTCACCTGGTACTCGCTGACGGACCAGGTCGATTGGGACAGTGCGCTGCGCGAGAAGAACGGTAACGTCAATCCGCTCGGCCTCTACGATCTGGATCGCAAGATCCGCCCGGTCGGCGAGGCCTACAAGAAGCTCATCAGCGAGTGGCGCGACGTGCTGCCGACGCAGAGCCTGTGTTTGACGGTGCCGGTCGTCCTGCCCGACGAAGTCAGCGAGCAGCACGCCAGACGCCAGATGCAACGCGCCGCCAGCATGATCAAGGCGAGACCGACGGCGCCTGCAGTTCAGGAGAATGGATGATGGAACGCCGCTTCGTAGGTAAAGTCGCCATCGTCACGGGTGCCGCCGGAGGGATCGGCGCTGCCATCGCCGCTCGGCTGCACGCTGAAAGCGCAAGCGTCATTATAGCCGATCTCAAGGGCGATGCCGCCAAGGCGACGGCCGACAAGCTCGTGGCCGATGCCGGCGGGCTGGCGATCGGCGTGGCTTGCGATGTTGGCGCGGAAGAGCAGGTCGAAGCTACGGTGCGTACGGCGCTCGACAGGTTCGGCCGGCTCGATGTGGTGGTCAACAACGCCGGGCTGATGACCTTCAAGACCTTGGCGGAGTTCACCGGCGAGGACTGGCTGAAGGTGCTGCGTGTCGATTTGCTTGGTGCGGCGTTCTTTACGCGTCAGGCCTTCCTGCATTGCGGCGACAAGGGCGGCGCCATCGTCAACATCGCCAGCGTCCATGCGATCGAGACAAGCGCCAACGCCGCTCCCTATTCGGCGGCAAAGGCGGCGTTGCTATCGCTGACGCGCACAAGCTCGATCGAAGGGCGAGATGTCAGGATCCGTGCCAACGCGGTGCTGCCCGGCGCGATCGACACGCCGATGCTTTGGGACAACCCCAACGTGAAATCAGGCGCCGAGACGATCGACAAGCGCGATGTCGGCACGCCCGAGGACATCGCCGCGGCCGTGGCGTTCCTTGCCAGTGACGATGCGAAGTTCATCACCGGTACTTCGCTCGCGGTTGATGGTGGACGGCTTGCGAAGCTTTGAGCCGCAGCGCGCTCCGGATCGCTTGGTGTATAGGTGATGCCCTTTGTCCATCACGGTCTTTGATCACATCGGCACATCTCACTGCCGCTCGTAGACGAGGGCGACTACGTCGCTCGGCCTTGTTACCAGCCAACTCACCTCGTTGAACGACTTCAGATCTGCCGCGAGCGTGTTCCTGCCCTGGACGAAAGGCTTGCCATCCTTGAAGAAGGTCCAATCATAGCTGGTTGGCGAGGTGGCCTTGACCGCCAGCGATGCGCCTTGCCGGTTTCCGGGACCCACGTCCGCTGCCCGCTTACCGTCTAAGTGAGTGATAATGATGCTTTGCTGCTCGACAGAGACCATCTTCATGGCTCCGTCTCCTGCGTCGCTATAGATCAGCGTCTCCGGCTTCTCGCTCGCATCGTTCGGCCGGAGCTTCCAGGTGCCGAACCAAAGATTGCTCTGCGCCTGTGCCGATCCGGCAAGCAGGAGAATGGCCAGACAGACGGCAGCAACGGCTGGCTTGATCATCACCTATCCTTCTTGAGCATGGGCCGCCCCGAGGATGCAGGCAGATCGCGGCTGAGGCAACAAAGCGGAACAGCGCTCAGCCGCACTACTTGCCATGTCGCGCTCCGAGCTGGCCTTATCCGGGGCGATCACCCTTGGCTATTCTTCGCCCAATGACGAAAAAGTATCATCCGAACCCGTCTGCACTGCGTTCGACATAGGGTAGCGTCACGGAAGGACCATCATGCGCATCCACTATCTCAAGTGCGGGACGGACTGTCCGCTTGGCGGGCCGCTGTTCGACGGCTTCAGCCATGGCCCCTTGGCGACAATCCCGTGTACCGCGCAGCTGATCGAGACCGATCAGGGATTGGTTCTCATCGATACCGGCTATGGAACTGCCGACGTGCGCCACCCCCATCCGCGCCTCAGCCGCTTCTTCCACGCACTGCTCAACATCCGCTTCCGGATCGAGGACACGGCGCGCTACCAGGTCGAGCAACTCGGCTTCTCGCCACGGGACGTGCGCCACATCGTGCTCACGCACCTGGACTTCGACCATGCCGGTGGGATCGAGGACTTCCCCGAGGCCCGCGTACACGTCATGGAGCGCGAACGCGACGCCGCCGAGCGCAAGCGGCAGGGCTTCATCGCACGCCGGCGCTATCGCCCGGACCAGTGGGACGAGGTACGCGACTGGCGGACGTATGGGCACGCCGGTGAGACGTGGTTCGGCTTCGAAGCGGTGCGTCAGTTGGAAGGTCTGCCGCCCGAGATCCTGATGGTGCCACTGCCCGGTCATACCTTCGGCCACGCCGGCATCGCAGTCGATGCGGGTCAGGGCTGGGTGCTCAATGCGGGCGATGCCTACTTCTACCGCGGCGAAATGGACCTGAAACACACGCGCTGCACGCCCGGTTTGCGCGCTTACCAGAGGCTGATGGAAGTCGATCGCGTGCAACGTCTCGGCAACCAAGAGCGCCTGAGAGACCTCAAGCGTCGACACGGGACCGAGCTGACCATCTTCTGCTCGCACGACCAGGTCGAACTGGAAGCGCTGCAACGGGCTGCTGCGGGAACCACATGAGCCCGATCAGCTACCGCGCGGGTGCTTGCTAACGCGGCATCAGGATCCGATCGAGGCGCGGTGGCTGGTCGGGGAGGGGCTGCAATGCCGGGTAGCGGTGGCCTTCGGTATAGTCGAACTCAACCTCGCGCTGGCGATGGCCGTCTTGCACCAGGCATTGGACCCGCTCGCCCTCGCGGCTTCTCGAGACTGCCCTGTCCAGGCTCTCGACGCTGAAAGTCTGGCCGTTCACGCCGAGCAGCTGCGAGCCGGACGTCAGCGCTTGCTCGAAGGCCGGACTGTCCCAGCGCACCTCCCCCAAGGCTCCGTCGCCGGAGACGGTGAGCCCAAGCGAGAAGATGAAGCTCGTCACTCCTGTCAGCTGCTCGCGGGCGCGCCATAGGGCGGTGGGTGTGTCGCGATATACCAACTGATACCCGCCGCGTTCGATTCCCGCGAGCGGAGCCTCGCCGCGGGTGTTCTCGAGCATGTCGATGAAGAAGCTGGACCAATCGTATTCGGCGATGCTGTTGAGAGTGCGAACAACGTCATCGAACAGGTACGTCTCGGTATAGCCGCCCCTCGGCTCATCGGCGCCGAAGAAGGCTCGTGCGAAATCATCGAGCGAACGACAGTCGCCGCTCAACTCGCGTATTCGCGTGTCGACGTCCAGCCAGATGAGCGCGCCCTCGGTGTAGTAGTCTTCGCTGCGCTGCCAGCTGGGCCAGGGCAGCGGGCTGCGCGCCGCGATGATCGGATCTCGCGTCGTGTCGCTCATCGGCCGCCATCGTGAGCCGGCCTGCATGTCGTGCGTCGCCGCTGTGTCCGCCAGGGCTGCCAGGGCATGTTCAGCCGACCACAAGCCCGAGCGCGCCGAGAGCACGCGATCCCAGTACTGCGTCTGGCCCTCGTAGACCCACATCAGGCTGTTGCGGATAGGCTGGTAGAAGCAGGGCGCCCAGGAGTCCGCGCCCCGCCGGTGCTTGCCGTTCCAACCGTGAATATACTCGTGCGGAAAGCTGTCCCGCCGGGGAAAGGTGTTCTCCCAATCGGCAAAGTAGCCCGGCACGCTGGCGATCTCGCATGAGCGATGGTGCTCGACGCCGATGCTGCCGATCTCATCGCTCAGCGCCAGCAGCACTTCGAAGCGGTCGAAGGGGCGCGGGCCGAACAACAAGTCCGCTTGCTCGACCACGCCGCGGTGGGCCGCGATCTGTTCGTCACTGGCATCGAGGTGCTCGGATTCTTCGGCAAAGACATTGAGCGTGACCGTATCGTCCAACGCTATCCGCTTCGCATGAAGCCCGCCCATCATCGGCGAGTCCACGAATTCGTCCAGGCCAACCCGGCGGAACGATACGCTGCTGCCTTCCTGTGTCTCGACCGGCAGCGCGGTGGCGAAACTCCAGCCGTCCGGCAGAGTGACGCTCGCTTCGACCTCAATCCCGCGCGAGAAGTACCCGGCGGGATAGAGGACCACTGCGTTCCAGGCGAGGTTCAGCAGCCTCTGGCTGACGACGACGCGTCCCTGCACGCTACTGGTCGGCGTGACGTACTGGAACGAGGCCTCGATCGCATCCACGCCGTCGGGAACGTGAACGTGGAAGGCATGCACCTCGGTCGGATGGCGCACCCAGTGCAGGCGTTCGCCGTTCGCTTCGAACACCAGCCCGGCAAGCAGCTCGATCGGTGCTTGTGGCGAGTGGTAGCCCGGCAGCCACTTGGGATACATGAGTGTCAGCACGCCGGCTTGTCGTACGGGGATCGTCTCTTGAACCCGGAATATCCGGCGCAGCACGTCGGTAGCGTCGACATGGAGCCGCAGAGCCGCGCCGTAGGACTCGTCTTTGGGTTCGGGGATGGGCAGCGGCTGGGAGAGAGGCTGAGGCGCCTTGATCATGGTAATGCCTTAGCGTGCGCCGCCCGCGAGGCTGGCCTGAAGCTGTTTCACCATGTCGGCATGATGCTGGATCTTGGGCGTGACCGTCTGTGCAAAGGATTTTACCGCACTCACCGTGCCCTTGTCCGCATAATCCGCGTGCAGCAGCAGTGCTTCCTGATGGGCCCGAGCTTGCTGGTCGAGGTAGGCCTTGTCGAAGGCCGCGCCCGATACCGCATTCAGCTGGTCGAGCATGGCCTTGTGCGGCGCATCGACTTGCGTCGGGAGAGCGCGGCCGACTTCCTGCAGCGATGCCAGCGTCTTGAGCTGAGCAGTGGTCGCGGTGTGATCGGCGATCATCTGCTTGGCGAATGCCTTTACTTCAGCCGATTGCGCCTTCTTCAGCGCGAGCTGACTGGACTGTATTTCGAAGAGGTCGCCGATGGCGGCCTGCGACACGTAGATGTTCGTGTTGTCGGAAGGCTGCGCTTCGGCTTGCGCGACGCCGGGATCGTCGACCGTGCCGGCCTTGTCGACGGCGCCTTCGCTCTGCAGGTCTTGCGCATTGGATCCGTTGTCATGCGTGCCGCAAGCCGACAGTGCGAGGACGGCTGCAGCGAGATAGAGAGTTCTGGGCATAGGGGCTCCTGTCGACTGATGGATCGCGCTAAAAGGCGAGAGCAGGGCTACGGTCGGGGGTGACGGGCCGCCTTGATCGCGACATAGCCCAGGGCCGCGCCAGCGCCGGCAACGGCGATCTTGCGCGCGAACCCCCGCTTGTTGAACGACAGCTCTGCCTTGATCCCCATCTCGCCCGGAATGTTGGGGAGGCGCGCATGCGCCAGATCTTCGACCAGCCCCTCGACCACGTTCACGCGATCGGCGCCCAGCAGGAGCAGCCAGTGCATCCAGTTCGACTCGCTCCAGCGGAATGCAGCGCGGCGCATCATCCCGCTGAACCCCGTTGGCGGCACCGATGTGCCCACAACCGCAGGTTGGCGGATGTGCTCGATCGATTGCAGGATCTCGACTTGCGGCTGCTGTACCGTGGGCCGGTCCCAGTTCTTGGTCAGCCCGTGATCGGCGCGCTGGTCGCGGATCGGGTACGTAGGGTCGTTGCGCGGGTCCGCGTCTACGCCCCAGCCGGGGATCGTCGAGGTGTCGACAAGGTGCGGGCTCTGGGTCTTCACCGGCAAGTCCATCGTTCGCTCCTGTTCGTCAGCCATGGGGCACCAGCACCGGCTTGATGCAGCCGTCCAGCTTGGCCGCGAAGATGTGGTAGGCGTCGGCGATCTCGCGCAGGGGAACCTTGTGCGTGATCAGCGCCTTGGGATTGATGTGGCCGACGCGCACGTGCTCGATCAGGCGCGGTAGCAGTCGCTTCACCGAAGCCTGGTTGGCGCGGATGGTGATGCCTTTGTTCACGACATTGCCGATCGGAATCATGTTGCCGGTCGGTCCGTAGACGCCGACGATCGAGACGATCCCGCCCTTCTTCACCGAGTTGATCGCCCAGTGCAGCGCGGTGGCCGAGCCGGCTTCCAGCTTGAGCTTGCTGCCCATCAGCCATTGCAGGAAGTTGCCTTGCGCATCGCCGCCGACGGCATCGATCACCACGTCTGCGCCAAGGCCATCGGTGGTCTTCTTCATGAAGACGACCACGTCGTCGACTTCCTTGAAGTTGTAGACTTCGGCCGGAGCGTAAGTCTTGACGAACTCCAGGCGATAGTCGTGCATGTCGAACACGATCACGCGGCCGGCGCCAAACAGCCACGCGCAGCGTGCGGCCATGATGCCGACAGGTCCGGCGCCGAAGATGACGACGGTGTCGCCCTTCTGGATGCCTCCCATCTCGGCGGCCTGATACCCGGTCGGCACGACGTCGGTGAGCAACACGGCGTCGTCCGGATCCATCCACTCGGGGATCACGGTTGGGCCTACATCGGCGTAGGGCACGCGCACGTACTCGGCTTGCCCTCCGTCATATCCGCCTGCCGTATGCGAGTATCCGAAGATGCCGCCCACAGCGGTCGCCTGCGGGTTGGACTCGTGGCAATTTCCGAACAGGCCCTGCTGGCAGAAGTGGCACTTCCCGCACGCGATGTTGAATGGGACCAGCACGTGATCACCGACCTTGAGGTTCTGAACTTCGGAACCGACCTCTTCCACGATGCCGCAGAACTCGTGACCGAACGTCGTGCCCACGCGCGTGTCGGGAACCATGCCGTGGTAAAGATGCAGGTCCGAGCCGCAAATGCACGAGCGCGTCACCCGCACGATCGCGTCGCCCGGATGCTGGATGCGCGGCATCGGTTTCTCGGAAAGTCGGACGCGGTAAGGGCCGCGGTAATCCATCGCCAACATGCGCGTCTCCATTACTGCCGGTTCGGCGAGGCCGCTTTCGTCCTCGCGGGATCAATCAGGTGATTACTGAGCGATGCGCCAGTTCCTCACAGCTACGTTGCCAAGCATGTGCTCATGCAGATCAGATCGAGGTTCGCGCGCGATAGCCCAGACCCTGGCCCTTGCGCCGCTCGGCAACCTCCCTGCGGCCGACCGAGACCTCTCGGCCTGCCGGCGCCAAGCCGCCCAAGGAGTTCCCAAGCGTTGCTTGCCCCATAACGGCAAGTTGCTGACGCTCAACGGTTTCGCGGTGACGGGCCATAGCCACGCATATCGGGCTCAAGTCGCCGGGCGTGTGCCAGAAACCAGAAATATCCGCCAAGGCCGCACGCAATTCCTCCGCCGCCGCGCGATCGGCATCTGTCACCGCGTGCATCCTTTGAGCTCCCAATCTTACGATTACATCGACAACCCTGTGGAGCGCGAACAGTTCCCCATCAGATCTGACTAAGTAGTTGATTTACATCAACACAGAAGTGCGCTTGGTGTTGGAAACAAAGTGCAAAAAGCGGAGTACTAGGCTCACGCTGTGCTGCAAAGCTGTTTGCGGATGCGCACCTGTCGGCACGAGCAAGTGGAAAGCCATCGCGCGCCGCTGAGTAGCGTAGGGGTCAGACTGCAACGACCGGTCATAGCCGCCCGAAGCTGGAGACGCGCTCTAGATTGCTTGCTCGGCCGCTTGTGTCGATTGCAGCGAACGCTTTGAAGCGTTCGAAAGCTTGCTAGTATGCGGCGGGTTCATGGGGGTTACGCGAATGCTGGAACTAGTCGGCGTAAGCCACGTCTATCCTAACGGCACACGCGCGCTCGACGATGTCACGCTCTCCATACCGCGTGGCATGTTCGGCCTGCTCGGCCCCAATGGCGCGGGCAAGTCGACGCTGATGCGCACGATCGCGACGCTGCAGGCCCCGACTCACGGCAGCATCTCGCTGGGCGATATCGACATCCTGGCCGAGCCGGAGAAGCTGCGCCGCACCCTCGGCTATCTGCCGCAGGACTTCGGTGTCTATCCGCGCGTCTCGGCATACCAGATGCTGGACCACATGGCCGTGTTGAAGGGCATTTCCGGCCGCGCGGATCGCAGGATCGTGGTCGAGACGCTGCTGGAGCAGACCAACTTGTGGAGCGTGCGTGGCAAGGCGATCGCCGGCTTTTCAGGCGGCATGCGGCAGCGCTTCGGCATTGCCCAGGCACTGATCGGGAACCCCGAGCTGATCATCGTCGACGAGCCCACCGCCGGTCTCGATCCCGAGGAGCGCAACCGCTTCCTTAACCTGCTCGCCGGCATCGGCGAGAATGTAGTCGTGATCCTCTCCACCCACATCGTCGACGCGTCGCCGACTTGTGCCCGCGCATGGCGGTCTTGGCGAACGGGCGCGTACAGCTGGAAGGCGCGCCGCGCGACCTGATCGAGTCGACCCGCGGCCGCGTCTGGCAACGCACCATCGATCACGACCAGCTAGATAACTACAAGCTCAACCACGAGATCATCTCGCATCGCTTCTTCGCCGGGCGCGTCATCATCCACGTCCTCAGCGACGAGCGCCCGGATGGGTTTGATCCGGTGCAGGGCGGGCTGGAGGACGTCTACTTCGCCACGCTCGCGTCGGTGCGCCGCCCCGCCGTCGAAACTGCCTGAGCCGGACGGAACGCGCCATGATGTTCGTTTCCATCGCTCGTTTCGAGCTTCGCTATCAGTTGAAGAACCCGGTGTTCTGGGTCTCGGCCGCTATCTTCTTCCTGCTCGGCTTCGGCATCTCGGCGAGTGCCAACGTGAGTATCGGGACGCCCGGCTCGGTGCACGAGAACTCGCCTTATGCGATCTCCGTGGCAACGGCCGTCATGGGGCTGTTCTACCTGTTCGTGATTACCTCCTTCGTGGCGAACGCGGTGGTGCGCGACGACGTCACCGGGTTCAGCCCGATGATCCGCGCCACGCCGATCACGCGCGGCCAGTTCCTCGCCGGGCGGTTTCTAGGCGGACTGGCAGTCGCGATCCTGGGCTATATGGCGGTGCCGATCGGCATCGGCGTCGGCGCGTCCATGCCTTGGGTCGATCCCGAGACGGTGGGACCTGGGGGACTGGCGGCATACGCCTGGCCGTTCCTCATCATCGCGATCCCCAACATCCTGCTATCCTCGGCGTTCCTCTTCGCCTTGACGACGATGACGCGCTCTATGCTGGCGAGCTACGTCGGCGTGCTCGTGTTCGTGATGGGCTATCTCATCGTCAACAGCGTGCTGGGTCCGCGCCCCGAATACCAGGACGTGCTCGCCCAGTTCGAACCGATGGCGATGGGCGCGCTCGAGCAGGTCACACGGTACTGGACGGCGGACGACATGAACGGCCGCCTGCTGCCGCTTGCGGGCAACCTGCTGTTCAACCGCCTCGTCGTTCTGGCGCTCAGCGCGCTGTTCCTGGGCGTGACCTGGCAGCGCTTCAGCATGACCGAGCGTGCGCCCTCCAAGCGTCGTCTGCGCAAGATCGCGCGAGACGACCGCAAGCTGGCCAAGGCCGCGGCAGTGCTCCCGGTGACGGGTGGGCAAACGGTGACCGGCCGCGCCGGATCGGCCCAAGCTGTCGCCGCGATATTCCGTCAGCGCTTGAAGACCGAGGTGCTTCTCGTCCTGAAGAGCCCCGGCCTCATCGTGCTGCTGCTGATCGCGCTGATATACACCGGGACCGCGCTAGCCTTCGCGGAGACGCAGTACGGGACGCCGTCCTATCCGTTGACTGCCAATGTCATTTCGACAGTGATGATTGGCATGACCCTGTTCACCGTTGTCGTCGCGGTGTTCTACGGCGGCGAGCTGGTCTGGCGCGAGCGCGACACTCGGATCAACGAAATTGTCGATTCCACGCCCGCGCCGGCCTGGGCGATCTTCGTGCCCAAGATCCTCGCAATCCTCGCGGTGCTGCTGGCCATGACGCTCGGCGGCATGGCGATGGGTGTGGCCTATCAGCTGAGCCGCGGCGTGACTCACATTGAGTGGGGCAGCTATCTCGCCTGGCTGGTCTTACCGCAGAGCATCGACCTGCTGGCGATCGCGATCCTGTCGGTCTTCGTGCAAGTCGTCAGCCCCAACAAGTACGTGGGCTGGGGCGTGATGCTGGTGTGGTTCGTCAGCCGCGTGTTCTTGAGCAATCTCGGCTATTCGAACATGCTGTATATCTACGGTGGTGGACCGACCGAGCCGCTCAGTGACATGAACGGCTCGGGATTCTGGGCCGGGGCGATGTGGGGCCGGCTGTACTGGGGCTGCTTCGGTCTGATCCTGCTGGTGCTCGCACACTGGATGTGGCCGCGCGGCACGGTGGTCGCGGTGCGGCCGCGGATCGCGGGCATCGGCCGGCGGATCACGCCCGTTTCGGCGACCCTCGCCGCGCTCGGGCTGGCGGGCATGGTGGGCAGCGGCATCCTGATCCACCACAACATTGCCGAGCTCAACCTCTACCGCACGAAGGACCAGATCGAGAAGCAGACCGCCGACTACGAACGTCGCTATCTCAAGTACGAGAACCTGCCACGTCCCGTGGTGACCGACGTCGCCTTCAATGTCGCGCTCGACCCCGCCCGCCGCCGGATGGACGTGACCGGCCGCTACGTCCTGCGCAACGAGACCCAGGCGCCAATCTGGCAAGTGCACGTGCGCCAGTCCGACGATACCGTCGATTTCACCAGCCTCGCGCTCGCCGGAGCCAGGCTTGCCTTTTACGACAAGTTGAACGGCTATCGCATTTACCGCTTCGATACGCCGTTGCTGCCTGGCCGCACCGCCACGCTCGATTTCCGATCCACCATCTGGCGGCGCGGTTTCGAGAACGGTGAGCCCCACACCGACCTGGTCGAGAACGGCAGCTTCGTGAACAACTTCGTGTTCGCGCCGGTGATCGGAATGACCCGCGATGCCTTGCTGACCGACCGCACCGCGCGCCGGCGCCAGGGCCTACCCGACGAGCTGCGCCCCGCCTCGCTCGACGATACTTCGGCACAGCGCGAGAACTACGTGCATGCCGATTGGGTCAACTCGCGCATCGTGCTCAGTACCAGCGCAGACCAAGTGCCGATCGCGCCGGGCAACAAGATTTCCGACGTGACCCGAAATGGGCGGCGAACCGCGACGTTCGTCAGCCCCGCGCCCATCCTGAACTTCTTCTCGATCCAGTCGGCCCGCTATGCAGAGGCGCACGACGACCATGCCGGCATCCGCCTCTCGGTATACCACGACCCGCGGCACGCCTGGAACGTGCCCAAGATGCTCGCCGCGATGAAGGCTTCGCTCGACTACTACACCGCACACTTTGGCCCCTACCAGTTCGACTATGCGCGGATCATCGAGTTCCCCGGCTACAGTACCTTCGCCCAAGCCTTCGCTGGCACCGTGCCCTACTCGGAAAGCATCGGCTTCGCCGCCGACGTACGCGATCCGGACAAGATCGACTATGTCAGCTACGTGACTGCGCACGAGCTGGCGCACCAGTACTGGGCACACCAGGTGGTCGGCGGCGCGATGCAGGGCGACACCCTGCTATCCGAGACGATGGCGCAATACTCGGCTTTGATGGTGATGAAACGCCTTTATGGCCCCGACAAGATCCGGCGCTTCCTGAAGTACGAACTGGATCAATACCTGAGCAACCGCAAGGGCGAGCGATTGCAGGAGCTGCCGCTCTACCGCGTCGAGGACCAGGGCTACATCCACTACCGCAAGGGATCGCTGGTCATGTACCTGCTCCAGCAACGGCTGGGCGAGGACGCGGTCGACCGGGCGCTGGCGCGGTTCCTGGCGCGCTACCGCTTCGAGGGCGCGCCTTACCCGCGCTCGGTCGATCTCATTGCCGAGTTCTGCAAGGAAGCCCACACGCCCGAGCAGCAGGCGCTGATCACCGACTTGTTCGAACGCATCACGATCTACGATCTGAAGGCGGACAATGCCAAGGTGACGAAGAATCCCGATGGCAGCTGGACCACGACGCTCACCATCGATGCCGCCAAGTACTACGCCGATGGCAAGGGCACGGAACGCTCCGCGTCACTGCGCGAGCCGATCGAAGTCGGCTTGTTCAAGCAGAAGCCAGGCCAAGGCGTTTTCGATCGCAGTGACGTGATCGCGATGGCGCGCCAGGATGTGGTCACCGGCAGGCAGCGGATCGTGCTGAGATCGGCGCAGAAGCCGGCGTTCGCCGGAGTAGACCCGTACAACTTCTACATCGATCGCAACTCAGATGACAACGTCGTAGCAGTCGATTGAGGGCGGCGCGGGCCAGACTTCGCCATGCTGCCATAGTGTAGGCCACCTTGAGCGCCGCCGACATGCCATTTCAGTGCAGATGTCGCAGCTTGTCCGGATTACGCATGATGTAGATCGCGACGATCTTCCCGTCTTCGATTTCCAGCGCGGTGGTCTGCAGTTCGCCGTCCGCTTCGCAGGTGACGAAGCCGGGCAACCCGTTGATCGTGGTCGTGCGCACCAGTTGCGAGCCGGACTTGCCGAACAGCACGGCTAGCCCCCTATGCAGGCGCAGGACGGGCTTGAGACCGCATACCGCTGTGACCGCCGCAGCCCGCTTGCCGCCGCCGTCGGAGTGGAGGCTGACGTCGGCTGCCAGCAGTGTGCCCAGCGCCGTCATGTCACCGCTGCGCGAAGCGGCGAAGAAGGCCTCGGCGATTTCCTGGCCGCGCTGCTTCTCAACAGCAAAGCGTGGGCGGCCGGCGCGCACATGGGCGCGGCCGCGTGCGGCCAGTTGCCGGCAAGCGGCGGGATCGCGACCGATCGTCGCCGCCACTTCCTCGAAGGCGAGACCGAACACATCGTGGAGCAGAAAGGCGGCGCGTTCGAGCGGCGACAGGCGCTCCAGCGCGAGCATCAGCGGCAGGGTGACCTCGTCTTCCTCGTCTGCTTCGACGAGCGGTTCCGGCAACCACGGGCCTACGTAAGTCTCGCGGCGATGCCGCGCCGACTTGAGCTGGTCCAGGCATAGCCGCGTGACCGTGCGGCGCAGGAATGCCTCGGGTTCGCGCACAATGGCGCGGTCTGCCTTCATCCAGCGAATGAATGCCTCTTGCACCACGTCTTCGGCATCGCTCACCGAGCCGAGCATGCGGTAGGCAACGCGCAGCAGGCGGGGTCGCAAGGGTCCGAAGCTTGTCGCCGCGTCCTCCACCTCGGGAAAGAGGTGGGCGCCGCCGCCTGCCGCCAGCATCACGCCGCCGCCTGGAGCTTGCGCGTGGCGTCCGTCTCTAGCCACATGCCAAAGCCGATGGCCATGCGGTTCCAGGCAGCAATCACGTTGATGACGAGCGTGAGCTTCACCTGCTCCTCCTGTGTGAACTGTGCCGCCAGCGCTTCGTAGGCGGCTTCGTGGTTGTGGCTCTCGGACAGGCGGATCAATGCCTCGGTCCAAGCCAGCGCCGCCCGTTCACGCTCGCTATAGCATGGCGCCTCCTGCCAGGCCGAGAGCAAGTAGATGCGCTGCTCGTGCTCACCGCGCTCGCGCGCCTCGGCGGTGTGCATGTTGATGCAGTTGGCGCAGCCGTTGATCTGCGAAGCACGGATCTTGACCAGTTCGACAAGACCCGCCTCAAGGCTGTCGTTGACGAGCAGCGACGTTGCAGTCCAGTTCTTCATCAGTTGGGGTGCGGCGGCGTAGGGATTGAGCTTTGCAGTCATGTCAGCGGTCCTTTCGTGGGTTGCGCTGACATGACGAGGCGGGCAGTCGCGGTGTGACATGGGTTGGGTGATATTTTCGATCGCCCATGAACAGGATCAACGTGGTGTAGCGCTCAATTGCATAGAGCAAGCACTGCACCAGCCTTTCCTCTTCTCAGGCGAGCGCAAGGTACCGTCTCGCCCGCGCAAGCTCAGGCCGCAGCGGTCCCGGCGCGGCGCCGCTTGTCGCTGACGGTCAGCGAGACGGCCGAGATGAGGAAATAGAAGGCGCCGAACGCCGCATAGGGGGCGATGTCGACTATGCTAACCGGTGCGGCACCTGCTGCCTGGTTGAGCATGTGGGTTCCGGCCAGACCCGACTGCGCGCCGCTCAGGATCATCGCCCACTGCACTCCATACGCCTTCCAGCGCCGCGCGCCGGTGACGAGCTGCAGAAGGCCGGACAGGACGGCCCACACGCCGAAGATCTGCAGCACCGTGTGCATGCCATGCGAGAGGGTGGCGGCGACTGCGACTGCGGTGAGCGTGCTGATGACGAAGTTCAGCACCTGGCTCTTGTTCCTCGCAAGGCCGCCGCTTCGGCTCGCGTCGAGAACGTTCGCAAGGGCGTCCCATGCAGGATAGGCGACGAGCATCACAGCGGCCAGTTGCGGCACGCTCCTGCCCAGCGTGAACGCCAGCGCGACCCAGGCGGCAGAGACCGCGAAGCGCAGATAGTAGTAGGTCTTGAGCCAGTCCCTGTCGGGAGCGGACGCCTCGAAGTTGGTCGTCATGGCACGTTTCCTATTGTGATGAGGGCGCACGTCTCCGTTCCCGGGAAGTCCGGGGTGGAACGGTGAGGGGTAGTTTTCACTGCGCGGCGCGGGGCGTCCGCGCGAGGTCAGGCTAAAGCCGAAAGCGTCGCGGCAGGCACCATCGTGCTACGCCGGTGACCGCGGCGCAGCCGATGCTGTACCAGAACACCACGTAGAGCGGATCGTTGAAGGGGCAGTAGAACGCGAACACGAAGGCTCCGCAGGTGCCCGCGGCGATGCCCGATGCGAGCGCGCTGCGCCTCGGCTGAATCGGCGCGGCCTTGCGCATCAGGGCGCCCAGCAATGCGACGATCGGCAGCGAGAGCACGAAGATCGATGTCGCGCACATCATCCCGCTTGTCGGATCGATCCGGTCGAGCAGCCCTCGGCCACTCGCTCCATCTGGCATGACGAAGGCGCCGGCAGCGATGGCTAGGGCTGCCAAGGCGCAGGCGAGCATCAGCCCCTGCCGCGGCCGCGTTGTGGGCGAGAATGACCGCACTGCCAGCGCGCAGGCCGCCAGCGCGAGAAGTCCCAGGCTTCCCACTCTCCACATCAGGTATGGCGAACCGGCCATGTGATGCATGTCCGGTCGCATCACGCCTCCGGCGAGAACGAGCGCAAGTTCCAGTCCACACAGTGCAAAGACGAGCGCGCCCTCTCGCACCATGCTGCGGCGCTGGACCGGCGCGAGACCTGAGGTCAGGTCGGCGATCAGGGCTTCATTCGACATCGGGGGTCTTCTCAATCAATGCCGTGAGGCGCACGAGGCCACGGTGGATGTTCATCTTCACGGCCGAGGGAGAGAGGCCGGTCTGGGACGAGGCCTCCTCGACGCTGTAGCCCTGCACCTTGACCAGCAGGATCGCCTGGGCCTGGGCGGGGCGCAGTTCCTCAAGAAGGCTGGCGAGTACCGAGCTGCTAACCACCGACGCCTCGTGATCCCCCACCGCCGAGTCTTCCGAAAGCGCGTCGAGCGGGCGCCGCGCCAGGCTTCGTAACTGGTCGACCCACTTGTTCTTGGCGATGGCCGCCAGCCAGGGGCCGAAGGGGTATTGCGGATCGTAGGAATGACGCCGCCGATGGATGGCGAGCAGATTTTCCTGGACGGCATCGTCCACGTCGCCGGGCGGCAGTCGCCGCTCGAAGTAGCGCTTGAGCCATTCCGACGTTTCGCCAAGCAGCCTTCGATACGCACCGCCATGACCATCCTGGGCCGCTGCCATCAGGCTGCTCCAGCTGTCCGGCGTCATGCGGGACGGACGCTCACGCGTGAGCGGCGCCGCGCCCGACGACGGCTTGGAGATCAATCTCGACAGGAGATGCGAGCGCATGATCCCTTATTCGCGCGTCGAGCGGCCTCGGTCACTCCATGTCGATCTTTTTCGTCGCGGCGGCCTTTCGGACCTGCGCTTTTTTGCAGGGACCATCGACGCCCGCGGCGTCAACGATGTTCTGCTTGCCGCCTTCGGCATACCTCGCAGTGGCTTCCGACATGCCGATCATACTTGTCGGCGCGGATCGGGCGTGAGACCATTCCGCCCTTAGCTGAAAGGGCAAGAGCGTGATCGTCCTCGCACTCATTATTGGCATTGTCGCGGGGCTGCGCGCCATGTTGGCGCCGGCCGCCATCGCCTGGGCCGCTGCATCGAGCCGGTTGCAGCTCGACGGGAGCTGGCTGGCGTTCCTCGGCTACCGGTTCAGCCCTTGGGTCCTGTCGCTGCTTGCGGTGGGCGAGCTTGTGACCGACCAGCTGCCGTCGACGCCCAGTCGCAAGGTGCCGGTGCAGTTCGGGGCGCGGTTGGTGAGTGGCGGTGTCTGCGGGGCTGCCATCGGCGTGGGGTCGGGATCGTGGGTCATCGGTCTGTTGCTCGGCCTCGTCGGCACAGTGATCGGCACGCTTGGCGGAGCGGCGGCGCGCGCCAGGCTGGCGGCGGCGTTCGGCAGCGATCGGCCGGCCGCGCTGGTCGAGGATGCAGTCGCCATCCTGGCCGCTGCAGCCGTCGTGCTGATGCTATGAGGCGGACGTTCGATGCGATCATCGTCGGCGCGGGCCAAGCCGGGCCTCCGCTAGCCGGGCGGCTGACCGCGGCGGGCATGCAAGTCGCGCTCGTCGAACGCAAGCTGGTGGGCGGGACCTGCGTCAACACCGGCTGCATGCCGACCAAGACGCTGGTCGCCAGTGCCTATGCCGCGCACCTGGCGCGGCGCGGGGCCGAGTTCGGCGTCACCACGGGCGAGATCGCCATCGACATGAAGGCGGTGGCGGCCAGGGCGCAGAAGGTTGTCACCGATGCGCGGACGAATAACGAACGGTGGCTGGAGGGCATGGCCGGGCTGACCCTGCTACGCGGCCATGCGCGCTTCACTGCCCCGAACGTCCTTGCGGTCGATGATGAGGAGCTGACTGCGCCGTGCATCTTCCTCAACGTCGGCGGCCGCGCGCTGGTCCCCGACATGCCGGGCGTCGGCGACGTACCGCATCTCGACAATACCGACATGGTCACGCTCGACACCGTGCCCGAGCATCTGGTGGTGGTGGGCGGCAGTTATGTCGGGCTCGAGTTCGCTCAGATGTATCGCCGCTTCGGCGCGGCGGTGACCGTGGTCGAGCGGGGCGAGCGGTTGATCGCGCATGAGGATGAGGACGTCTCCGATGCCGTGCGCGCGATCCTGGAGGACGAGGGCATCGTCGTGCGAACCGGCGCCAATTGCATCGGCTTCGCGCCACACCAGAACGGAGTCCTCGTTTCCGTCGACTGCAGTTCTGGAGAGCCGACCGTGACGGGCAGTCACGTGCTGCTCGCTGTCGGACGCCGACCGAACACCGATGACCTCGGGCTGGACGTCGCCGGAATCGTGACCGACGCGCGCGGCTACATCCAGGTCGATGACACGCTGCAGACGAACGTGCCGGGCATCTGGGCGCTGGGCGACTGCAATGGCCGTGGCGCCTTCACGCACACCGCCTACAACGACTTCGAGATCGTCGCTGCCAATCTGCTCGACGGTGAGGATCGCAAGGTGAGCCAACGATTGCTCGGCTACGCGCTCTACACCGATCCGCCGCTCGGCCGCGTGGGCCTGAGCGAGACGGAGGCGCGCAAGAGCGGGCGGCCACTCCTGATCTCCAAGCGACCCATGACGCGCGTCGGCCGGGCCGTGGAGAAAGGCGAAACGAAAGGCTTCATCAAGATCGTCGCCGACGCGGAAACGCAGCGCATCCTGGGTGCGGCCATGCTGGGCACCAGCGGCGACGAGGCCATCCATGGCATCCTCGACATGATGAATGCCGACCAGCCGATCGACACCCTGCGCTGGGCAGTGCCGATCCATCCGACCGTATCGGAGCTGATCCCCACCGTTCTGCTCGGCCTGACGCCACCATCGGAGAAGCAAGCATGAGTGACTGCAGCCACACGTCCACCATTAGGCAGGTCACCCCGAGCGCGAAGGGATGCGAGGAGTGCCTGGCGATCGGCAGCGCCTGGGTGCACCTGCGCTTATGCAGGTCCTGTGGCCATGTCGGCTGCTGCGACGATTCCCCGCACCGCCACGCCACGGCTCACTTCCGCGCTACAGCGCACCCGATCATCGAGGGGTACGATCCCCCGGAAGGCTGGGGATGGTGCTACGTCGACGAAGTGGTGGTCGATCTGCCGGACCGGACGCGCCAACTCGGACCCATCCCGCGCTACGTCTAGCGGTAGAAACGGCCTTCAGCGCTTTTCCTCGGGGCCGGCGCTCTCCCAATAAGGCGGCGATCCGATCGCTTGCTTCAGCGAGGCGACCAGCGCGGTGACTTTGGCCGAGGTGCTGCGGTTGCGCGGGTAAGCCACGAACAGCTGCGCCCCCTCCGCTTCGGCGCCGACATCGAGGACGCGTAGGCTGCCGCTCGCCAGTTCGGCGTGGATGAAGAACGTCGGCAGGAGCGCGATCCCGAGGCCCGTCGTCGCGGCCTCTCGCATCATGATGCCGTTGTTGACGCGCAGGCAGGCGCGAGGCCGCAGGATCGTCTCGCCGTCGCCGGACCGAAAGCGCCAGTCGATCCCGCGGTTCGAATAGAGGATGGCACAGGCGCCACCCAGCTCCTCCAGCGACGATGGCGTCCCATGTTGCTCCAGGTACGATGGCGCTGCCACGAGCAGGCGGCGGCTGGATGCCAGCGGCTTGGCGATTAGGCGCGAGTCCTCGACCGCACCGTGGCGGATGACCGCGTCGTAGCCGTCCGATGCGACGTCGATGAATCTGTCGTCGAGATCGACGGTGAGTTCGATCGCGGGATGCGTTCGCAGGAACTCGCTCAGGATGCGGCCGAGGTGGAGGGTGCCGAACCCGATGGGGCCGGCCACGCGGAGCGGACCGGACAGCGACCCGCGACGCTCGGCGATCTCCGCGCGTGCTTCTGCGGCCTCCCCCAGGATTCTGCGTCCGCGTTCGAGGAACAGTTCGCCTTCTACCGTCAACGTCAGTTTGCGCGTCGTGCGCTGCATGAGGCTTGCGCCCAGCACGCGTTCGAGCTCCGCCACGCGCTCGCTCACCACCGATTTCGCGAGGCCGAGACGACGTGCCGCTTCGCTGATCGAACCGGCTTCGGCCACCGCGACAAACGCCGCGATGCCGTCGAGCTTCAACATTGTTCGGCACTCCCGAAAGGCGGTTCCGGCATTTGGCGGCTAGTGCGCACGATGGCTGTAAATCATCTTGGCGTCGAGGCTGCGCGAGGGGAGCGCACGCCAGGAGGCCACTGTCATGATCACTCGCATTCTCGCCGGCGCACTGGCACTTTCCGCCATGCTGACCGCCGGCTCCGCCGCCGCGCAGGTCGAGAGTTTTCCCGCCACCTTCAGCACGCGGGAGATCGCCACCAACGGTACCACCATCCACACCCGCGTCGGCGGGAAGGGGCCTGCCGTGGTCCTGTTGCATGGCTACGGCGAGACGGGCGACATGTGGGCGCCGCTGGCCGCCGATCTTGCGCGCGATCACCTGGTGATCGTGCCCGATCTGCGCGGCATGGGCCTCTCCGCCAGGCCGGCTGCCGGCTATGACAAGAAGACGCAGGGGCAGGACATTGCCGGGCTGCTCGACGCGCTGAAGGTCGGCAAGGTCGATCTGGTCACGCACGATATCGGCAACATGGTCGGCTATGCCTTCGCCGCGCAGAACCGCGCACGCGTCAGCCGCTTCGTGCTGATGGATGCGCCCTTGCCCGGCGTTGGCCCTTGGGAGGAGATCCTGAAGAACCCGCTGCTCTGGCACTTCCGCTTCGGCGGTGCGGACATGGAGCGCCTGGTCGCCGGTCGCGAGCGCATCTACCTCGACCGCTTCTGGAACGAGTTCTCCGCAAAGCCCGAGCGCTTCAGCGAAGCATCGCGGGTCCACTACGCCGCGCTTTATGCGCGGCCCGGCGCGATGCATGCCGGCTTCGCGCAATTCGCGGCCTTCGACCAGGATGCTGTCGACGATCGCGCGTTCGTCGCGGCCGGCAAGTTGACGATGCCGGTGCTGGCGATCGGCGGCGAGAAGTCGTTCGGCCCGATGATGGCGACAGTGATGCGCTTTGCCGCCAATGACGTGACCGAGGCGACGATCTCCGATGCCGGACACTGGCTCATGGAGGAGCAGCCGATCGCGACCATCGCCACGGTGCGCCGCTTCCTGGATGCACGCCGGTAAGCGGCCGGTCGGTGGCGCGTGCGCGGTGATGGCGGATGAGAAGGCTTGATCCGTCATCGCTGCGAATGCCAAAGGAGCGACATGCAGCCACACACCCGCGCCATCATCGCCGCAACCGCATTCGCCGTGATCGCCGGCAAGAAGGTCGCCGGTGTCTACGATCATGCGACCGCCCGCAATCTGGAGATTGCGGCCGAGGCGCAAGGCGGCAAGGTCCAGGGCTTCGATGGCGAGCGCGGCGTGGCTTTCGGCGGCACTCTGCCGGAGATCCACGACGCCGGGGACAAGGCGTGGATCTCGTTCGAGACCGCCGGCGCGCAAGCCAAGGGCTACGATCGCGGCTCGTCGTCGTTCTACACCGCGCAAGTCAGCGACAGCGTGGTGCAGCTCTACGACCATGAGCACGCAGCCTGGTTCGCGTACGACTTCCAGGATGCCGCCGCCCCGAGCAGCTTTCTCCGCAGCTGAGGCCCGACGGCCGGCGCGATCGCGTCGCTGCTGCTTGCGTCAGGATGCTCGCACCCCATGTGCCTGACGCACCAGGCAAGGGAGACGAACATGGCCTTCACCGGACGTGAACTGCGCACGAAGATCGAAGAGGATGGCCGGCTCGTGCTGTCCTGGAACAGGTGACGATCGACGATCCCGCCGATGACGAGATCATCGTCCGTGTCGAGGCCGCGCCGATCAACCCGAGCGATTTGGGCCTGCTGCTGGGACCGGCCGACATGGCGAGCCTGCAGCGTGCCACCGATGAAAGCAGCGGCCTGACCTTCAGCGTGCCGCCGCAGCACTTGCGAGGCCTGCAGGGCCGGCTCGGACAATCGCTGCCCGTCGGCAACGAGGGCGCCGGGACTGTCGTCGCTGCGGGCCGCGATGCATCCGCGCTCGAAGGTCAGCGCGTGGGCATGATCGGCGGCGCGATGTACGCCGATTACCGCCGCATCAAGGCGCGCGACGTGATCCCCCTGCCAGCCGGAGCCAGTGCTCAGGACGGCGCGGCGATGTTCGTCAATCCGCTCACGGCGCAAGGGTTCGTGGAGACGGCGCGAACCGAAGGGCACAAGGCCATCATCCACACCGCGGCGGCTTCGAACCTGGGGCAGATGCTGCAGAAGCTCTGCCTGGCAGAGGGCATACCGCTGATCAACATCGTCCGCTCACCCGAGCAGGCCGAGCTGCTGCGCGCGATCGGCGCCACCCATGTGCTCGACAGCAAGGACGCCGACTTCGCCGAAGCCCTGACCGACGCGATCGCGGAGACGGGCGCGACCATCGCCTTCGACGCGATCGGCGGGGGCACACTTGGCGGCGAAATCCTGGCCGCGATGGAACGGGCCGCCGTGCGCACTGCGACCGAGTACAACCGCTACGGCTCCACCACCTGCAAGCAACTTTACATCTACGGGATGCTGGACACCTCGGCGACGACGTTCAACCGCGGGCCGATCGGGTTTCAGTTCAGCATCTCGGGATGGCTGCTTTTCCCGTTCCTGCAGAAGGCCGGCGACGCGGTGGCCCAGCGCTTCCGCGCGCGGGTGGTGGATGAACTGACGACGACCTTCGCCAGCCATTACACGCGGGTGATCGGCCTGGCCGAGGCGCTCGACCCGGATGTACTGCGCGCCTACGTGCGCAAGGCGACGGGCGAGAAGTTCCTGATCGATCCCACGAAAGGCTGACAGTCAGTTCAGGCTCCCAAGGCGCCAATCATGGGTGAAGAGGCGAGCGCGCGCCTCACCACAGTGGCCGCTGCTGCAGGACCGCCCGACGATCACGGATCTGCTGGTCGCGCTGCGCCGGCGTAATGCGCGGCGTGTCTTTGGGAAGCGCGGCGATCACCTGACTTAGCGGCAGCTTGCGCACCTTGGGGACCGGCTGGGTCGAACACTCCATCCAGCGGCCCTGGACGACGCCGCTGGGATAGCCCGCCGTTGCCAGCCAATTGGCGACGCCCGGGTCCTTGGCCGAGACGACGACCCGCAGGACACCATCCTTGTCGGGCGCGGCCTGTTCGCCGTTCAGGCTGCTCAGGTTGTTGTACCAGTCCGTCGTCTCGTAGATCTCGTTGGTCAGGATCAGTGAGCGATAGGTGCACTTGTCGGGCACAGGCGTTTCGATCAGCAGCGCCTCATCGTCCTTCAGGTCGTACGCGCCCTCGAAGTAGAATTGGCCGGCAAGCCCGCCGAGCGCGGCGAAGTTGACCGCCTTCAGCTGGTTGACGACGCCTTCCTCGCGCAGCTTGCGCGGACGGTCCACGAGCAGTGGGGCGATAAAGCCGGCCGAGGCGGGGATCGCGCGCAGCTTGGCTTCCAGCACTTGCGCGGACGGCCGCAGCCGCGGGGCAGGCACATCGAGCCGTTCGATCGAGAGTGTAGGCTCGCGCTCCTTGTCCCACTTCGATCCGACCATGCGCACCAGCAGCGAGTTGGTCGCAGGATCGAGCGGCCACCACTCACCGGTATAACCCTTTGGACGAACCGGGCTGAGGATCACGTCGTAGCGCCCCTCGGCATCGACCTTGAGCGTGTTGAAGTCGTGCACCGGCCGCGGCTTGCCCGGGTTCACGGCGGCTTGCTTGGAGGGCGGTGCGGTCTCCATCAGGCGCGCCTGGTTCATCGACCCGCGTCGGCCGCGCAGCCGGTACGTGCCGCCGGGCGTGATCTTCGCGGCGCGGTAGTTGGTGTCGGCATTGGGCTGGCCGACGGTGATGTAGTTGTTTAGCTGCGGCGTGAATGTGGGGTGATCCGGATCACCAGCGAGGGCGTCCAGGGTGGCGGCGGCGACGGCGGACAGGGCCAGGCGGCCGACTTCCGCGCGAACTTGCGGGTCGTTGCGCTGATCCTCCGGCAGCTTGGCGAGCACGCGGTCCGGCAAGTCGCGCAGACTGTCGAGCATCTCGCTCCAGCCCGGAACCGCGCTTGGTGGGCTGACGGGCGCTGCACCTGCCGACGAGGCGAGCAGCGCGGTTGCAAGGCCGGAAAGGCCCAATTTGGCTAAAGATCGACGAGCGTGCATCACCTGTTCTCCCATTCTTATGGCCAGTCAGCCCTCTTTTGCGGCCACGTGCAAGCGCTGGATTGGGTCGACGCAAAGGGTCGCAGTTCCGACGCACCGCACCTTGGGGCAGCAGCCCCTGACGACCGGCGCGCGTTCTCACCCCAATAGGAGATCAATCATGAGCGAACTGACCCTGCACGACTTGTCCAAGAAGATGGCCAAGCTCGACTACTCGATGATGACCACGCAATGCGCCGATGGCGGCACCACTTCGCGGCCGATGAGCAACAACGGCGACGTGGAGTACGACGGCGACAGCTATTTCTTCGCCTACGGCGACTCCCGCAAGGTGGCGGAGATCCGGTCCGATCCGAAGGTCAGCCTGAGTTTCACCGGCGCGGCCGGCATGCTCGGCGGTCCGCCACTGTTCGTCGCGGTCGAGGGCACGGCCGCGGTGATCGAGGACAAGGCTCGCTTCGAGGAGCACTGGACCAAGGACCTCGATCGCTATTTCCCGGAGGGGATCGACACTCCTGGCGTGGTGATGATCAAGGTTCGCGCGGCGCGTATCCGCTACTGGGATGGCAACGATGAAGGCACGATCGCTGCCTAAGCCGGCCGGTTGCTGCTCTGCGCCATTGGCCACGGCTTGAGCGCAGTTCGAGTTTCGGTCGCATCGAGCGGCGCGGCTTGGTACGGCTCCGCGCGAACCCTCTTGCGCAGGGTGCAGAAAGGACCTCGAGTATGAAGACCCGTGCCGCCGTCGCCTTCGAAGCGAAGAAGCCTCTCGAGATCGTGGAGGTCGACCTTGAAGGACCCAAGGCGGGCGAAGTGCTGGTCGAGATCATGGCGACCGGGATCTGCCACACCGATGCCTACACGCTGGACGGGTTCGACAGCGAGGGCATCTTCCCTTCGATCCTGGGACACGAGGGCGCAGGGATCGTGCGTGAGGTGGGCGCCGGCGTCACCAGCGTGTCGCCGGGCGACCACGTGATCCCGCTCTACACGCCCGAGTGTCGCCAGTGTAAGTCGTGCCTCAGCGGCAAGACCAACTTGTGCACCGCGATCCGCGCGACGCAGGGGCAGGGCCTGATGCCGGACGGCACCACGCGGTTCAGCTACAAGGGCCAGCCGATCTTCCACTACATGGGCTGCTCGACGTTCTCGAACTTCACTGTGCTGCCCGAGATCGCCGTCGCCAAGATCCGCGAAGACGCGCCGTTCGACAAGAGCTGCTACATCGGCTGCGGTGTCACCACGGGCGTCGGCGCGGTGGTGAAGACCGCGAAGGTGACGCCCGGAAGCAACGTGATCGTGTTTGGCCTTGGCGGGATCGGCCTCAACGTGCTGCAGGGCGCGCGCATGGTCGGTGCGGACAAGATCATCGGCGTCGATGTGAACGACGGCAAGGCCGAGTGGGGCCGGCGCTTCGGCATGACCCACTTCTACAACCCGCGTGGCAAGAGCACGGCCGAAGTGGTTGCCGACCTGGTGGCGCTGACCGACGGCGGCGCGGATTACACCTTCGATTGCACCGGCAACACCGAAGTCATGCGCCAGGCGCTGGAAGCCTGCCACCGTGGCTGGGGCGTGTCCACGGTGATTGGTGTGGCCGAGGCCGGCAAGGAGATCAGCACGCGTCCGTTCCAGCTGGTCACCGGCCGCGTCTGGCAGGGCAGCGCGTTCGGCGGCGCCAAGGGCCGCACCGACGTCCCCAAGATCGTCGACTGGTACATGAACGGCAAGATCGAGATCGATCCGATGATCACCCACGTCCTCACGCTGGAGGAGATCAACAAGGGCTTCGACCTGATGCACGCGGGCGAGAGCATCCGCAGCGTCGTCGTATTCTGAGCCAAGCGAGCGGGAGCATCCGGTGAGCCTCGAAGTCGTCTCCACCAACCTGGCGCATGGCGGCGTGCAGGGGGTCTACAAGCACGCTTCTGCTGCGACGCAGACCGACATGACCTTTTCCGTCTTCGTGCCAAAGCACGAGCCGGGCGAGGTCCTGCCGGTCGTCTGGTACTTGTCCGGCCTGACCTGCACGCAGGCCAACGTGACCGAGAAGGGCGAGTTCCGCGCCGCTTGTGCAGAGCTAGGCCTGATATTTGTGGCGCCGGACACCTCACCACGAGGCGTGGAGGTCGCCGACGATCCCGATGGCGCGTACGACTTCGGCCTCGGCGCGGGCTTCTACGTCGATGCCACGCAGGAGCCGTTCGCGTGCAACTATCGCATGTGGTCCTATGTGACCGAGGAACTGCCTGGCCTGCTGGCGCAGAACTTCCCGGTGGACAGGACGCGGCAGTCGATCATGGGCCACAGCATGGGCGGGCATGGCGCCCTGACGATCGGGCTCAACTATCCCGATCGCTTCCGCGCTGTGTCAGCCTTTGCACCGATCGTGGCGCCGGCGCAGGTGCCTTGGGGGCAGAAGGCGTTGTCCGGTTACCTCGGAGAGGATCAAGCGGCATGGCGCCGCCATGACGCGGTGGCGCTGATCGAGGACGGCGCCCGCGTACCGGACCTGCTGGTCGACCAGGGTGATGCCGACACGTTCCTGGCCGAGCAGCTCAGGTCCCACCTGCTGGAGCAGGCCTGCGCCGATGCCGAAATCCCGCTTACCCTGCGCATGCAGCCCGGCTACGATCACAGCTACTACTTTATCTCGTCGTTCATGGCAGACCACTTGCGCTGGCATGCGGAGCGATTGAAGGCTTGATCGAGACCGGCACTCCTCAGTGCGCCAGGGCTTGCTCCGACACGCGGCCCGTCCGCTCCAGCTTGCCCCAGCCGACCACCCACCCGCCGATGGCCGAGGCGATGGCGCGCAGGACCACCCAGTACATGATCTGGCGATAGACCAGCCGCTGCGCGACCAGCAGGTGCGCGGGGTAGCGCACGCGGCGGTCGTCGAGGCGATAGGCGATCCAGCCGCACAGCACGTCGATGGTGACGAAGGCGATCCAGTACACCGCCATTAAGCCGACATCGCCCCGCGTCTGCGCCCAGCCATGGGCCGCCACGCGCAGCGCCGTCCCGATCATTGAAAGCACGAGAGCCAGGTCGATCAGGGGTGAGATCGCCGCAAAGCCGATCTGGAACAGCCAGGCCTGCGGCAGGCCGATCAGCGCGAGCCCCGAGGGCTTGCGGCGGGAGAGCGCCTCGCGGTGCTTCCACAGGCACTGCAGCGTCCCGAAGGCCCAGCGGAAGCGCTGCTTGGCCAGCGCGGCGAAGCTCTCGGGCGCTTCGGTCCAGGCGACGGCGCGCGGATCGTAGGTCACCCGCCAGCCGGCGCGCTGGATCGCGATGGTGAGGTCCTGATCCTCCGCCAGCGTGTCCTCGGGATAGCCGCCCACCGCGTCGAGCGCGGCGCGCCGCCAGGCGCCGACCGCGCCGGGCACGACCGTCATGGCGTCGAAGCCGGCAAGCGCGCGACGCTCCAGGTTCTGCGCTGTGATGTATTCGACCGCTTGCCAGCGGGTGACAAGGTTTACGCGGTTGCCCACTCGTGCGTCGCCGGCGACGGCGCCGAGCCGCGGGTCGGCGAACCAGCGTACCAGCCGGCGGATGGTCTCGGGCTCAAACTGGGTGTCGGCATCGAGCGCGATGATGACCTCGCCGTCGGCTTGCCGGAGCGCACGGTTGAGCGCGGAAGCTTTGCCGCCGTTCGCCAGGGTCAGCAGCGTGACGCGCGGATCGGCCCCGAACGCATCAGCGACCACGCGGCTGGTGCCGTCCTTCGATCCGTCGTCCGCGACGATGACCTGGAGCGCCGGGTAGTCGCTCGCCAGCACGCGCGCGACGGAGGCGGCGATCACCCGCTCCTCGTTGTAGGCAGGTATGATGACGCACACGCTCGGCTCGTAGTTAGGCGGCTCCGCGCGCTTTTTAAGGCTCTGGAACCAGGCGAGCGCGGTCATGATCACCGCGCGCGCGATGCCCAGCGAGATGGCGACATAGAACAGCCAGGCCAGCGCCATCGAGAGCGCCATCATCGTCACGAAGGCGGCGACGTCGATCCGCACGGCGGCGAGGTCGCGCGAGGAGATCGCGGGCATGGCGCGCGCCTGGGGGATGCCCACCAGCTGCGACACGGTGGTGAAGCGATAGCCTTCGGCCTTCAGCGCGGCGATGACTCGCGGCAGTGCGGCGACGGTCTCGGCGCGATTGCCGCCGCCGTCGTGCAGCAGGACGACGTTCATGGTGTTCTCGCGCGTGGCGGAATGCACCTGATCGAGCACTTGCTGAACGATCGCGTCCTCACCCGGCCGCTTCCAGTCGTTCGGATCGACGTGCAGGCCGACGATCGTGTAGCCTGCCTTCTGCGCCTCCAGTGCGGGGTTCAGTTCGTCAGGCGTGGTCGGCTCGGCGTCCCCGAAGTAAGGCGCGCGGAACAGTGTCATGCTGCGGCCGGTATAAGCCTCGACGAGCCGCTGGGTGGCGTTGAGCTCCAGCCGGGTCTCGCGCGGGCCGGCATATGCCAGGTTGGGGTGGGTGTAGGTGTGATTGCCCAGCTCATCCCCGTCGGCGACAATGCGCTTGAGAAGGCCCGGGCTGCCGAGTGCATACTCGCCGATGACGAAGAAGGTCGCGGGCACGTGCGCGGCTTCCAGTTCGCTCAGGATCTGCGGCGTCCACTGCCGGTCCGGACCATCGTCGAAGGTCAGCGCGAGCAGCTTGGGATCGGCCCCTCCCGCGCGCTGGACCACGAACGGCGTGGGCAGCGCGCGGTACTGCTCGGCGGTGATCATGCCGTTGGCATCGAAGGTGACCTCGCGCCGGCCGTCGCGCGGCGTGGCGGCAATGCGCAGGATCTCGCCCCCACCCTCGACATCGGCGCCGCTCAGCGACTTGGGCGCCGATAAATCCGGCCTGGTGCCCTTGCGGAAGGCATGCAGGTCCTCCCAGAAGCCGGCATCCTCGGTGCCCAGGCGCCACATGGCGACGTCGTTCAGTCCCAGACGTCGCAAGGCGTTCAGCTGGTTCCAGCTGGCGGCGGCATCGAGCATCCAGACGGTGTGCTTTTGCCCATCCTCCTCGTACGCGAAGCCCGAGTTGCCGCTGGCAGGATCGAACACCACTTGCGCGTCGCTGTCGTGCGCGGCGAGCCAGGCATCCTCGATCGCCAGCGCATCGGTGTCGGCCCCGTGCCAGTCATAGGCATAAGCGCCCAATGCGACCACCAGCTTGGCCGCGCCGACGCGGCGCAAGGCCGTCTGGACCGATTGCACGAACCAGCCTTGCGGCGCGATCGGACCGGCCTCGCCGCCCTCCCAGTGCTGGTCGTAGGCCATGACGATGACCTTGTCGCTGGCGGCTGCGATGGCCTGAAGTGGCCAGCCGGCATCGTCGGCGGGCACGGTGACCGCAAGGTGAGAGCCTGCCGGTAGGGCCGGACGCAGCTCGCGCAGGAACCGGACATAGTCGGGCATGGCGGAGCGGGACAGGGCCTCGAAGTCCATGACCAGCCCCTTCTCGTGCCGGTCGGCGACCATCTTGCCCAGCTGCTGCTCCAGCGAGTGGCGCTGGCGGGAATCGTGCAGAAGCGCGGCCGTGTCGACGCCGTCCCACTCGGTCTCGCCATAGTTCTGGACCATCGGCAGCACCTTGAAACGGTGAGAGGCGGCGCCCACCAGTCGATCGAACCGGGCATCGGCCTGGACCTGCAACCGATGCTGCGGCCCAGACACGTTGACGAGCGCGGGCACAACCCAGTCGAGATCATCGCCGTGCCGCACCAGCGAGAGGAAGCTGGCATCGTTGCCCGGCAGGTAGAAGCCGACCGAAAGCGGCTTCTGGCCAGACGTGCCCTGCAGCCTTGGAACCCACGATGTCAGCTTGCGCGCGAGCTTGGACTTGCCGAAGCTGGATGCATGCAGGTGCGGCACCGGCAGCTCCAGTTCGCGCTGGCGGGGCACCGCCACCAGGGTCGTCGCAAAAGCAATAGCGCTCAGCACCACCGCAACCAGCAGGACCGAGACCCCGCGGCGCGACCATCGCGTGCGGCGACCCGTGGGATCGTAGAAGATGGGCTTGCTCACGGATGCACCGGCGTTTCGTAGTCTGCGGCAGGATGTGCGGTAGTAGTCGGCAGCGCCTGCGCAGCACCTGTCCCGCGGCTTAAAGATCGGTCATGTCCGAGATGCAGCGCGGCAAGAACCACGCGGTCCAGTCGCGCATGATCGTGCTGGAGGTAGTGGTTGCCTGGCAGGCCGAGGACGTGGGCGCCCGATCCGGCAAGTTGCGGGCAGAGGCTGTCGGTCTCCTGCAATCCGTAAATGCAAGTCACCGGCGGACCGCGGAAGGTCTTCAAGGCGGCGGCAGGCCGTGCATCGGGGTGGCCGATGTAGGCGAGCCCGCTTGGATCCGCGCGGAAGTAGACGTCATGCGCGGGCACCGTCAGCACGATCGCCTGTAGACGCGCCAGGATGTCCGCCGGCAACTTGGGCACAAGGGCGGCAACCACGTCCGCGCCAAACGAGTGGCCGAGCAGGACGGCTCGCTGCGCTCCGGTGCGTGCCAGCGCCGAGCGCAAGGTCTGCGTGACGAAGGCGAGTGCCTCTGCCTGGGAGCGATGGCGCGCAAACACGACCGGCGAGGCGATGCCGACCACGGGAACGCCATGCCCGGCGATCGCCCGGGCCACGTCGCCGCTCATGCCATGGTTGAATCCCATGTCGCCCGACAGCATGACCGCGACCACGGGCGGCGCGCTGCGCTCTGCCGGGAAGACGCGGATCGGCTCGGACCCCAGCAGATGCAGCGCGGGAGCGTTGGTGAGCACCAGGGCGAGCACGCTTAACATCAGTACGCCGATGGCTGCCCTCAGCCGGTTGCGGCGGCGCCGCTTGAGGGCATTTCCATAGAGCGCGCGCGTGGAGCGAAGCGGAGTCATGCGGTTTGCTCCAGCGTCAGAGCGGTGGGTGATTGATCGCACGGGGTCTCGGTCCCGGGCGAGGCGCGGCCGATCAGGCGAGAGACGTCGTGCAGTCCCTGGATCAGGCCCAGCCCGGGCGGACCGGCGACATAGCGCGGCTCCCAGCGAGGGGCGAACTTCTCCTTGTAGCTGCGCAGGCCGCGAAAGCCGTAGAACGCATTGCCGTGGCGGAAGACGAGTGCCGCAGCCTTGGCCCAGGCCGGCGCAAGCGGGCGCGCGTCGATGCCGGAGAGCGGCACCATACCCAGGATGAACCGCTGGTAGCCGCGCTCCTTGGCCCAGAGCAGCAGGTGGACGAACAGGAAGTCCATCGCGCCCGCGGGGGCATCTTCGCTGTGGCGCATCAGGTCGACCGAGGCCTCCTGCTTGTCCGCCGTGAGCCAGAGATTGGCGAAGGCGACGATCCGGTCCTCGACCATGACCAGCGCGACATCGAAATTGCGCACATAGGCGCGCTCGAACCGGCCCAGGCTGAAGCCTTTCTCCTGGTGGTTCCTGGCCTGCATCCAGGCATTCGACACCGCCTGAAGGTCATCCAGGATAACCGGCACCGCTGCTGCCGGGACGATCCGGAAGGTGGCGCCGGCGCGCGCCGCCACCCGCTGCGACTTGCGCAGGCTGCGCAGCGCCGGGGTTTGCAGATCGAAGCCGGGCAAGTCGACGACGGCTTCCTCACCGTATTTGACGATCTGCAGCCCCATGCCGATCGCCAGGTCCAGCACCTGCGGCGAGACTTCGTAGAGCAGGATGCGTCCCTGGCAGCGATGCGACATCTCACGCAGACGCCACAGGAGGGCGGCCCAGGAGCGCCTCTCACCCACGGGGTCGCCCATCACCACCCAGCTTGTGCCCTTGACCTGGTACATCAAGAAGGCGTCCTGCTCCTCGGAGATCAGGAAGCGCTTGTCTCCGGTCAGTGCCAGCATCGCTTCCGAGCGGCTGCTGCGGGAAAGGATCGCCTGTATGAGCGGCCATTGTGCGCCTTGGGCACTTGCGGACGTGACCGGCAGAGTGGGCGCGAGCAAGCGCCAGATGGCGAACCCGGTCAGGAACACCGCGCTTGCCAGTGTCGCGCGCAAGTACCGCGGCGCATCGCCGTGCAGCGCGAACTCCCACCACAAGTCGTCGCTGTAGGGCACGTGGCGATAGGCGAAGAGTCCGGCCCAGGCGGCGAGTGCCGCGACCATGGCGGTCGCCGTCAGCCAGCCGGCGGTCAGCGGTTGCCGGGTCAGCGCGGTATGCCGGTAGAATGCCGAACGCGTGCCGTGCAGCAGCGCGGCCACCCCGATGCAGGCGGCGGCTTCCTCATAGTCGAAGCCCTTGGCGAGCGAGAACACCGCGCCGGCGACGAGCAGCACCCTCGTCGCCAGGCAGGCGCCGTCGAGCCGGCGGTAGAGACCGGGCGACAGCAGCAGCAGCGCCGTGCCGACCAGGCTGGCGCCGATGTGGCTGGCTTCGATGAACGGCAGTGGCAGTACCGCGGCGAGCGGTCCCATGCGCGCGTGGATTGCCGGCAGCGAGCCCGAGAGCAGCAGCATGGCTCCGCTCAGGAACGTCGCTGCGCTCAGGAGCAGGGGCGAAAGGTTGCTGACCACTGCCTGCACGCCGCCGAACAAGCGGTTCACGCGTCGGCTACGTCGCGCCTCGTGCCAGGCGAGTAGCACGACGCCGAGTGCCAGCGGCAGGAGGTAGTAGATCAGGCGATAGGCGATGAGTGCGGCGAACAACGCCGTGCGGTCGCTGGGCACGACGGCGAGCACGACCGATTCGAAGATACCGATACCGCCTGGCACATGGCTCGCCAGCGCGGCGACGAGGCCCAGGGCATAGCCGAGTACGAACGCAGGCAACTGAGCTACACTCGCGTCGGGCAGCAGCACGAACAGAGCTGCCGAGGCGCAGGTGATGTCCACCAGCGCGACCAGGATCTGAGCGATGAGATCGGCGCGTCCGGGCAGCGGAATGTGGACCTTCCATCGGGCGAGCGGTGCCTGCAGGCGGTTCGCCGCCATCACCAGGGCGACCGGGACCGCCAGCAGGATGCCGCCGAGCACGCGGGCGTAGCGTGCCTCGACCATGAGGCTGCCAAGCTGCAATGGGCCGTTGTGCACGAGCATGGCGAGTCCCGCGATCGTCACCACGCCTGCCCAGAACATCGCCGCCGCAATCGCCACCACGCGGGCGATGTCCGGCCCGTCTAGCCCCGCGGCGGTATAGATGCGGTAGCGTGCTGAGCCGCCGGTCAGCAGCGAAAGCCCGAGATTGTGGCTCAAGGTATAGCTGCTGAAGGAGGCGAGCGCGGCTGTGCGCCACGGCAGTGGACGTCCGATCGCGCGAAGGGCGAGCATGTCGTAGAAGGTCAGCGCCAGATAGCTCGTCGTCGTCAGCACGAGCGACAGCGCGATCTGCCGCCCGCTCAGCCCGTGGACGGCGGCGCGCACGTCCGAGTAGCGGACCTCGTGCGTCAGCCGATCGAGTGCGACGAAGCCCAGGGCGATCACCGCGACGATCACCGCCACGGCTAGGGCGCGGCGATACCGCTCCAGGAATGCGCGCAAGGCCAGCATGGCGCCGGTCTGCGCGCGTCGATGTTGCAGAGGCCTCGCCGGATCATGAAGGATCGGCAATCTTCTCATCCGCCCAGCGAGTAGGTGATGACGAAGCACGCGATCGTCAGCAGCACCATCGACAGGATGAAGGTTCCGTCGGCGATCCGCTCCAGCCAGTGCAGGCGTGCATGCGACTGCACCCGCAAGGCGAAGTAGGAGGACAGCGTCGCCAGCAGAAACGTCACCGCGTCGACCGATAGCAGGTCGTCTGCGAACGTCTGGCGCGCATGCATGGTGGAGGCGACGCGCAGCACGCCGATACCGGTCATGCACACGCCGACCATGGCCGATGCGATGGGGCAGATCAGCCGGCAGATACGTTCGTCGAGCACGTTTCGGGCGTCTGCCGGTGTGTCGCCGGATTTCTCGGACAAGGCTTGCCTCCAGCTTTGCGGGCGGCCCCCTTGTACTTGCGCCAGGTGCCTTCGCGGCTGACCGGCAGATGAGCGATTTGTAATGCGGCTCTCACGTGCCGCTCATCGCAGCGCGCCTAGGGTTTACGAGGACTGTGCGAAATCGCTCGCGCAACGCCGCGACGGCAGGATACGAAGCAAGCCATGACCCAGAAGATCCTGCTGATCGAGGATGATGCCACCACCGCCGAGTTCATCGCGAACGGGCTGTGCGAGGAGGGCTTCGTCGTCGACCGCGCGGAGAACGGGCGCGACGGCCTGTTCCTGGCGACTGACGGCAGTTATCAGTGCATCGTGCTCGACCGCATGCTGCCCGGGCTCGATGGCATGGCGGTGCTGGCGGCCTTGCGCGGGGCCGGTATGGCGACGCCGGTCATCATCCTCTCCGCGCTGGGATCGCCCGAAGACCGGATCAAGGGCCTGACCAGCGGCTCGGACGATTACCTCGTCAAGCCCTTCACCTTCGCCGAACTGCTCGCACGCATCCGGTTGATCATACGTCGCGGTGCGGGGACGCCCGTCGTGGAAACGGTGCTGCGCTGCGACGACCTCGAGATGGATCTGCTGGCGCGGCGCGTGCAGCGTGGCGGTCGCGTCATCGAACTGCAGCCGCGCGAATACCGGCTCCTGGAATTCCTGATGCGTCATGTCGATCAGGTCGTCACCCGCACCATCCTGCTGGAAGGCGTGTGGGATTATCACTTCGATCCAGGCACCAACGTAATCGACGTTCACCTCAGCCGCCTGCGCAAGAAGATCGACGAGGGTGAGGCGCGGCCGCTGCTGCATACCGTGCGCGGCGCCGGGTACAGGATCGGCGCGCAGCCGTGACCGGCCGGTCGACGACGTTCCGCTTCGCCGCGCTCGTCTTCCTGTTCCAGATCCTGGCCGCAGCGGTCCTGCTGTTCGGCCTGGGCGCGGCACTCCGCACGCAGAGCCGGGCCAGCGCCGTCGATCTGGCCGAGACGATGCGCGACGATCTCCTGGCGACGTATGCGGACCGCGGCCTGTCAGGCCTGGCAAGCGCGATAGAAACCCGCACCTCGCGCCGCATCGAGCGCAGCGCCGTCGTGTTGCTCGCGGATCCTGGCGGCAAGGCGATCGCCGGCAACCTGACGGCCAAGCCACGGGCGCTCGCTGCAAGCCGGACCTACCGGCTGATCAAGGTGCAGCGACCCGGGCACGCCAAGGCCGAGGCCATGTTCCTGCAGGCCACTCGCCTGCGCGGCGGCGAGTGGTTCGTCACCGGCACCGTTGTCGAAAGCGAGCGCCAGCTCTTCGCGCAGCTCGAACGCGCGAGCCTGGTCGCTCTCGCGCTATCCATCCTGTTCGCGGGCTTCGCGGCATTCGTATCGACGCGCCTGATCCTCAATCGTCTGCAGGCGACCATCGCGACGCTCGGCAGCGTGCGCGATGGCGACATGGCACGGCGCGTGCCTCGCGATGACACCGGCGACGCGTTTGGTTTGCTGGGCGAAGAGGTGAACCGGACGCTCGACCGGGTCGAAGCGCTGAATGCCGAACTCAAGATCGCGACGGACGCGCTGGCGCACGACCTGAAGTCGCCGCTCACCCGGATGCAATCGGCGCTCGATCGCCTGGGCCGCACGGTGCGCGATCCTGCCGCTCTCGCTGCGGTCGACCAGGCGTTTGCCGAGAGCGAGCGGCTCCTCGCGATGATCGAGACCGCGCTCAGCATCACGCGGGCAGAGGCCGGGATTGGTCGCGAGAGCTTCGCGCCCACCAATCTGACCGAGATGCTGGCGACGATCGTGGAGATCTATGCGCCGATGGTGGAGGACGAAGGGCGCGCCATCGTCCTGCAGGCGCCCGCCCGGTTCGACCTGGCAGTGCATCGCCAATTGATGGACCAGGCGATCGGCAACCTGGTCGACAACACGCTGAAGTACGGAGCGGGCACGATCACGCTGTCCCTGGTGGTGCACGAGGGCGGGGCCACGATCGCGGTTGCCGACGAGGGGCCGGGCATTCCCGCGGATAAACGAAGTGAGGCGCTCACCCGCTTCAGCCGCCTCGATCAGGCACGGCGCGGGTGGGGGGCTGGGCTGGGCCTGTCGCTGGTGCAGGCAGTGGCGCATCTGCATGGCGGCAGCGTGGAACTGCGCGAGTGCGCGCCGGGGCTGGAGGTGGCAATCCTGTTGGGCGATGTGGCGCGCGTCTAGAGCGCAGCCGCTCGTCATCAACCCGCCCCTATCTCCTCGCGTATGCTCGACACGAGCGTGGGGTCGGCCGTCAGCCGCGCTTCCTCCTCGTCGAGGATCGCCAGGAACGCGCGGCGCTTGAACTGCAGCAGCTCCGCCGCCGCGATGGCGTGTTGGGGCTCCAGCGTCGAAGCAATAAGGTCGATGACGCGTTCGGCGCCGTGGAGGCGGCCCCACAGGTAGTCGTTCTCGCGATAGGCGCGGCTGAAGAACGCGCCGAAGTTGTAGAACTCGGTCCCGCGCAAAGTGCTCTGCGTGCCCGAGCGGATTGCATGGCAGTCTTCCGGGCTGATCCGATCGACGCGCACCGGGTCGAACTCGGTCAGGTTCTCGCTGCGAAGCAATGGCAGCGTCACGGTATCGTAGAGCGGGAACCCGAGATAGGCGAACAGCATGTGCCGCCGCAGCGATGGCGGCATGTTCGTCATCGCCTGTGCCAGCAGTTCGTCGACCTTGCTGTCGATGTCTTCCAGTCCACGTTGCCGGGCGACGTAGTCGACCACGGCGCCGGGATCCTCCATCACCTTGCGCGCGCGTGAGGCGAACTCTGTACCCAGTGCGCTCAGCGGCTCACGGTCGAGATAGAAGGCGAGAGCATCGTAGATCGCAGTGCGAGCGCTGTCCCGGTCCTGCTCGGTCACGTCTGCATCGCCCTCGCGCTCCTGGGTCACGGTGCGTGCGAGCAGGCGTAGCCGCCGGATGCGGAAGCCAAGGTCGTGCTTGCGGAAGAAGGCGATCATCGTCGGTGATGTCGCGTCCCGAAGTCCCTGTTTCCAATCCAGGGCAAGATCTACTGAGTGTTCGAGGAGGCGCTGGCGGATGGGTTCGGGCGAGGCGAGGTCCAGCTCTGGCGCAGCTTGATACGCCAGCTGTGCCAAGCCCGCGACGATGGCGTTGAACTTGACCTGGGCATAGCCGTGATATGCGAAGCCGGCCTGCTCGAATGCGGCACGTTGCGCGCGCATGCGCCAGGCGGACAAGCGCTTGGGCGTCGGTCGATTGATGAACAGCGTACGGCCAAACAATCGCTCGACCGTCTCCTCTACTTCGGGGCGGAGCGCCTCGATGATCTGGCGCAAGTCCGCCATGTCGCGCGATTGCTTCTCCAGCGCTTCCAGGTTGTCGCGGATCGGCTGTTCGCGCGGGATGGCCGAGAGCGAGCCGAAGATGACGGGGAAGAAGCCCGGCACTTGCGTGTCCTTGCGCATGGCCTGGCCCAGCCGGTCGGGGGTGGGATCGATGTAGACGATGCGCCGATCGACCTCGCGCGTGGCCGGGCGGTCCTGCAGCACGCGCATGACGTCGGCGAACGGCGCATTCACCAGCACCGAGCCGTCGATCAGCGCCACGGTGTCGAGATCGCTGCGCCGCGCATGTTCGGGCATCGTGCGCTGCAGGAACGCCTCGCGTCCTGGCCACGCATGCGGTCCCTCGGCCACCAGCCGGTCGATCTCCTCGATCATCAGCGGCGGGAACGCGCCCGGGAAGCTGGCCGAGGCCCGGGCGGCGAGCACCAGCTCGGGAATGGCGGCGAGCTCATCGGGCCCCCGCGACGCGGCCCGGAAGGCGAAGGTCAGGCGATGCTCGCTTTCCAGCACCAGCCGGGGCGAATGGAGGTGCAGCGTCTCCAGGTGCCCCTTAAAGTCCGTTGCGGTGACGAACAGGTCGAGCGGGTGCCCGTGAGGAAGCAAGGGCGGGTCGGCCGGAGCAGACGCCATCGCCGAGAGGGCGCGGCACAGCAGGCGCGAGAAGCCGATGCCGCTGAACGGCGGCTCGAACCAGCGCGAGCGGATCAGCCGCGACAGCTTGTCGCGAACTTCGGCGCGTGTCTCGGGCGCGACCGTCTCGCTGACGGCATTGCCGGGACGGTGCAGCAGGTAGTTGACGAGCGGGGTTGCCCAGAACTTGGCGGCGCGCGAGCCGGGGCGTGCCTCTGGATCGAGCAGGGCGTCTACGTCCGCGGTATCGAGCCACAGCTCGGTCAATGGCTCCAGCGATTGGCCCGTATGGATCGCCTGGGCCAGGAAGACGCTGTTGATGCCGCCCGCACTGGCGCCCGCGACGATGTCGGTGAGGACGCGCAGGCGAACGCTGTGCTCGCTCTCGATCGTGCGCAGCAGGTCCAGGTAGACCGCAGCGCTGCCGCCGGGCGCGTCGTCGCCGGCCCACACGCAGCGACTGGCCTGCAGCGCCTTCCAGAGCTCCTTGGTGACGCCGTGCATGTAGACGGCCAGGCTGATCCCGCCATAGCAGACGAGCCCGATCCGCAGTTCCTTCTGCCGCATCGGCGCTCACTGCCAGACCCGGTTCGACTATGCCACTGCAAAGGCTTGTGCCTGATTGGGAGCGCCAGGCTTGCAATATGAACCCGTCGCCGCCAATCAGCGCCGATGCGCATCGCCTTGTTCGAGCCGGAAATTGCCGGAAACGTCGGCGCCATCATGCGCCTTGCGGCATGCCTGGGTGCGAGCGTCGACGTGGTCGAGCCGATGGGTTTCGCGTGGGACGACCGGCGCGTGAGGCGCGCGGCGATGGACTATATCGACCATGTCACCGTAACGCGCCACGCCAGCTTCGACGCGTTCAAGGCGACGATCGCGGACGGCAGGCTCCTGCTGTTCACGACCAAGAGCTCTCAGTCGATCTACCAGTTCGAGTTCAGGCCCGACGACGTGCTGCTCTTCGGCAAGGAAAGCGCAGGCGTGCCGGGCGAAGTCGCGAAAGCCTGCGACGCGCGCCTGCGCATACCCATGCGGCCGCAAGTCCGATCGATGAACTTGGCAACGGCCACGGCGCTGGTGCTAGGCGAGGCGCTACGCCAGACCGGAGGGCTACCCGGCTGACGCGCTAGCGACGTCCGCCGGGTCTATGCGCCCTAGCTCGACTTGCTTTTCGCCCCAGCGGCTGCAGCGCGCGCGGACTTCGGCTCACGAGCCATGCGCGGTGCCTTCTTGGATTTCGCCTCAGAATTCGCGGCAGACTTGGCCTGATCGCTGGCTTCCGGGTTGTCACCTTGCGGCTCAGCAGGCGCCGACTCAGCCTTGAACAGGCCGATCCGGCCGCGACGCTTCGGCTTTGCCGTTTCGAGGGTGGCATCTGATGAGGTTGCCTCGGCCGGCGGCGCATCCGTGACCGGCTGTGCGGGTTCGGAAGCGGCGCTGCCAGTGTCGTCCGCTTTGGCCTTCGACGCCTTGCGTGTCTGCGCCGGACGCTTTCGGCTCTTGGGCGCCGGGGGCGAAGCTTCGGCGGTGTCCGGCTCGCTGGAGGGTTCGGGCGATTGGGCCTCGGGAGCCTGCGCTTCGGCGGCGCTGTCCTGGCTGGGCTCCGCTGCCTTCTTGCTGGCGCGCCGGCTCGGCTTCTTCGCCGCCGGTGCCTTTGCCGCATCGCCTTGCTCTGTCGTGGTTCCGGAAGGCGCTGCCTCGTTCACCGTCTCGGGAGAGCTATCAGGCTCCGCTGCCTCGGGAGCAGGCTTGCGCGTTCCCAGGCCGACCTTCTGCGCGACTGCACGCCGGTGCGCCGCATAGTCGGGCGCGACCATCGGGTAGCTCGCGGGCAGATTGTAGCGGGCGCGGTACGTGTCCGGCGTGAGGCCATGCGATGCCAGATGGCGCTTCAGGGTCTTGTACGGTCTGCCGTCGATCAGGCTCAGGATGTGCTCGGACGACGCGAGGCTCTTGCGGACCGACACTGCCGGCGTGAACGTCTCGGCCTCAACAGGCTCCGCCGCGTCCACTTCGCCGGTCAATGCAGCGCGCGTCGTGCGGATCAGATCTGCAAGTTCGCCCGATTCCACCGAATTGTTCGCCAGATATGCACTGAGAAGCTGCACCGTGAGAGCGGCAACGTCGGAAGGCTGTTCTGTTTCGGACATGGGGCGGAGCTTTCAATAGTGGCGACGACCTGACAAGGACATCGGCTTAGCTGCACGATTGCATTATGACCAGCCTGCAATGAGCCGGTTACGACAACGCTTCGATGAACTCTCGAACAGCCGACGGGTGCCACAGCTCAAGAACGATGATGGTCTCTTGAAGGTGGCCGATATTGGTCGGCGGCACCGCGGCTTGTGAGGCGCGTTGTTGTCGCAAAGATCGATTGTGGGACGTCAACATGTCTGAAGACTACGCTCACGGCCGGCGCGATGGTCTGCGACTAGCCTTGGCGATCCTTGCCGCGGAAGAGGCGAAGTGGGCGGCGCAACTGAACCAGAGCCGATCCCGCCGGACCAACTGGACCCGCGAAGTGCGGCACAAGACGCTGCAAGTGGCGCAGCAACGCGTGCGCACCGCGCTCAACCGGCTCACGCCGAAGGGGACCGGCGCCATGGATCCGGAGCTTGCCTCCGCGCTGGACCAGATCGGCTTGTGACGCGGGAGATCGAAGTCGAACGTGCACGCGCCGGCGTGTTGGACTTGTTGGCGCTGCGAGCGCTCGATGCAACGATCTGCCCCAGCGAAGTCGCAAGGATGTTGACGGCGAACAGTGGCACAGCCTGGCGAAACGCGATGCCGGTGGTGCATGCTGCGGTGGATGGCTTGATCGCGGCGGGTGCCGTGCGCCTCAGCTGGAAGGGAGCGGATCTGCCGACGCGTTCGGGACCTTATCGGATCCGCCGGGCATAGCGGCCGCTGCCGCGATCCACTCACGACCGAGCCGCAGGTCGAGTGAGCGCGGCTCGAACGGATCGAGACCCGAGCCGGGATAGAAAGTCGCCTCGCCGAACAGCGGCCGTCCATTCACTTCGTAGAAGTCGATCCGCACGAAATCGAAGTCTCGGCCCAGTTCTTCGGCAGCATCGATCATCGCGCCGAGCGAGTGGGGCGGCTTGGTGGCGGCCTTGCGGTTGCGAGACAAGGGCCGCCAATCGCGATCGAAGAGTTGCCAGGTGTGGTCGTGCTCCCGGTCGAGGTGCACCTGGACGAACGAAACTTGGCCGCCGAAGACGAACAGCTTGTAGTCGATCGGCAGGCTGTCGCCGGTGCCGATGAACGGTTCCACCAGCAAACCGCGCTCGACTTCGCGGTAGGCCCATTCGTCCAGCCAGGTTCCATAGGTCGATCGCATCCAGCGTAGCGCTTGGCGGCGGATCGTGGCCCAGTCTTCCCGCCCGGTGCGGACGAATGCGCTGTGTTTGCACCCATGTCGCGACTTGAGGACGAACGGCGGCACCCAGATCGGCTTCGAAGGCAGGCAAGTGCCTTGCCACAACGTCGGGACGATCCATTCGGCGCCGAGCCTCGCCGCGACATGCTCCTTTGCCCGGACCTTATCGACCAGCAGCGGCATCAGGCCGTTCCGGTCGCTCAGCTTGCGGACCTGGACCAGCTCGTTGAACAGAGTGGGATTGCGCAAGTTCGGCAAGCGCCCGTGGCGCCACAAGTACGTCAGGAGGATACGAGCACGGACGGCGGCGGGCGCGTGGAAGAGCGATCGGCTGCGCTGTCTGGCGAGCGCTTCTTGCACGCGATCGCCCGACGACGCCGCGATGCGCAGATGCGGGACGATCGGATCGGGGAGCGGCGCCTCGCCCATGGGCACCCGGGGCCGAACCGATCCGCTGCTCTCCATCATTCTGCACAACTGCCATTGCCGCCGCCGGTTGCTGCGCGCGGGACCCTGCCCCGCGGGGCGGCGTGGCTCCGGACGCAGCATGTGGCGAGGCCGCGGAACCAATGCGCTGCCGAAAGTCTTGCACACGCATATGGATAAGCCATTCGACTGTATCGTCATCGGCGCCGGACCTGCCGGGCTCACCGCCGCGATCTATCTTGCCAGGTTCCACCTCTCCATTCTGGTCGTCGATGCCGGGCAGAGCCGCGCGGCGATGATCCCGCGCACGCACAATCACGCAGGCTACCCGGGCGGCATCCCGGGCACAGAGCTGCTGCGGCTGATGCGCGAACAGGCGGGCGAGTTCGGCGTGTCCGTAACGTCAGGCCTGGTCGAGCGGCTGGAGAAGCACGATGACCTGTTCACCGTCCACGGATCGGGGCAGACCTGGACGAGCCGCAGCGTGCTGCTGGCGACGGGCGTGGTGAACAACCGGCCGCCGATCGCTCCGGAGATCCACGACGCAGCGCTGGCGCGCGGGTTGCTGCGGTACTGTCCGATCTGCGACGGCTTCGAAGTCACCGACCGGAACGTCGGCGTGATCGGCACCGATACCCATGGCTTCAACGAAGCCGTGTTCCTGCGCATGTACACGCCCGAGGTCACGCTGATCGCGCCGCAGGGCGATCACACGCTCTCGGATGACGAGCGAGCACGGCTCAACGACCTGGAGGTGCGCGTGGTCAATGGTCCATGCCATCCGCTGCGGGTGGAGGACGACTGCATCTTCGTGCCGACACCAGAAGGTGAGCTGGCCTTCGACAGCGTCTACCCCGCCCTCGGGTCGGTGATCCGCTCGGAGCTGGCGATCACGCTGGGCGCGGAGGGCAGCGAGGATGGCTGCCTACTCGTCGACGATCACCAGCGCACGTCAATCCTTGGCCTCTACGCCGCGGGCGACGTGGCCAAGGGGCTTGACCAGATCAGCCACGCCATGGGGGAGGCCGGCGTTGCGGCCACCACCATCCGCAACGACCTGGCGCGCAGTCGGCCGCTGGTGCGCGAGCGAGCGACACCTGCTGCCGAAAAGCGCGCTGTAGTCTACTGAGCCAGGTAGCGTTCCAGATCGTCGCTGCCGCCGATCCGCTCGCCATCGATGAAGACCTGCGGCGTGGTGTCAACACCGTGCTCATCCTCGAACGCGTCGACTTCGTCGCGCGAGGACAGCACATTATCCTCGATCTGGAAGCCGGCTTGCTCCAGCAACTGCTTGGCGCGCACGCCGAACGGGCAGGTGTGGTCGGGCAGCACCATGCGGTACAACGTGGCGCTCTTGCTATCGGACATGCAGTTCTCCATCGCGGAGCATGTCGCTCCGCCCTGGGATCAAAGCCACAGCAAGGCAGCGGTTCCGTCCTGGCGAGACCATCGAGATGAGTAAGGGCGGACATGCGTGAAGCTTGGCGCGAGGAACGGGTCACGTTCTACTTCGACGGTGGCTGCGCGCCGAACCCGGGGCCGATGCATGCTGCCGTGGTGAGCCGGGGGAAAGCCTGGTTCCGCGACGAGATGGGTGTGGGCGACAACAACCAGGCTGAGTGGCTCGCCCTCCTTATGGCGGTAAAGCAGGCGCATGCGCAGGCGTGTACGGACGTCGTGCTGATCGGAGACTCAGCCCTCGTGATTGCGCAGGCGAGTGGCCGGCAGAAATGCCGGAGCGCACACCTCGCGCCGTACCTGGCCGCGTTCCACCAGGCGTCCGCGGGATTTGCGCGCGTCCACTTGCGTCACGTGCCGCGCACCAGGAACCTTGCCGGCATTGCCCTCGCCCGCCGCGGCTTACCCTGAACGGCAACGCGCGTCTGGGGCGAGCAGGAGCCAGCAGCCAGCGGCGGCGGCGCGTCAGCGCGCAACGGCAACCTTGGAATGAGGAGTGCGATGGCGCGCACGTAAGCGTCGGTGAACAGCGGGCGACACGCAGCGCTGACATGGGACAGTTCGGGAATGTCCAGATCGCGCGCAGCGGGCAAGTCGTCCGCGTGAACGCCTTGCACGTTCGCCGCCACGAGAAGCTTGTCCCAAACTTTGTCGCGAGGCGCTCTCTGGTCCTCCAGCAAGCGTAGCTTGGGTGCCGAGGGCGGGCGCACGAAAACCACCTCTCCGCCGCGTGCGCGGATCTTTGCGACCGCGGCGCGCGTCTTCGCCTCGGTCATAGCGATCAGTTCGGGCGTAGGGCCGGGCAGGCCGTAGAGGATCATCCACATGTGGATCGCATGGGCGCGCAGGAAGGGATCGCGCTCGATCTGCTGCCAGAGTGCGGTTTCGCGATCCTCTCCGGTGTGCTCCAGCTTCCAAACCTCGTTGTAGGGGCCGCCGCGCAGGCCCTTCCGCGCGCCGTTATCGGAGTGCTGGACCAGCGTGCTGAGCGATGCGTCGTCCTCCAGGAAGCCGAGGTGCCGGCGCGCTTCGCGGTGCAGGATCAGCGAGGTCTTCGCGCTCGGCGCCTCCCACTCGCCCGCCTTTTGCGCCTTTGCGCCGAGCCCGATCCCCGGGCGGTAGTACGAGACTTCGGTGATGCCGACGATCAGCAGGCCCTCGAACGCCGTCTTGTCGGCGATGTCCTCCAGGATGGGCCGGGCGTTGGTTCCCGCGAGTGCAAGCTGCAGCGGGCGGCGGCCAGTCAGCGCTTCGAACCGGGCGAAGTCGGTGTCGAACAGAATGCGCGAGTCCCCGATGATGGCGACGGGCGCATCGTCGATCCGCCGCCATTGCTCGGCCCAGGTAGAGGGATAGTCGCCGAGGTCGCCGGGCAGGAAACCGCGCGTGCGGCTCCAGGCCTCCCAGCCGACCGTCAGCAGCGATACGAGCAGCACGACCGCCAGCATGATCCGCGCCCAGGGTTGCGCGGGTACGTCGCGTTGCGGCACCGGCTGCGCCATGCCGGGGCGGTCGGATGCGGTCAGGCGCAGCCCCGGCGCGAGCGGAGCATGGTGCGCGTTTGGCCCTTGTCCCGGCTCCACCACGGGCGCCTCGGCGGGCTCAGAACTGGAAGTAGATGAAGGCATCGCCCGATCCATGTTCGATGATGATGGCGAACGCCATCGCTGCCAGGCCCAGCGCGATCAGCACCGGATGAAGCCGCGCGACGGCGGCCTCGAGCGTGCGCTCGCGCATTGCCCAATGGATCGCCACCAGTGCCGGGACGATCACCAGCGTCGAGACGATGCTGACCATGGCGAGCTGCGGTTTGCCGACGCCGCCATCAATGCCGATCATCGCGGCGAGGATCGACCAGGCCGCGCCGAAGCTGGTCGCGCGAAAGAACACCCACGCCACGTTGACAAGCAGGAAGGTAAGCAAGCCGGCAGCGAACAGCATTGCGCCACGTGGACGATAGGCCGTGCTGCGCTTGATCAACCGCTCGGCCACCAGGTAGAGGCCGTGGAGACCGCCCCAGGCGACGAAGGTCCAGTTGGCACCATGCCACAGCCCGCCCAGCAGCATGGTCGCCATCAGCGCCGCGTATGTGCGGGCAGGGCCGCGGCGGCTGCCGCCCAGGGGAATGTAGACGTAGTCGCGCAGCCACGAGGACAAGGTGATGTGCCACCGCCGCCAGAAGTCGGAGAAGCCGACAGCGGCGTAGGGAAAGCGGAAGTTGTCCGGCATAGCGAAGCCCAGGCACAGCGCCACGCCGATCGCCGTCGTCGAGTAGCCCGCAAAGTCGCAGAAGATCTGCCCGCTGAAGGCGAGAGTCCCGACCCAGGCGTCGAGACCGAGGGGCGGCGCTTTCGCTCCGTAGACCGCGTCGACCGCGGGCGCCAGGAACCCGTCAGCCAGTACGACCTTCTGAAACAGGCCCAGCACGATCATGCCAAGGCCGAAACACAGCTGGTTGCGGTCTGCTCGGCGGGGCGAGGCGAACTGCGGCACCAGCTCGGTCGGGCGCATGATCGGCCCTGCGACCAGGTGTGGGAAGAACGTCACGAACAGCGCATAGTCGAGGAAACTGCGCGCAGGCGCCGCGCGCCGCAAGTAGACGTCCAGCGTGTAGGACAGCGTCGCAAAGGTGTAGAAGCTGATGCCGACCGGCAGCACGATCCCCATCTGCGGCGCGGAGTAGCGCACGCCGACCGCGCTCATCGCCGCGGCGAAGCTATCGAGCGCGAACTGGCCGTACTTGAAATAGGCCAGCATGCCGATGTTCACCACCACCGAGATCAGCATCCAGGCCTTGCGGACGATCGGCCGTTCGGCACGCACCAGCTGCTGGGCGGCGATCCAGTCGACGATCGTCGACACCCAGAGCAGGATGATGAAAGGCGGGTTCCACGCCGAATAGAACAGGTAGCTGGCGAGAAGCAGGAACACCTTCTTGGCCGTCCAGCCGAACGGGATCGACCAGATCGCAAGAACGATGCCGAAGAAGGCAAAGAATGTCAGCGAGTTGAAGGCCAACGCCGCCCCCGGTTGACTATGGCTGGCGGCGCGCAGGTGCGCGCAATCGGCCAACATGACTTGCGGCAATATTACCCCTGCTGTGAGGACTAGCACTTGTGCCGTGAGCGAGTCCACTACTCTTTGGACCGGTTATGGGAGTGCGGTTCTGACGCCCAAGCCTGCTGGCCTATGATCCCCATTTGGGAGTAGCGTCTCGCGCCGCATCATGGTCTCTCGCGGGCCAAGTTGGGAGAGCAAGAAGCATGGATCTGGATCTGAAGGGCCGCCGCGCGCTGGTCACCGGCAGCAGCAGCGGCATCGGCGAAGCGATCGTGCACATGCTGGCGCAGGAAGGTGCGCACGTCGTGGTCCACGGCCGCAATCGCGAGCGGGCCGAGGCAGTGGCGAAGGCGATCGGAGCTGCAGGTGTCGCGATCGGCGAACTGGCGGAGGATGGCACGGCCGAGGCGGTCCATGGCCAGGCCGTCGCGGCGCTCGGTGGCAACGTCGAGATCCTGATCAACAACGCCGGCGGCAACTCGGAAGGCAACTCGGCGAAGAAGCCGCACGAGATCGATGCGGCCGACTTCCTCTCCAACTATCGCGCTAACACGCTGGGCGCAGTGCAGCTGTGCCAGTTGTGCATTCCGGACATGGTCGAGTCGCGCTTTGGCCGCATCGTCAACGTCTCAAGCGCGGTCGCGATGCAGCCCAACAACGTCGGCGCGGACTATTCGGCGGCGAAGGCGGCGCTGAACAATTACACCGTCAGCCTCGCGGGCTCCCTACGCAACGTCGGTGTCACCGCCAACATCCTGACGCCCGGCATCATCATGGTCGACGGGCTGCTGCGTTTCGGGCGCGAGAAGTTCGGCAATCCCGACGCCAGCTTCGAGGAGATCTGCGAGAAATTCGGCGAGGCCAAGGTGTTCGACATCCCGCCGGTCGGCCGCGTCGGCAAGCCCGAGGAGCTGGCGATGGTCGCCTGCATGCTCGCCAGCCCGCGCTCGGGCTTCATCACCGGCGCCAACTATCGCGTCGACGGCGGCCAGAGCCGCGGCCTGAACTGAGAGGAGCCGAACAATGGCTGATAAGACCTACCGCGTCATCCAGTGGGCCACCGGCACCGTCGGCTCGGCGGCGTTGAAGTACTTCATCGAGAACCCGGTGACCGAGCTGGTCGGCGTCTACGTCACCAATCCCGACAAGGTCGGCAAGGACGCGGGCGAGCTGGTCGGGCTGCCCGCCACCACCGGGGTCAAGGCAACCAGCGACATCGACGCGATCCTTGCCATGGAGGCGGACTGCGTACTCTTCTCCCCCAGCATGATGACACCGCCACTGGAGCAGGTCTGCGCGCTGCTCGCCTCGGGCAAGAACGTCGTCTCGCCCGCCGGACCGTTCCTGCCCAACAAGTGGCTGACGGAAGAAACCGCGCGTGTGGAGGCGGCCTGCGCGCAAGGTGGTACTTCGTTCCACGGCTGCGGCATCCATCCCGGCTTCTCGGGCGACATCCTGCCTTTGACCCTGGCGCGGCTGATGAGCCGGGTCGACTGCGTGGAAGTATCCGAGATCATCGACAAAGTGCGCAACCCGATGATCTATACCGAAATCATGGGCTTCGGCGCCGACCCGCAGGAGCTCCTCGCCAATCCGCGCCGCTCGCCCGAGACCTACAAGCACTTCTACTCCAGCATGGAGATGATCGCGCACGGGCTCGGCAAGGAGATCGAGAACGTCACCGTCAAGTTCGAGGTGGCGACCGCCAAGAAGGACATCACGCACCAGTTCGGCGAGGTGAAGGCGGGCACCGTCGGCGGTCAGCACTACGAATGGACCGCCTGGTGCGAAGGGGCGCCGCTGATCGTCTACCACTTCTATTGGCAGCTGGGCGAGGACATCGAGCCGGTGTGGGAAGAGGGCGAGGCCAAGTACCGCGTGCGCATCAAGGGCGAGCCGCCGCTGGAATGCCACCTGATGGCGATGCAGGACGACGACGGGCGCCACCCGTTCCTCGGCCTGCCTTGGACCGGACTGGTCGGCTGCACCGCGGTGCCGGCGGTGTGCGATGCGGCGCCGGGCATCGTCTCGCACCTAGACCTGGGCGTAGTGCAGCCCAAGGGTCTGGTGCGGCGCTAGGCTGCGGCGCCTTCGCCTGAGGCCCGCGTTGCCTCGACAGGGTTGTCGATGCGCAGCGAGCGCAGGATCGAGACGCCATCGGCGAAGCTGGCGGCGCAGTGTGTCTGAACGCCCAGCGATGCCATCTCTGCCAGGTGGGTAGCGTTGGCGCCGGCTGCGCACTCCCCGGTCACGTCACGGATGAAGACGGCGCCGATCCGCTGCGGGAACTCCCTCACAACCTCGGTGTAAATCTCGACATCCTGCTGACCGTTGTCGCCCATCAGCAGGAAGCGGTGCTGCGGATAGAACCGGAGGATCGATCGGATCGCCTCGAGCTTGTGCGTCTTGTGCCCGGCGTCGATGAACTTGCCCGCATCGATGCCCAAATCCTTCAGGAACATCGGGCCGTGCGGGATCCGGTTCAGCTCCATGAACTGCGTAAGGAACCCGTACAGGTTCCAGGGACTCGACGAGACGTAGAAGAACGGCCGCGTCGGCGAGGCGTGGTCGCGCGCGATCGTCCGGTACAAGTCTGCCGAGCCGGGCACGGCCAATCGATCGCCGGGCTGTTCCAGCACGATCCGGCGCCAATTGGCCGCGAAGTTGGTCGCGCCTGTCTCCATGATGGTGTCGTCGATGTCGGAGATGATGGCCCAGCGATCGTCGCTACCTGGCGCCAGAATGGGCACGGTGAGTTCGCCTTGAGCGTCGTGACCCGGTGCGGAGAGCTTCACGTTCTCCCAAGTAGTCCTCCCGGGCAGCGGACGATCCACGCTTAACGTGAACTGGAAGTAGCCCTCCTCATCGCTGATGCAGGTGGCGTCGATCCCATGCGCTTCGCATCTGACGGTGATCCCGCCGACCTCGCGGCTGTTGTAGATCGCCCACATCGCCAGCAGCTTGTCGAGCACGTCGTCCGCTGGTGCGAGCGGCGGGCGGTACTCGACCACGCGGCCGGAAACGCGCAGCTCACGGTCGTTCCGGTATCCGGCGTAAGGCAGGATCTGCACGTTGGCGGGAGCGACAGGGTCGGTCAGCAAATCTTTCAGCTGATCGACATCCTGCTCCAGCCCCGCGGCAAATGCGCGCAGCCAGCGTCCAAAGGCGTCGGCGGTGTTCATCCGTGTGTCGGTCGTTCCGTTGCTTTGCATGAGCGACGACCGCTACCTACTCGGCGGTGCTGGGGAGCCGTTTGCGCCTCAGTGCCGCGCGCCACCCAGCACCGAGCCGAGGATATCGCCGAGGCCGCCGCCCAAGCCACCACCGAGCCCTCCAAGGCCTCCGCTGCCCGATGCCGCTCCGGCGCCACCGCCGGCGAGCGAGCCAAGCACCGACGTCAGCACGCCACCTAGGCCTCCGGGCTGACCGCCCGATCGTTTCGCCAGGTGCCCGGCGACCAGCATGACGAGGATCGGCAGCATCTGCTTGAGCAAGGCCGGATCGATGCCGCTTTGCTGCGATGCCTGGGTGGCGACTTGCCGGCTGGTGTCCTTGGAGCCGAAGATGCCGCCGAGCAGCTGGTTGCCCTTGGCGATGTCGGTCGGTCCCGGCCCGACCACGTTGTCGGCCAGGGCGCTGCCGCCAAGCGCATCGACGTGCGGAACGTCGCCGCCGGCGCCGGCTGCTTGCTGTCCCAGGCCTGTCAGCACTGATGGCAGCAGCGCTTCGGCGCCTCGCTGGGCTTGATCGTGAGGTATGCCGAGCTGAGATGCCAGCGCATCGATGCCACCGGCGGGCAGGAGTTCGTTCAGGTTCATGTCGCTCATCCCAGTTGCGTAACGGCGCTTGAGGACAAACGCCGCACCGCCACACAAGTTCGAGATGATGCGGCAAAGTGTGTCAGTGCTGGCGGTGTCCGCCGCCGCCGCGTCCACCACCGAAGCCCTGTCCGCCACCAAAGCCACGGCCGCCCCATCCGGAACGTCCGCCAGAAGCTCCCGGCGTGCCGATGGACGAGCCGCGACCGCTCCACTGACCGGCCGAAGGCGCCGGCCGGTCCGGACGGGTCATGCCCGACTGGCCTTGCCAACCGCCGCGATCGGGCCGCTGCTGCCCTACGGCACCATTTGCGACGCCACCTTGCGCAACGCCACCTTGGCGATCGCCGCGCCAGCCGCCGCGCGGGCCATCGCCACGCCCGCCGTTGGGCAAGCCGGGACGATAGCTGCCCTGGGGACCACGGCCGTCGCCCCAGCGCTGACCGCGCCCATGCTGCGTCTGCCAGTAGCGGCGCTGACCGTCGTTCCAGCGGGTGCGACGACCACCCCGATCGAACACGTAGACGCCATAGCCGGGGTAGTAGAAGTCGTTGTACCAGCCGCCGTAGCCACCATAGCCACCGCCGTAACCATAGGCATAGGCGGGGCCATAGCCATCGTAGCCATAGCCGTCGTAACCGTAGTCCGACGCATAGCCGACACCGCCGTAGCCGTAGTCACCCATGCATCCTGCAAGCGAAACGCTCAGGCCCAGTGCGGCGCCTACCGCGACCAGGCGCCTTTTCAGGGAAGCCATCGTCTAAGTCCTTGTGTTTGCGCGGCCTAGAGGCTGCGCTCAGACTTACAACGTGGGACGGGAGCGCGCGGTTTCAATCGCCCTGGGCGACTTTCTGCGGCGATGTCCTCAGGGACATTCCTCAGTGCGCCACCAAGGATGACAGCAGGGTCGAGATGCGCTCACGCAAGTCGGGCTCGCGGGTGATCTCCAGCATCGCGGTCAGGCTGCTGCGTGCAGCGGCAACGTCCTCGTCCGCCAGTTCCAGGCGCGCGCGCTCCCACCAGGCATGGGCATAGCCCGGCGCCATGATGGTCATGCGCTGGTACAGGGTCAGCGCGCGCCGGCCCTGGCCGCCCGCTTCAGCGCGCGTCGCCTGGTTCTGCAGCAGGCGCACGAGCACCGCGCGGTTCGTCATCGTCGAGACATGCGTCACAGCGGCCTCGCGCCCCTGGTTCATGTCCTGCACGAAAGCGGCGAGCTGTTCCGGCTCGACCCTGCGCCCCCCATTGAAGGGGTCGATGATCACCGGGTCGGTCTCATCGCCGATGAGGACGAGCACGTGCCCAGGCAGGTCGAGCACGTTCGCCATCCAGCCGAGCTGCCTGGCAGCGGCGACGTAAAGGATCGAGAGGCTTACCGGCAGTCCGCGGCGGCGCTCGATGACACGGACGAGGTCCGCATTCGCCGGATCGTCGTAAGTGTCCACATCGCCGGTGAACCCAAACTCCCGTCCGAGCACTTGCGCCAGCAGCGCCGCCTGCTTGGGCGCTTCGGTGACGTCGCTGGCGAGATCGTCCAGCCGTTCGGCCAGGTCTGCCAGGACGTAGAGGCAGGCATCGTCTTCGTCTTCTGGGTGATCGAGCAGTGCCAGCGTGATCGCGGCATCGTCGAGATCGATGTCCTCGTCCTCGATGAGGCCGAGCTGGATAAGGTCATCATGCATGGCTGCAAGATGGGATTGCCGACACGATGTGCAACTCGGGCCGCCGCGTCCCCGGGTCAGCGCTGCTTCTTGGCAGTGGTGGCGGTGAAGTCCGGATCCTTCTTCGCGACCCAGTCGACGAACTTGCGCACGTTGGGATGCGCCAACAGTGCGTCCACGTCCATGCCGTGGCGCTGCAGTTCGGAGTTGGTGAAGTTGGCGATCAGGGTCTGCTGGCAGATCGGGTGCATCGCGACGACATCGCGGCCACCACGGCTCTTGGGCACCGGATGGTGCCAGACCACGGTCTTGCCCAGCGGCCGGCCACAAAGCCAGCACGGCGTAACGGGTGCAGGAGCGTCATCGTCCTCCTGCATCTCTTCGGGATAGGGGCCGTGCTTGGGGTGTTTGCGGGCCATGCCTCTGCCTGATCGCGGTTGCTGCGGGGGAGCCCCCTAGCACCGACCCGGCCGATCACCCACCCCTGGTCATCGGGCGCGGCTCAGCCATTCGACTTGGGGACCGGCGCTCCGAGCTTCCTGGCGATACGATCCACTTCCTCATCGCTGGGTGGCTGGAGCAGCTCCTCGCCAGGCGCGAGAGCATCGTCGGGGATGCCGGGGGCGGTGCTGGCGAGCGGTTCGTCGATCGCGCGTTCGTTCGCGCCGTCGGTGATCTTTTCTGTTGGTGGCATGGTCTCGGTTCCTGCTGACAGATGGGTAACGCACAGGCGCGGCAGGTGGACTTCGCTTCAGGACACGGCAGGTCCGTTTGTGCGAACGGCTGGACTTGCATGACGCGGCTGGTCCTTGAGCAGGAAGACGACGTAGCCGCGGAAGTTGGGATCCTCAGCCAGTCGCGGTGGCGGGTCCCAGCTCCCGCCTTCGACAAGGCCGATCCGGTACGGCATGCCGAGGCGCGCCAATCGGCCCAGGTATGCTTCGTAGCCTGGAATGGTGTGGCGGCCCTGATAGGTCTGCACCACGATCTCGTCGACGATGCCGGCCAACTGGCGCAGCGCCTGCGGATCGCCACCCGCGCTCCAGTCCATCAAACCCGTGATCGACAGCTTGAAGCGGCGGGGCAGGCGACGGCGTAGGTCCGCCAGGAAGCGGCCATAGTCCGATAGCCCGCGTGTCGCCGCATCGAAGTCGATCTGCAGGCCGGAGATGCGGTTTCCCGCCGCCTCCCAGAGCGACAGGGCATGCAGCACGTCGCGATGGATCGCTTCGTTCCAATCCAGGCGCTCCACGCGGATCACGAACCACAAAGCCGGGCCCGGCACCTTCGGCGTCGCACGCAAGGGCACGAAGGTGCTGTCTGCCCCATGACGTACCTCGCCCGCGAGCAGGTATACCTCGCGTGCCTGCTTCAGCCAGGCGGGTGCGCGAACGCCGGGCCAGAGGAAGAACGCCTGATACGCGCGCGCATCGACCTTCGCTGGCGCCTCGCCGCCTTCGCATCCACAAACGAGCAGGCTGGCCGCGGTGCCGAACAGCAGGCTGCGGCGGCTTACCAGTAGTACTTGAGATCGATCGCCCATGGGCTTGCCGGATAGTCGCGCTTGAGCTGCTGGAACCATGCCTTGCGATGGGAAACTGGCACGTCCTCGCCGCCACAGGCATTGTTTTGGCTCGGCGCATAGCACTGGACCGAACGGTAGAGCGCATAGGCCTTATCCGCCGCACCCGCCGACCGGTCCGCCAGCACCGACGCGTAGAGCACGGAGCGGGGAGCGGGCCTTCCGGGGAAGAGATCGGGCGACCCGCCGAGCTGATCTGCCGGCGGGCGCTTGGCGGCGAGGTAATCGTCGAAGCCATTCAGGCGCCAGAACTCGGCCAGGCACAGCTGAGCATGGATGTCGCGCGGATTGGACGCGAGCGTTGCGGCCGACGCTTGAAGGGCAGGGCAGGGGTACTCCTCCTGCCACTTGCCTTGGCGGAACAGGCCGAGGGGCGGGTGATTGTCGGCATCACTGTCCATCCACCCGCTCGACCAGCCCTCGCCCACAGTGCCCAACGTTGGTGCCGAAGCCGGAACTTGCGCGAGGTCGGAGCCGAACTCGCGGTAGTGCCCCCGGGACAAGTCTTTCGTGAGCAGGGTGAAGAGGGCGACGCCGCCTTCGGCGCTGGCCGTGCCGGCTTGTCGGCGCAGCAGTGCAGGCGGGGCGACGTGGGCGAGCAGGATGGTCCGGATCTCGGGCTCGGTGACGGGACTGCCCGCGGCGAAGACCTTGGCGAGGTTCCCGCCGCGCTCCCAGTGCATCGCCAGGCCAAGCTGAGCCGCGGGTTGCTGGTAAAGGTCGCGTGCGCCAAGCGCCAACTGCTGCAAGAAACGCTCGGCATCCGCGTCGCCCGACGCTTCGAGCGCCATGCCGCGGAGCAATTGCCGGCTGAAGGCAAGCGCGCCCAGGTCCTTGGGCGCAATCTCCGGTATCAGGCTCAGGACACGGCGGTAATCCTTGGCACCATGGTAGGCGAGGCTCGCCTGAAGGAAGCCGTAGAGCTCCGGCTGACGCGCAAACACGGGCGCCTGCGACGACAGTTCCGCTTGCGTCAGCAGCGCCGGCGCTTCGGTGTCCGGGAAGTCGGGATCGGCCTGGCGCATGCGCAGCAGGTCCCAGGTCGCCATCAGCAGCGGAGCATCGACGTCGTTCCCCATCCCGATGCCGAAGAGGAGCTTGCTTTCGACCTCCTCCAGCATTTCGGGGGAGCGGGAAGGGTCCGCCAGCAGTCCCGAATACGTACGCGCCAAGGCAGGCCGCTCGCCCAGCAGCCAGGTCGCGCGGCGCGTCAGCCCGCTGGCGGACGCGGCGTAGAGGCCGCGTGGATAGCCGGACAAGTAGTCCTGCAAGGCACCCCGCGCATGCTCCGCAGAAGCGCGATCGACCTTGTCGACGCCCGCGAAGCCGCCCCACTCGTCGATCGCGCCAGCTTGCGCTGCGGCCAGATCGTTGCGCGCGATCATGTACCGCGCGGTCTGTGCTATCCACGGCTCCTTGGCCCGCGCGACCTCGGTGAACTGGGTGCGCGCGGCTGGGAAATCGTCGGCGTAGAACGCCCAGGCGCCCTTCAGGTAGCTGAGCCAGGCTTGCGCCGCCTTGCCCTCCAGCGCGGGCCAGGCGGGTGCCGTCTTGTTGCCGTCGCATGCCGGTTTGACCAAGTCGCGCGCAGCGGTGAGCGCTTGCCGCTCCGGCGCAGTCAGGCCCTTGCCTCGCGCCAGGGCAGCGCGGAACGCCAGCGTGCCGCTTGCCAATGTCTGGCACCGTGAGCCGGCGTAGCTCGGCTCGTCGCTGTCGACCGAGGTCGTGCTCTCCGGCTTGGGCCAGTAGGCCGATTGCAGCACGTCCCAGCTGACGAAGACGTGGCCGAACTCGGCATTGCCCCAGTCCCATTTGGGATAGGACTGCGCACCCCGCGCTGCAGACTTGTCCCGCAGCAGCAGCGCTAGGTTCACTCGCGTGTCGTTGCGCGGGCCGATCAGTGCAGTGCCGGCGCATTCGTAGAAGGAGACGGCCAGCGACCAGCGCGGCGTGCAGCCATAGTCGCCGCTCGCGCCCGCCGTTCCGGGCCAGGCTGCCGCCGCCATCAGCGCCGCTGTTCCTGCTAACGCCCACCGCTTCATACGCACTTCTCCCGAACGCACCTGCTGGTTAGCGCGCCCGCGCTCGCCATGCCAACCTTGCGATTGCGCGCCGGTGCCATCATCTGGGCACAGGGCGAGACACTGCGCCACCGTGACACTACGGAGCGCAGGCGTCTCCAGCGGAACCGCCAGGGAAACTCACGCGTTGACGCCAACCTTGCAAGGGAACGATCATGGAATACGTGAAACTCGGCACGACGGGCCTCGATGTGTCGCGCCTGTGCCTGGGCTGCATGACTTATGGCGATCCGCAGCGCGGCAATCACGAATGGACCTTGGACGAAGAGCGTAGCAGGCCGCTGCTGCGTCAGGCGGTCGAGGCAGGGATCAACTTCTTCGACACCGCGAACGTCTACTCCGACGGCAGTTCGGAGGAGATCGTCGGCCGGGCACTGAAGGAGTTCACCCGCCGCGAGGAGGTCGTGATTGCCACCAAGGTCAACGGCCGGATGCGGCCAGGCCCGAACGGCGCAGGCCTTAGCCGCAAGGCGATCATGCAGGAGATCGACGCCAGCCTGACGCGGCTCGGCACCGACTACGTCGATCTCTACCAGATCCACCGCTTCGACTACGACACGCCGATCGAGGAAACGCTGGAAGCGCTGCACGATGTCGTGAAGGCGGGCAAGGCGCGCTACATCGGTGCGTCATCGATGTATGCCTGGCAGTTCGCGACGATGCTGCACGTGGCCGAGGCGAACGGCTGGACTCGCTTCGCGACCATGCAGAACTACCTGAACCTGCTCTACCGCGAGGAGGAGCGAGAGATGCTGCCGCTGTGCGAGGCGGAAGGCATCGGCGTCATCCCGTGGAGCCCGCTCGCGCGCGGACGCCTGACCCGCGACTGGGACGAGGCGACGGAGCGGTCGCAGACCGACGTGTTCGGCAAGACGCTCTACGAGCAGACGGCGCAAGCCGACCGCAAGGTGGTCGAAGCCGTCGCGGCGGTCGCCGCACAGCGAGGAGTGCCGCGCGCGCAGGTTGCGCTCGCCTGGGTCTTGGCCAAGGATGTCGTGTCGGCACCGATCGTCGGCGCGTCGAAGGCGGGCCATTTGGACGATGCCGTAGCCGCGCTGGCTATCGCGCTCAGCGATGCCGAGATCGACCAGCTTGAAGCGGCCTATGTTCCCCACGCCGTCGTTGGCTTCTCGTGAGGTTTTACGCTTTGGGCCTAAAAGCCACCTGCTTTCGTTAGGATCAAGATGAAGCCGCAATACGCACCCGCAGGCATGGCCCCGCGGGAGTTCATCATCTTCATCGCCGCGCTGATGGCGGTGAACGCATTGGGCGTGGACCTGATGCTGCCGGCGCTGGCGGATATCGGGCGTGAGCTATCGGTGATCGCCGCCAACCACCGCCAGTGGGTGGTCACCGTCTATATGGTCGGGTTCGGAGCCGGGCAGCTGGTCTACGGGCCGCTCGCCGATCGTTTCGGCCGGCGCCCCATCCTGATCGGCACGCTGCTCGGCTTCGTCGCGGCGAGCGTCTTTGCCGCAAGCTCCGCGACGTTTCCCGCGCTGCTGGGAGCACGGCTGCTGCAGGGCCTGATGTCCGCCTCGACCCGCGTCCTCTCCGTGGCGATCGTGCGCGACGGCACGTCCGGTCGGCAGATGGCGCGGACGATGTCGGTGGCGCAGATGATCTTCTTCCTCGTGCCCATCCTCGCGCCCAGCCTGGGTCAGGTGCTGCTCGAGTTCGGACCGTGGCGCTTCATCTTCTACGCACTCGGTGGTTTCGCGGCCTTCGTGCTCGCCTGGACGCTGCTGCGCGTGCCTGAGACGCTGGCGGTGGAGCGCCGGGTGCCGATCTCGATCGAGAACTTGCGGCGCAGCTACGCGCTGACGCTCAGCAATCGCTTCTCCATCGGCTACGCGATCGCGGCGTCGCTGACGTTCGGGGGCATCGTCGCGTTCGTGTCCTCGGCGCAGCAAATCTTCGTCGACGAGTTCGGTGCCGGCGAGCGCTTTACCGTGCTGTTCGCGATCTGCGCCGGAGCGATGGGCGTGGCGTCGTTCGCGAACAGCCAGTTGGTCGAACGGCTGGGAACACGGGTGATCTCGCAGACGGCGGTGCTCGGCCTCATCACGCTGTCGCTCGTCCATCTGGTGGTGATCTACGCGGGCGCGGAGACGCTGGTGACCTACATCATCCTGCAGGCGCTCAGCATGACTTGCATCGGCCTGTGCGGCGCCAACTTCGGCTCCATGGCGATGGAGCCGGTCGGCCACATCGCCGGGACTGCCTCATCGGTGCAGGGCTTCATCACCAGCATCGGCGCGGTGCTGGTGGGATCCGCGATCGGCCAGTCCTACGCCGGGACGACGCTGCCGCTGGCGATCGGCTACTTGTGCATCGGCGTGGCCGTGCTCGCGATCATTCTCATCATTGAGAGCGGCCAACTGTTCCACGCCCGCATGGCGCCGAACTAAGCCATCAGCTTGCCTCGCCGCGCGACTGCTGGCGTAGTTCTGCCGAGGCGATCGCGGTGAGGTTGACGATCCCGCGCGCGGTCACGCTCTGGCTGAGGACATGGAGCGGCTGTTCCAGCCCGAGCAGCATCGGTCCCACGATCTGCGCGCCGGCCGCCGCCTGAAGCGCCGTTAGGGTGATGTTCGCCGCATCAAGGCTCGGCATGACCAGCAGGTTGGCCGACCCGGTAAGCGGCGAGTTCGGCACCAGCTTGGCCCGCAGCGCCTGCGATAGAGCCGCGTCTGCGTGCATCTCGCCATCGACGATCAAGCTGGGCGCCACCGTCTGCAGCAGCTTCAACGCATCGCGCATCTTGCGCGCGCTGGGCGATCGCGACGATCCGAAGTTGGAGTGCGACACCAGCGCGGCCTGCGGCTCGATGCCGAAACGGCGGATCGCCTCGGCTGAGAGCATCGTCATGCGCGCGACTTCCTCGGCAGAGGGATCGGGCACCATGTGGGTGTCGGTGAGGAAGAGCGCGCCTTCGCTGAGGATCAGCGCGGTCATGGCATGCACGCGCTTCACGTCCGCACGGCGGGCGATGAGCGGCAGGATCAGCTTGACCTGGCCCCACCACTCCGAATTGCCGCCCACCAGCGCGGCATCGACGTGGCCGGAATTAAGCAGCATCGCGGCTACGACCGAAGGACGGCGGAACAGCAGCCGCCGCGACTCCTCAAGCGCCATGCCGAGGCGCGCGACCTTGGCCTGGTAGGCCGGAACCAGCCCCGACAGCACGCCGTCGGGCTGCTCGGGGTCGACAAGTTCGACATCCTGATCCAGCCGCCAGCGCAGGCCCAGCGCTTCGATCCGGCGCTCGACGATGCGGCGGCGGGCGATGATGACCGGACGGCCCAGGCGCTCGTCGAGCACGGTCTGGATCGCGCGCAGCACGCGCTCGTCCTCTCCCTCGGCATAAGCGACCCGCCGTTCGGTCCCACGTGCAGCGGCGAAGACCGGGAGCATCAGGCTGCCCGAACGCCACGATTGGCGCTCCAGCGTGCGGGCATAGGCGGCGATGTCGGCGATCGGTCGCTTGGCCACGCCGGTGCGCGCGGCGGCTTCGGCCACGGCCGGGGCGATCTGAAGGATTAGGCGCGGATCGAAAGGTGTCGGGATGATGTAGTCGGGCCCGAAGCTCAGCGACTGACCGGCATAAGCCTCCGCCACCGACTCATCTGGCGGAATGCGGGCGAGGGCGGCGATCGCCTCTGCCGCGGCCAATTTCATCGCCTCGTTGATCTCGGCCGCGCCGGCATCCAGCGCGCCGCGGAAGATATAGGGGAAGCACAGGACGTTGTTGACCTGGTTGGGGTAGTCCGAGCGGCCGGTGGCGATGATCGCGTCGGGACGGGTCGCCTTGGCGAGCTCGGGCAGGATCTCCGGCTCAGGGTTGGCGAGGGCAAAGATCACCGGTCGCTCGGCCATAGAGGCCAGCCATTCCGGCTTGAGCACGCGCGGCGCGGAAAGGCCCAGGAACAAGTCGGCGCCACCCAGTACGTCGGGCAGGGTGCGCGCGTCGGTGACGCGGGCATAGCGCGCCATGTTGGGCAGCATGCCCTCGCGCCCCGCATGGATGACGCCATCCTTGTCGGTCAGCGTTACGTTCTCGATCGGCAGGCCCATGGAGACGAGCAAGTCGACACAGGCCAGCGCCGCCGCGCCCGCTCCGGAGGTGACCAGCCGCGCGTCCTTCAGCGACTTGCCCTGCAGCAGCAACGCGTTGGTGACGCCCGCCGCGACGACGATGGCGGTGCCGTGCTGGTCGTCGTGGAAAACCGGGATGTTCATCCGCTCCCGCAGGCGCTGCTCGATGGCGAAGCACTCGGGCGCCTTGATGTCTTCCAGGTTGATGCCGCCGAACGTCGGCTCGAGCAGGGCGACCGCCTCGACGAACTTGTCCGGGTCGGTGGTGTCCACTTCGATGTCGAAGACGTCGACACCGGCGAACTTCTTGAACAGGACGGCCTTGCCTTCCATAACCGGCTTGCCCGCGAGCGCGCCGATGTTGCCCAGGCCCAGCACGGCCGTTCCGTTGGAGATGACCGCGACGAGGTTGCCTCGAGCGGTATAGTCGAGAGCAGCATCGGGATCCGCGGCGATCGCCTCGCAGGCGGCGGCAACGCCCGGCGAATAAGCCAAGGCGAGATCGCGCTGCGTCGCCATGCGCTTGGTCGGCTCGACCGACAGCTTACCCGGTGTGGGGTAGCGATGGTAGTCGAGCGCCTCGCGGCGGAAGTCATCCTGCATGCGTCAAGCTTCTCCGGTCTTTAGGGCGACGCCCGCCCTTTAGAGAGCTTGGCGCGCAAGCGCCACCGTTGAGCACCGTCCGGGCTTTCGCGCGTTCCTAGCCTGACGACATGAATTGGACGAGGAGCAAGGCATTGATCAGCAGGAACAGCAGCCAGGGCGCAACCGGGATCGCGCGTCGCCGTCTGGCTAGAGGCCTGTCCACGGCACTGGTCGCATGCACCACGCTCCTGGGCGCCTGTGACGGGCCGCATGAGCAAGCGGGCGAGAAGGCGGACGCTGCGGCAGGCGTTCAGCAGGGGCCGTTCGAGTCCGGCCCCAGCGAGAGCCTCGGTGAAGCGCAGGATCGTGTCGAGCGCGACCAGCGACGGGCTGTCGATGCGCGTGCCGATGCTGCCGAAGCCAAGGCCGACGAAGTGCGCGAGAGTGCCGACCAGAAGGCCGATGCGCTCGAAAAGGAAGCGGACGCGGTCCGGCGCTCGGCAAAGCAAACGGGTGAGGCGCTCGACAAACAGGCGGACCAGATTCGCGGCAAGAAGTAGCAGCAAACCTGGGCGCCGATCGCCGGTCATCTAGGCCGGTGATCGGCCTCGAACGCGCATCCAAGGGCTGGGCAAGGCATAGTTATACAAAGAGTTAACCCGCACGTGCGATGATGCCGGCATGGACAGGCGTCGTGTCAGCAATGCCCAACAGCCCACGCGCACGCCGTTCCGATGGTGGGCGCCCGCTGTGCTGCCGGCTGCCGTTTACCGCGACCTCGTAGCGCCGCTGTTCACCATGCGCATGCCGATCCTGGGGTTCGGCATCCTGTTCGCCTTTGTCAGCGGGCTGATCTTCGTACGCTGGCACGATCCGATCATCCTGGCATTGGGAGCGAGCGCCGCCCTGGTGACTGTGGTCCGGCTGCTCGTGATCTCGCGATTCTACAAGGCCGGGGGCAGCAGCCAGCCGGTGCAGGCTCTCCTTGGCTGGGAGCGGGTCTACACCGCTCTGACGTTCGTCTTCGCGCTGCTGCTCGCCGGTCTCAACGTGCGCGTGCTGATGGTGCACGAACCGCTGATGCTGGCGGCGACGGTCAGTCTGGTCTTCACCTTCGGCGCGGGGCTGGTGTCACGCACGGCGTGCCGCCCGCGGCTGTGCACGGGGAGCTTGCTGATCGCCGTGCTGCCCACCGCGCTTGCGATGCTGCGGCACGTCGGCCACCCTGACGGGCAGGCGCTGCATGGCGAGTTCTTCCTGCTGCTGTCCTTCCTCCTCGTGGCAGTCCTGGGCATGAGTCTGGACTCGGTCCGGCACCTCTACGCCGCCACGCTGGAGCAGCTCATCACCAAGCATGACCTGGCGAAGCTCGCCCGGGTCGACGCGCTGACGGGATTGCCCAACCGGCTGATGCTGCGCGAAAACTACCAGGCGCGACTGGAGATGGCAGAGCGCTCGGGCACGCAACTGGCTCTCCACTTTCTTGACCTCGATGGCTTCAAGGCGGTCAACGATCAGGCCGGTCATCCGGCCGGCGACAAGATGCTGCGCGAAGTCGCGGCGCGACTGCAGGGAACCGTCCGTGCTGACGACGTGGTTTTCCGCCTGGGCGGCGACGAGTTCGTCGTGCTGCAGACCGGCGTCGCGCATCGCGATGAGGCAGAACTGCTCGCCCGCCGCATCATCAAGCAGTTGAGCGAACCGTACTTCATCGAAGAGCGCGAGATGCGCATCTCCGTCAGCATCGGCATCGCCTTGGCCGCGACGATGGAGAGCGAGCTTGACGATCTCGTCGGCAGCGCCGATGCGGCGCTCTATTGCTCCAAGGCACGCGGCAAGGCGCAGCTGCAGTTCTCGGACGGGGAGAGAGCTGCCAACGCAACGGTTGCTAGGGTGAACCTCAAAGAGGCCGCCCCCGCCAGTTAAGGCTACGTCTGCGGAGACCCACTTCAGGCCGCCTGTATTTGCGACATCCCAGCAGCATCTACCATGCGCGCCGCGTTCGCTGGCCAGCGTTCGGCAAGACGGCGGTACGTTGCCAAAGCCTGCCCGACGACCTGGTCCATGTTGTAATACCGGTACGTCGCCAGCCGGCCGACGAAGCTCACGTCGGGCAGGGCCATCGCGAGCGCCTCGTAGCGCTTGAAGAGCGCCTGGTTCTCCGGTCGCGGAATCGGGTAATACGGGTCGCCCTCGGCACTCGGGTATTCGTACGTGATGCTCGATTGGGGCGAGGACTGCCCGGTCAGGTGCTTGTACTCCGTGACGCGCGTGTATGGCACGCTCTCGTCAGGGTAGTTGACCACGGCGACCGGCTGATGCTGCTCGGTTGCGACCGTCTCGTGCTGGAACCGCAGCGAGCGGTAGGGCAGCTTGCCGTACCGATAGCCGAAGTACTCGTCGATGGGGCCCGTGAACACCAGGTGATCGTGCGGGTAGGTTTGGCGCACATCTTCGAAGTCGACGCCCAGCAGCAGGTCGATGTTGGGATGGTCGAGCATGTTCTCGAACATGCGGGTGTAGCCATCCGCGGGCATGGCCTGGAACTTGTCGGTGAAGTAGCGATCGTCGGTGCCGGTGCGCGTGGGCACGCGCGCGGTTACCGACTTGTCGAGCTCGGACGGGTCCATGCCCCACTGCTTGCGGGTGTAGCCCTGGAAGAACGTCTCGTAGAGCTCCCGCCCAACCGCGGATATGACCACGTCGGCGGACGTCCTGACGATGTCGACGGGCTCGGCGCGCGAGGCGAGGAATGCGGCCGCATCCTCATCGGTCCTGAGGTCGAGCCCGTAGAGCAGGTTCAGCGTGGTCCGGTTGATCGGCATCGGCACCAGCATGCCGTCCACGGACGCAAGCACGCGGTGCTCGTAAGGCCGCCACTGCGTGAAGCGTGACAGATATTGGAACACGTCGGCCGAGTTGGTATGGAAAATATGCGGCCCGTACTGGTGTATCAGGATGCCCGCATCGTCGTGCCGATCGAAGGCATTGCCGGCGACATGCGGGCGCCGGTCGACGACCAGCACGCGCTTGCCGCCGTCTGCGGCCAGGCGTTCAGCCATGACCGCTCCGGCAAACCCTGCGCCGACCACCATCACGTCGTAAGCGCGGGAGGGTTCGGCCGACCACGCGACGGGAGAAGGCGTGCGGCGCGCCTGGCGATTGCGCGTGATCGCTGCATCCACCAGCGCCTTCATTGCGATGAACGTCTGGTCCCAGCTGATGGTGCGCAGCAGGGCGTCGACTTCCTCAAGCCAGCCGTTGGTTTCGGCCAGTGCCAGTGCCGTCTCGCACTCGGCGATGAAGGCATCGGGCGTGGTGGCGATCCGCACCGCTTCGACATCGCCGTAGTGGCGGATCACATCTGCGATCGGGGTGGATACGACCGGGCACCCTGCAGCGAGATACTCCGGTGTCTTGGTCGGGCTGATGAAGCGCGTAGCCTCGTTGATGGCGAACGGCATCAGCGCCACGTCCCACCCGCGCAAGTAATGGGGCAGCTCTGCGTACGGCTTGGATCCAAGGTAATGCAGGTTCGGCCGCCTGGGCAGGTCGGCTTCGCTGATCTTGACGACGGGGCCGATCATGATGAGCGCCCAGTCGGGGCGTGCATCGGCGACTGCGCCGAGCAGTGCAAGATCCATCCGCTCGTCGATCACGCCATAGAAGCCCAGCCGCTTGCCAGTGATAGCGGCCTGATCGGCGGGTTCGCTGCCAGGCCGCCGCGCCGCCGCGAAATGCTCGGCATCGACACTGGAAGGAAAAGGATGAACACTCGGATGACGGTCACGCTTCGCCTCGTAGAGGCTGTAGCCTCCGGTGAAGACCAGGTCGGCGTTCTGGATCAGCCGCTCTTCCAGTGTCAGCAGCTCGGCTGGCGCATGCTTGAAGTTCGCCAGTTCGTCCATGCAATCGTAGACCACGCAGTCCGCGGCGATGTGCTCGGAAAACGGCAGCATCATCGGCGTGTAGTACCAGCGCACCACCGGCTGCGCGGCCGTGTCCAGGGTGCGGTCCAACAGGGCCTCCAGCGTCTTGCGCTCGTCCTCGGCTGCAAGTCCCCACGGTAGCTTGGGCGTCAGGATGGTGACGCCGGTGTCCTCACACACGCTGGAGGCCAACTCTGCCGTGGCGCTGCCGTACTCCGGTTCTTCCCAGAACAGCACTTGCCACTGGCGTGCGAAGCGGCTCATCAGATGCTGGGGACGCTGCGTGACGAAGCGCCATCGCAGGTGACTGAAACAAACAAGCGTGCCGTTCTGATAACCTAGATCGATATTGAAAATGCAGGTCTCGTCGGCGCGCTGCTCATCCATGAAGGCAATACTCGTAAAGGGGTTAGATGCGGAACGTCGGGTCGAGTTCTATGTTCCACTGGATCGGGTGCGCCGGTGAATTGCCCGCTACCCCACCGAAGATTGAACTTGATAAATGATAACTTACCTTGGCGATCCGAGCTATTGTGAGCACCTGGCGAGCGGCGCCACTTGCTGACCCTGCCGGCCCGCAGCCTCGCAATCGGTGCCCATGGTGCAGCGGCGTGAAGTCTGCCAAGGACGCGCGCTCCCTTCATTTCACCATCGATGAGTCATGACAGCGATCCCCTCTGGCCGCCGCGTGGGCCTGGACTTTGGCACCACCAACAGCGTCGCGGCGTTCGCGCCCGCCGGCGAGGCTCCGCGCCTGCTGCCGCTGGAAGGCCCCGACGGACCCACCGACTTGTTCCGCTCTGCCTTGTGCTTCTGGCACGACGACGACGCGCGCGGCGGTGTCGCGGTCGAGGCAGGACCTGCGGCAATCCACGAGTACCTGGAATTTCCCACCGACAGCCGCTTCCTGCAGTCGTTCAAGTCGGTGGCGGCGAGCGCTTCGTTCGATACCGCTTCGGTGTTCAATCGCCGCTATCGTTTTGAGGAACTGGGACGCCTGTTCCTCGACAAGCTGGCGGCGCACGCCGGCGGCACGCTCGACCGGATCGAGCGGTTGGTGATCGGTCGCCCGGTCCACTTCGCCGGCGCCCGGCCGGACGAAGTGCTGGCGCGGCAGCGATACGACGCCATGTTCTCCGGCTTCGCGGGCGAGATCCACTACGTCTACGAACCGCTGGCCGCCGCATTCAGCTATGCCGCGCGGCTGGACGATCCTGCGACCGTGCTCGTCGCCGACTTCGGCGGCGGCACCAGCGACTTCTCGGTCGTGCGGGTCGAGGCGCCCGGCGCCGCGCAGCGCTGCGTTCCGCTGGGCCATGCCGGCGTCGGCGTGGCGGGCGACCGCTTCGACCAGCGCATCGTCGACAAGCTGGTGCTGCCGCACCTGGGCAAAGGCGGCAAGTATCGATCCTTCGACAAGGTCCTCGATATTTCGCCCGGCTACTTCGCCGATTTCTCCGACTGGTCGAAGCTGGGGCTGATGCGCAATCGGCGCACGCTCGACGAACTCGAGCGATTGCGCCGCAGCGCGGTCGAACCGGACGCGATCGGACGCATGATCGCGATGATCGAGAACGAACTGGGTTTCCCGCTCTACGAAGCGGTCGGCCGATTGAAGCGCGAGCTGAGCGGCGCGCCCAGCGCGACCTTCCGCTTCACCGGCGGCGGTGTCGTGATCGAGCAGGAGGTTGCCCGCCAACAGTTCGAAGGCTGGATCGCCGACGACGTGAAGGCGATGTCGGACGCGGTCACGCGGGCGCTGGAACGGGCGAGTGTGGCCGAAGCGGATATCGACCGTGTGTTTCTGACCGGCGGTACCTCGCTGGTGCCTGCCGTCCGCGCCGTCTTCACCGGCCGCTTCGGCGATGAACGCATTGCGTCGGGTGGAGAGATGACGTCGATCGCCCACGGCCTGGCGCTGATCGCGCAGCAGGACGACCCGAGCGCCTGGATCGCCTGAGCTGCGCAGCAAACCCGGCGGCGGACCGTTGTGCTCGCATCGATCAAGAGGGTGAGCCGCTGTGGAAGTCGAACTGAAGCTGGAACTGAGCGAAGCCGCCGCCGAGCTGCTAAGGCTATCGCCCATCCTGGCTGCGGAGCATGACTGCAGCCACTTGCGCGCGATCTACTACGATACGCCCGATCACGCGGTCTCTGGTGCTGGCTTCTCCCTCCGCATCCGTTCGAAGGGTAATCAGCGCATCCAGACGATCAAGGCCGATGGACCCACCTCGGTGGGCCTGTTCACGCGCTCGGAATGGGCGATGCCCGTCGAGGACGAGACGCCTGTCCTGGATCATACGACGCCGCTGAAATCAGTGCTGGGGAAGGCCGCGGCGCAGATCGCCCCCGTCTTCGAAGTCGATGTCGAGCGCTGCACGTGGAACGTGCGCGAAGACGATGCCGAGATCGAACTGGTCATGGATCGCGGGCAGGTTCACGCAGGCGGCCGGGGCGAGCTGATCGGCGAGCTGGAGCTGGAACTCAAGTCCGGCGCGCCTGCCGCGCTGTTCGCATTTGCGCGCAAGCTCGACGTGGTGGCGCCCCTGCGCATCGGCGTGCTTTCCAAGTCGCAACGCGGCTATCGGCTGACCAGGCCGTCGCACGCGTCCTACAAGGCGGAACCGGTGCCGCTCGATGCCGAGGCGAGTGCGGCCGTCGCTTTCCAGCAGATCGCGCAATCGTGCCTGCGCCAGTTCCGCCTGAACGAGGCGCTTCTTGTGGAACATCGCCATGCCAAGCCCCTGCACCAGGCGCGCGTCGCCCTGCGGCGGTTGCGATCGGCCTTCTCGCTGTTCAAGGATCTGTTCGCAGGCGACGAGCGGGCGGCGACATTGCGTGAGGATCTGCGCGCCCTGGCCGGGACGCTGGGTGAAGCGCGCAACCTCGATGTTCTGCTGGAGCGGGCGTCCGGTGATGACCTCCAGCAGCGCCTGCAGACCGCCCGCGAGGAGGCCTATACGCACGTGGAGCATGCGCTGAACGCGCCGTGGACGCGCGCGCTGATGCTCGACCTCATGGAATGGCTGACTGACGGCGCCTGGCTCAGGAATGCCGTCACGGCCGATGCGCGTGAGGAGCCGGTGCGCGACTATGCCGTGCGCACGCTCGATCGCGCCCGGCGCAAGGTCAAGAAAGGCGGGCGCCATTTGGCCAAGCTCGATGACGAAGCGCGGCACGAGCTGCGCAAGGATGCCAAGAAGCTGCGCTATGCCAGCGAGTTCTTCGCGAGCTTGTTCGACAAGAAGCGCAACCGTCGCCGTTACAAGCGCTTCATTGCCGGGTTGGAGGATCTGCAGGACCAGCTCGGCCTGCTGAACGACCTCGCCACTGCGCCCGAAGAACTTCGCAAGCTCGACCTGGAGGGCGTTCCGGAGGCGCAGGCCCTGCTGGGGGCCGACACCAAGCCGCACCTGATCCACGCCGCGGCCGAGGCGCACGAAGGGTTTGCGGACGCCAAGCGCTTCTGGCGCTGAGCGGGAGCGCGACTGGCGCCGCTGCGGACCTTCCCGGCGCATTGCCCTTGGGTGCGGCGGAACCATCGCAGGCGCCGGCCGGTTGGTTCGGGACAACGGATAAGGATCTCCTGCCATGGCCGACACGCCCAAGACCCCGCAGAACGACGACGAGAACGAACAGCCGCAGCAGGATAGCCAGCAGCTGGAAGAAGCCCAGGAAGAGGCGGCCGAAGAGCGTGAGGACGAGGGAGGCTATCAGTAAGCCTGCCATGCGCCCGCGCCTGAAGCCGATCGCCGAGCAAGTCGTCGTCATCACCGGAGCGTCGAGCGGGAACGGCCTCGCTGCCGCCCGCATCGCCGCCCGCGGTGGCGCTGCCGTGGTCCTCGCAGCCCGCAATGGTGAGGCGCTGGAGCGCATTCGCGACGCGATCGTCAGCCAAGGTGGCCGGGCGATCGCCGTCACGGCCGACGTCTCCTCGCGCGAGCAGGTCGACGAGATCGCCCAGCGCGCCATCGAGGCGTTCGGTGGCTTCGACAGCTGGGTCAACAACGCCGCCGCTGGCATCTACGGCACCTTGGAGCAGGTCCCGATCGAGGACCACCGCCGCGTGTTCGAGGTCAACTACTTCGGCACGCTGCATGGCTCTCTGGTTGCCGCAGAGCATCTGCGGCGAAGAGGCGGCGGCGCCATCATCAACGTCGGGTCGATCCTGGGCGATCGCACGATCGTGGAGCAGGGGCCCTACTCGGCAACCAAGCACGCGCTGCAGGCGCTCACCGATACGCTGCGCATGGAGCTGGAACGCGAAGGCGCGCGCATCTCGATAACGCTGGTGAAGCCGGGCGGCTGCGGCACGCCATATCCGGAACATGCCCGCAATTACATGGACGTGCCGCCCCGCATTCCGCAGCCGCTCTACCACCCCGACGTGGTCGGCGACGCCATCGTGTTCGCCTGCGCGACGCCGCGGAGGACGCTCTACATCGGCTCGGGCGGGCTCGTTTCATCGTTAGCGGGTCAGGTCGCGCCGCGCACCACCGATCGCATCATGGAACTGGTCGGGCGGCGCATGCAGCAGCATCGCACGGAAAGCGAGGACCCGGCCAAGCGCGACAACCTCTACGAGCCGCGCCAGGATGGCGAAGTCTGCACGGATCAGGCCGTGTGGATGCGCCGCAGCAGCGTGACCGTTCAGGCGCAGAAGCTGCCGCGACTGGGTCTGCTCGGCCTTGCAGCGGGCGGCATCCTTGCAGGGGCGCAGGTGCTGGCAAAGGCACGCCGATGACGGACGCGACCTCTCCGCAGAGGCTCGGCTTTCCCGTCAAGGTCATGGGCGTGCCGGGCATGAAGTCCAACGACACGCGCCGCTGGCAGAAGTCGCCGCACCTGAAGTGCAGCCTGGAGGAAGTCGACAAGATCATCGACTATCTCGCGAGCAAGCGGATCGACATGTACCGCTTCTCGTCCGACCTGGCGCCATACGCGACCCACCCGGACTTGCCGCAGTTCCACAACCAGCTGGCCGAGAGCGATGCCGAGCTGAAAGCCTTCGGCCGCAAGGCGCGCGAGCTGAACATGCGCCTGTCGTTCCACCCCTCGCAATACGTGCTGCTGAACTCGCCCGACGAGGCGCTGACCGCCAAGTCGATCTGGGATCTGTCGAGCCAATCCGAGATCCTCGACCGCATGGAGCTGGGCCCCGAGGCGGTCGTGGTGACGCATGTCGGCGGGGTCTACGACGATCGCGAGGCGAGCCGCGCCCGTTGGATCGAGGGCTGGGAAAAGTGCCCCGAGCACGTCCAGCGCCGCCTCGTGCTGGAGAACGACGACATCCGCTTCTCCGCCGCCGACGTGCTCTGGATTCAGGAGCGCACCGGCGTGAAGCTGATCTTCGACTACCAGCATTTCTGGTGCCTCAATCCCGAACGGCTCGACTTGCGCGAGACGCTGGCGAAATTCCTCGCCAGCTGGCCGGACGGCGTGCGGCCCAAGATCCACTTCTCCTCACCGCGCACCGAACTGCGCGAGGTGAAGCGCAAGATCACGCCCAAGCAGCGTGCGGCGGCCAAGGATGGCAAGAAAGGCCCGAAAGGCGAGCTGCTCAAGGCTCCGGTGAAGGCCGGCGCGCGGGTCAAGACCGTGCTTCAGCCGCCGGTCTGGACCGGACATGCCGACTTCACCAATCCCTTCGAGTTCGCTCGTTTCATGCGCGATGCCGAGGGGCTCGTCTTCGACGTCATGCTGGAGGGCAAGTCCAAGGACATCAGCCTGCTCAAGCTGCGACCCGATCTGTTGCGCTACGCGCCCGATGTGGCGGCCCGCTTCGGGATCACCGCGGCGGATGCGGGCAGCCTCGAGCGTGACGAGAAGGTTCTGGAGCAGGGCGTGGACGCAGACGAGGCGCCGGACGTGGACGAGGGCGCGGTGTGAGGGTCGTGGCATCTGCCCCAGAAGGCAAACTTCGCAATCTTGCAGCCATATTCTGACACGTTTGGCCCCATGCCGCGTTTTGCACTACATGGTACCACCCAACGCCGCCGACCGCCGCCAAGTCCTCGATGCCAGCCGCTCGCGCAAGATGGCGCGCTCGGCGCATGCCTATGTGCGCGGCAACACCGCCAAGTTCTACGAATGGCTGGAAGGCTCGTCCGCCGCCGCACGGGTGCCGCAAGGCCCGTCGGTGTGGATCTGCGGTGATTGTCACCTCGGCAACTTGGGGCCGCTCGCCAACGGCGATGGCGGGGTGGAGATCCAGATCCGCGATCTCGACCAGGCGGTGATCGGCAATCCCGCGCACGACCTCATCCGCCTGGGCCTGTCGCTGGCGACGGCTGCGCGGGGGTCCGACCTTCCTGGCGTGGCGACCGCGCGCATGATCGAGGCGATGGTCGTGGGCTACGACGCGGCGCTGCAGGATCCGCATGGCGGCGATGCCGGAGTGGAGCCGGAAGTGGTGCGAAGCGTGCGCCGCAAGGCGCGCGGGCGGCGTTGGCGGCACCTGGCGCGCGAACGTCTCGAGGCGATCGAACCGCGCATTCCACTCGGCAAGAAGTTCTGGCCGCTCGCGGACGAGGAGCACGCTGCCTTGCGCGCGGTGTTCGCCGATCCCGATGTCGCGCATCAGGTGCTCGCGCTCGCCGGCAAGGATGCGGGACGCACCGTCAGCATGATCGACGCGGCGTACTGGATGAAGGGCTGCAGCTCGTTGGGCCTGCACCGCTATGCCGTGCTGCTGGGTCTGGACGATGCGAAGGAACGGTCCGACTATGCCCTGGTGGACATCAAGGAGGCCGTCGCACCGATTGCTCCCGCTGCACCCGACGCGGTCATGCCGGCCGACAACGCCAAGCGCGTGGTCGCCGCGGCGCGCGCGCTATCGCCGCACCTGGGCGAGCGGATGATCCCGATCCGCATGCAGGAGCGCACGCTGTTCGTCCGCGAACTGGCGCCGCAGGACCTGAAGCTGGAAGTCGAGCAGTTCAGCCAGAGCGAAGGCACCAAGGCCGCGCGCTATCTGGCGTTCGTCGTCGGCAAGGCGCACGCACGGCAGATGGACGAGGCGACCCGCAGGGGTTGGAGCGCAAAGATCGAGGCCGACCGCGCCGGGATGATCGATGCGCCGACCTGGCTTTGGGAGAGCGTCGTCTCGCTCGCGGGCAGTCACGAGGTCGGCTATCTCGAGCATTGCCGCCGCTATGCGTTGGCCGCTTGATGGCTGACCAGACCGACGAGCAGTGGATGCGCATGGCGATCGAGATCGCGCGCTCCAAGGGCAGCGATCCGGCGAGTTCGCCGCTCGGCTGCGTGATCGTGCGCGACGGCAAGGTCCTTGCCGCAGAGCGCAACCAGACGCAGGAACTGCCGGATGCGACCGCGCACGCCGAGATGATGGCGATCCGCCGTGCTTGTGAGAGCATCGGCGACATGGAGCTGCGCGGGGCGACGCTCTATTCCACGCTACAGCCTTGCGGCATGTGCACGATGGCGTCGATCTGGTCGAAGGTCGGCCGGGTCGTCTATGGTGCCGGGCGCGCTGACGTGCACGAGATGTACTTCGAGGATCGGCACATCGACACGCTGAGCTTCATAGCCGACGCCTATCGTGATGACATCGCAATCGAAGGCGGGTGCCTGCGCGAGGAGTGCGCGCAGCTGTACTACCCGCCGGACGCCGATCTGTCGAAAGAGGATCAGGCGAACCTCTGATCCGAGCTCACTGGAGCGAGCGGCGCTTGCGCATGCGGGAGAGCCGCAGCCGCACGCGAGCATCGCGGGCGAGGGACGGCGGCAGCTCGGTGAGCGCGCGCAGGCCCGCGATGCTCGAACCGTTGCGGATCGCACGCCAGGTCCGGCCGACAACCTTCTGCACCAGCTCGCGCCGCTCGATCTCGCCTTCCTCCGCCACCAGCGAGATGCGGTGCATGGCGTAGAGGCCGAGCACCCCGGCAAGCAGGAAGTAGAAGTCCCAGTGACTCAGCCGCAGCGGGAAGGCGAGGGTGCCGGAGGGGCTCGTCCAACTGAGCAGCAACTCGAGCTTCCGTGCGGCAAAGAAGTCAGCCAGCAGCCCGCCGATGATGGGCGCCACGCCGGCCGCGAGTGCGATCGCCATCGCATTGGTTGCGACGTAGGCCGTGGCGGCGCCCTTTGGCGAGAGCTTGAGCGCGATGTTGGTAGAAGCCAGCGTGACGCCGGCTACCGAGGCCCCCATTAGCACGTGGAGAAAGGTCAGCCAGCCGATCGTGAACGCCTGGTTGCTGGACTGCGATGCGCCGATCATCGCAACGATGCCGAGGATGTAGGCGGGCGCGGCCACTTGCAGCACCGACTTGTTGGAGAACCGGTCGGTCAGCGTCCCCCACGATCGCAGCGCGAACAGGTTGGCCAGCTGGCTCACCGCGCTCAGCACCATGACCAGGCTGACGTCGAAGCCGAGTTGGCGCACGATGAAGACGGTGAAGAACGGCGTCGCCAGGTTCACTGCGACTTGCCAGCTGACCACGAAGGCGAGCAGGCGGCGAAAGTTCAGGTCGGCGAGCGGCGCCCGCAACAATTCCAGCAGCGATATGCGTCCACTTGGGGCGGGCATGACCGGCTCCGGGATGCGGCTCACCACGCCCGCGCTCATCAGCCCGGTCAGGCAGCCGAACACGAACATGCCGGCAAAGGCGATGCTGCGGTCGGACGAGCCGTCGGCGGTGTTTTCCAGGATGAACGCGGCGGCCAAACCTGCCACCAGCGTGATCCCGGCGGTCCAGGTGGTGCGGCGCGCGAAGACACTGCCGAGCCGGTTCTCCGGCGCGAGGTCGCGGATCCAGGCGTTCCAGGCGCAGGCGCCGAACGCGCTCATCCCGCACAGGACATACTGCGCCAGCAGGAACGCGACGAGCGCCGGCGCGCCGGTGAAGAACGCCGTCGCCGCCATCGCCAGCAGCATCGAGCGGCCGATCAGGCTGGTGATTACCGCGATGCGCTTGCGCGCGCGCAGCCGCTCGACGAGCGAGATCGCCGGCAGTTGCAGCAGTTGCGTGATGAACGGCGCGCTCACCAGGATGCCGACCCACAAGTTGCTCGCACCCAGGTGCAAAGCGAACGCGGTCAGGATGACCCCGCTGGTCAGCGCGCCGGTGCCGCTGGAGAAGGCCGCTTCCAGCACCAGCAAGTGCAAGCCGTGCTCGCGCTCCTGGTCGCTGATCTCGGCTTGCGGCGCCAGGGTCACGAGGGGAGATGCTCGGGGTAAGCCATGGCAGACGAACGATGGTGAACGGCTGACGGTTGCCGAAGGCAGGCGGACAATCGCCGCGATATCAGTTCCTTCTGCCGCTATTGGGCGGGAGTATGCATCACAGCGGACAGGTGCCGGCCAAGGTTACGACAGCGCCTGCCCCCGATAAGTAAGCCGCGTGCTAGAACGAACCCTTCACCAGGAAGATGAAGATCGGCCCAATTAAGCGGTCGCGGCTCTCGGTCGAAGCCACGGGTGAGAGCTCGCGCACGCCCTGATAGATCACCCGCTCGCGCCTGGAGCGGGCATTCACCACATTGTCGATCGTGAAGCGCATGGTCAGGCCCATCACGTCCTTGTTCTCGACGAACAGCGCTGCGAACACCGGTCCTTCCCAGATCCGGTCCGACTGGCTGCGGCGGTACTCGGCCTGCTGATGGTTGTAGCTGGCCGACGCACCCCAGGCCCAGTTCGTGGCGGGAACGTCGTGCCTGAAGTCGAGCTGCACTTGCTTGTCGACGAAGTTGTTCCAGTTGCGCGTGCGGCCGGTGAACGGATCCTTGAGGCTGGAGTGCTGGTACACGATCGAGGCATCGAGCCGCGCACCCTTCCAGCCCATCGGATCGAAGTTGATGGTGCTGGTGGAGACCACTGCCCAGGCCGACGCCTTGTCGATGTTGCCCACTGCCTCACCGGTGAGGCCGACAGGGATGATGTCGACCCGGTCGGTCACGTCGCGATGGATCAGCTCCAGCTTGGTCGAGCCCCACGGGCCCAGCTTCTTGTTGGCTTCGGCGGTCCACGACCAGTCCTGCTGCGGGCGCAAGTCGGTGTTGCTGGCGTTCTGGTTGTTGTCGTTGAGGAAGGAGCGCGCCAGGAAGTCATAGAAGTCGAGCTGCAGCACCCGCCGCTCCAGCTTGACCGACAGGTCGAAGTCGGACGACGGCTTCCACGCCATCGAGATCGAGCCCTTGGGCCGGTCGAACGTGCGGGTGATGCCGCCCGGACCGGTCTGGCTGATCGTCGAGTGCTCGCCGCCCGCGACCATCTGCAGCGACAGCGTGCGGGTCAGCGGAAAGCCGACGCTGAGCAGGCTTTCGTAACGGTCCTCCTTCACGCCGCCGGTGCCCTCGGCGAAGGGGCGCAGCACGAAGTCACCGGACACAGCATCGAAAGTGCCGAGCGTCGCCACGTTGTCGAGCGTGTTGTAGGCAGCCTCTCCTGATAGCTGGAAGTCTGCGCCCAGCATCTTCCACGTGTATTCGGCGCGCGCGATCGTCTCTTCCAGGTCACCGACTTGCGCGAAGCGGTCGCCGGTCGCGCTGGCGGGCGCGCCTAGGGGGGTGTCGATGACCTCGGACGAGAAGGGCTCATGGCTGCGGTGTTCCAGGCCGACGAGCTTCAGGCGGCCGGGCCCGAGCGCGAACTCGTAATCGCCGCTGACCTCGTAGTTCCAGGTGTCGTTGTTCTCGCGGATCGTGCGGCGCCGGTCGGACAGCACGGGCGAATCGGAGCGGTCGCTGGCTTCGCGGTAGTGGTGCCAGACCTTCTGGTAATTGCCGTTGAGGTGGGCGACCGATGTGCCCGGGCCATCCCAAGTGAACCGCGCCGAGAGCTTGGGCGCATCGTGGTTCGAGGTCCAGACATCCCGCCGGCGCTCGGTGATGACGCCGATCCCGTCGCGGATCAGTGTCGGCCCGCCCGCGGCGCTGCGCCCGGCTTCCTGGTTGTCGAGGCTGAGTTCATAGCCGATCGTGCCCTTGCTGCCGGTCAGCGAAACGTTGCCGCGGGTATAGAGCGCGTCGGCATAGTGCGCCCGTACGGCGGGTTCCCATTCGAACTGCCCGGTCGATCCCTTGGCCTTGTAGACCACGTTCGCCACCTGGCCGCTCAGGCCGGGAATGTCGAGCGAAGCGCCGTCCAGCACTTCGATGCGCTCCACGGTGCCGGCGGGGATGCGGCTCAGCTGGGTGAAGAGATCGTCCGACTTGTTCGACGGCCGCGCGCCGTTGAACAGCACGTTGCCGGTCGCCTGGCCCAGCCCGCGGCGTTCCTGGCTCTCCTTGATGGCGAAGCCCGGCACGCGCAGCAGCATGTCGTAGGCATTTCGCGGAGCGAAGCGCTGGAAATCAGCCGGCACGTAGACGCTGCGACCTGCGTTGCTTGCGGCGATGACGGGCACGTCCGTAGCTTGCGCTGGTGGCGGCGCATCCTGCGCCATGGCGTGCGACGTGCAGAATGTCGCTGCCCCAGCCAGCAAGGCCGCGTGTGTTCGAAACCCCATTGTTGCCCTTCTCGCGCCGCTGCCATGCCCCGGCAACATACGTGTCTTATGCCCGTCACCGGCGTGGTCGCGAAGAGGCTGCGCTGCGCTTGTCGTTCGACCAACAGCGCATTTTACTCTGCAAGGGTAGTTGCTTAGGGTTTGCGATGCGAATGGGTGGCGACGTTCAGCCGATCGCCTGACGCCCTAGCGCCGGATCGTCGGTGAAGAAGCCGTCGAGCCCTTCGGCCAGATAACGACGGATTTCCGCCAGGCTTCCCGCCGGATTGCGCGCGTCCTCGCCCGCTTCGTTGCGGAAGTCGGCGGCGAGGAAGCGGTTCTCCGGACGGAAGGTCCAGGTGCCGACCAGCAGTCCCGCCGCATGCGCTGCGGCGACAAGGCCGGTCGGTGTCGCGAGCTTGCCGTCCGGGCCGAGAGGAATGATCACCCGCGTCGCAGGGGCGACCCAATCGGCATAGCTGGCGATCTCGCCGAGGCCAGCGGGCGTCAGCATCTGCGCATAGGTGCGGCGCTGTCCCGCGGCGATCGTGTCAAAGGGCGCATTGCGCGGGTCTTCGATCAACTGCATCAGCTGCACGTTCGAGAGCGCCCCAAGTTGCTTGCGCAGGGCCCTGAGATTGCTCACCTCGAACGACTGCACGATCACCGGCGCGCGGCGCAAGTAAGCGCTTGCGGTCAGGCCAGCGAGCAGTCGCGGCTCCAGTGGCAGGCCGATGCCGGCGAAGTAAGTGGAGTGCTTCAGCTCCGGGATGAGGCCAATCGTCCGGTCACGTGCGGCCGCTTCGGCCGCGACGAAGTCTGCCACTTCCTCCAGCGTGACGATCTGGAACATGCCGTCATAGCCATGGCTCTCGGGCCGCACTGCGCCGAGGCGTTCGCGTGCGCGCAGGGTCTTCAGCTCGGCGAGGGTGAAGTCCTCGGTGAACCAGCCGGTCACCGCCGTGCCGTCGATCGTCTTGGTGGTGCGCCGGCCGGCGAACTCTGCGTGCGCGGCCACGTCAGTGGTGCCGGAGATGTCGTTCTCGTGCCGTGCGACCAGCACGCCGTCCCTGGTGGCGACGAGGTCGGGCTCGACGAAGTCCGCGCCGTCGGCGATCGCCTTGGCATAGGCGGCGAGCGTGTGCTCGGGGCGCAGCGCCGACGCGCCGCGGTGCGCCATCAGCAGCGGCTTGGCGGGCCTGGGCGCCGTGCGCTTGCCTGCCACCGCGGCGTGCAGGGGCAGGGCGGAGGCGAGCGCCAGGCCCGCCCCGGCACCCATCACTGCGCGGCGCGTCAGGTCCGCGCTCATCAGTAGCGCAGCTTCAGCGTGCCGAACCATTGGCGCGGCGGTATCGGGTAGACGTTGTAGGTGTTGGTGTTGGCGTTCACACCCACCGACAGCCAGCCTTGCTTGTCGAGGATGTTGGTCACGTTCACGCTCAACTCGGCATTGGCGAGGCCGACGATCGAGGCCGGCAGCTTGATCGCCGCACGGCCGCTGAGCAGGAAGAAGCTCTTCACCGCAGCATCGTTGGTGTAAGTGGCGAAGCGCTTGCCGACATAGTCGCCGAAGAATTGCAGCTCGAACGGATCGACGTTCAGTGTGGCGACTGTCTTGTTCAGCCACTGCGGGCTGCCGGGGACCTGCTTGCCGCCGGTCGGGACGACGCCGCCCACCGTCGCGAAGCCGCCGATGCGGGTGCCGGTGGCCTCGCCGGTCGCCGTGCTGTAATCGCTCTGGTACTTCGAGCTGTTGTACGAGATCGCGTTGTAGAGCGAGAGATGGTCGCCGAAGCGCAAGGTCAGCGCGGCATCGACGCCGTTGGTCTTCACGTCGCCGACGTTGAACAGCGAGGGGGTGCCGCCTGCGATGGAGCCGCCGCCGATGCCGCCGATGGTGGGCGAGATCGCCAGCAGGCGGTCGCTGAAGTCGACATGGTAGGCGTTCACCTGCGCCTCGAAACCGCTGAGGAACGACCCCGGCCAGCTGTGCCGGCTGCGCAGGCCGATCTCATACGTCCACGAGGTCTCGGGGCGGCCGTTCTCCTTGATGTAGTCGAACGCGCCCTGGCTGCCGACCGACCACGGTGCGGCGCTGCCGCCGGCGCCGTAGGCCTGGTACTGGCGCAAGTTTTTCTGGACGTTGCCGTAGAGCTCCTCCGTCTCGGTGAAGGCCCACTTCGCGCCGATCGTCGGCAGGAACCAGTTGTCGGTCTTGATCCGGCCTTCAGGCAGCGCGCCCGATGCACCCGCCAAAGAGCCGGGGATCGGCTGCACGGTGAAGTATCCGTTCGCATCCTGCAGGCTGGTCTTCACGCCCGCTTCGATCGTCACGCGATCCGTCAGCGCCCAGGTGTCCTGCAGGTGCAGCTGCAGCACTTCGGTGCGCATCTCGCTGCCATACTGCGTGAACAGCGGACCCTTTGGGCGGATGTAGGGGCTGTATCGCTCCGGATGGTTTACATCGAGCGGGTACCAGCGCCGGTATGCGGCCGAACTGTTGTTCTCGTACCAGACGCCAGCAGCGATCTGGTGAGCGCCCAGGTCCACGTTGAATTCGGATAGCACGCCCTTGCGGTCGATCCGGTACTCGGTGGTGCGGACCGCGTAGCCCGAGTTGCCGGTGGCGCCCCTGAGGTTCTGGCCGGGGAAGTAGAGGGCGAACAGCGCGGGCAGGCCGGCGACCGAGATCGGCCCGGCGACGACGCCGGCACCATCGTTGTGGTGGTAATAGCCCTGGACCGACCAGGTCACCTTGTCGCTCAGCCGCTCCTCGTCCTTAAGGTAGAGCAGCCAGTCGGTGCGCTGCGCATCCGAATAGTAGTTGCGGTAATTGACGCTCTCCAGTGTCGGCACCTGGCCGGCGGCGTTGAGATAGGCCAGCGCGCCGGCGAAGTCTGGGTAGAAGAACGGGCGGGTGTAGGGCTGGTACGCCTGCGAGGCGTTGGCCGGCGTCTTGTAGATCGTCGTCGCGTCCTCGTTGGGCTCGGTCTTGTCCGAGTACGCGATGTAGGCGGTCAGGCGGCGGGCGCTGTCGTCATGGACGAACTTGAAGTTACCCTGCCAGCCGCCCTGCTTCCCGTTGAAGTCCCACGCGCGGGCCTTCTGGCGCACGGCCGAGAGATAGAAGCTGTTGCCGCCACCCATCTCGCCGCTGTCGAAGCGGACGAAGGTGCGCGAGGTGTCGTAGCTGCCGATCGTCTGGTTGACCTCGAGGCCCAGGCTGTTGCGCGGATCGCTGGAGAGCGTCTCGATCGCGCCGCCCAGGTTGCTGACCGAGGCGACGCGCAGCTCGCCCGCGCCGGTGCTGACGGTGACGCGTCCGACATTCTCGGAGATCACTGCACGAGAGACCGACAAGCCGTTGTAGTTGCCGTAGTTCTGGTCGCCCAGCGGCACGCCGTCCATGGTGTAGCCGAGCTGCGCGGAGTTGAAGCCGTGGATGTAGAGCGAGGCGTTCTGCTCATTGTTACCCCAGGGGTCGGCGGTGATGTAGGTCACGCCCGGCAGAGTCTGGATCGCCTTCAAGGGGCTGACGCCCGGCAGGATGTTCTGGATCTCGACGCCGGTGATCGCCGTTGCCGAGCGCGAGCGGCTACCGGTGACGATGATCTGGCCGTTCACGTCGTCGGCGCTGTCGAGCGGGCCGGCGGTCGCGTCGGCGGTGGTGCTGTCCTGCGCCAGCGCAGGTGCCGCGGCAACGGCGGGAACGATCGCGCCGAGCAACAATGCTGCACGTGCACTCAGGCCAGTTCTCTGGATCATCACGGTAATATGCCCTCACTGTGCCCACCTTTGCGGTGGATGCGAAGGGGCGGTTAGGGCGCTGGCGTGGCACTATCATTGCGATACTGTGCCACTTGCGTGACAGTCGATGTCTGCCTGCCGAGACGATCGGGCAGGTGCATGCTGACGGCGGGCCGGCATGGCGTTATGGCGCGGCCATGACCGAACCGTCGACCTCGCCTCAGACCGTTGCCGCGCTCTACCGCTTCACGCGCTTCGACGATTGCAAAGCCTTGCAGGGCCCGTTGCAGAAATCGTGCCATGACAATGGCGTAAGAGGCACTCTGCTGCTGGCACCTGAAGGGATCAACGGCACCATCGCTGGCACCCCCGAAGCGATCGCGGCGGTGCTGGCACAAATCCGCGCGCTGCCCGACTGCGCCGATCTCGACGTCAAGCTGTCGAGCGCGGCCACCATGCCGTTCCATCGCATGAAGGTGCGCATCAAGCGCGAAATCGTTACCATGGGCCAGCCGGACATCGACCCGCGCGCGAGCGTCGGCACTTACGTCGAGGCGCAGGACTGGAACGCGCTGATCGCGGATCCCGACACCATCGTCATCGACACGCGCAACGATTACGAAGTTGCGGTCGGCACTTTCGCCGGCGCCATCGACCCGAAGACGCCGAGCTTCCGTGACTTCCCAGCATGGTTCCGCGCCGAGCGCGAGCGGCTGCTCGGCGCCGGCAAGCCGCCGAAGGTGGCGATGTTTTGCACCGGCGGTATCCGCTGCGAGAAATCCACCGCCTTCCTCATGCAGGAGGGTGTGAAGGAGGTCTTTCACCTCAAGGGTGGCATCCTGAAGTACCTGGAGACCGTGCCCGAACAGGAAAGCCGTTGGCGCGGAGAGTGCTTCGTGTTCGACCAGCGCGTTACCATCGGTCACGGGCTGGCGCCGGGCACGCACACGCTCTGCCATGCCTGCCGCCGCCCCGTGCGAGCGGAGGATTTGAGTGCATCGGGTTACGAGGAGGGCGTCAGCTGTCCGGCCTGCTACACCGAACGCACCGACGAACAGCGCGCATCCTATCGCGAGCGCCATCGACAGGAGCGGCTCGCGGCGGAGCGGGGCGAAGCACACGTCGGCGCGGTGCACTCTGAGCGGTCCGATGACCGCAGTGCCTGAGCCGATCCTCTACAGCTTCCGGCGCTGCCCTTACGCCATGCGGGCGCGGCTCGCCCTGGCGGTCAGCGGCACCCGGTGCGAGTTGCGCGAGGTGAAGCTTATCGCCAAGCCGCAGGCGATGCTTGACGCCTCTCCCAAGGGCACGGTGCCGGTGGTCGTGCTCGGCGATGGCGGCGTGATCGACCAGAGCCTGGACATCATGCGCTGGGCATTGGCACGGAGCGATCCGGAAGGCTGGCTCGATCGCGACGACGTAGACCTCATCGCCACCAACGATGGCCCGTTCAAGCGCGACCTCGACGGTTACAAGTACCCCGAGCGACATGACGGCGACGCCATGGCGTACCGTGCCGCTGGCCTGGACTTCCTGCGCTATCTCGACGCCAAGCTAGCATCGAGCCGCTATCTTGCCGGATCGGAGCGCGGGCTGGCAGACGCGGCGATCATGCCGTTCGTGCGCCAGTTCGCCGCCGTGGATACGGAATGGTTCGCCGTGCAGACGGTGCCGCATGTCCAGGCTTGGCTCAAAGGCTACCTGGCATCGGAGCTGTTCGTGTCCACCATGATCCGCCCACAGCCATGGCGGCCAGGCGATCCGGCGATCTTCTTCCCCTGACGAACAGGGAGCGAGGCATGGCGAAAACGATTTAGCGCCTGGTGCCATGCTGCGCTGCAGCGGTGCCCGCAAGGGCGGCGGAAACACGCTAGGCAGGCGGCCAAAGCGGCTCTACGATCATCGCGCGGCAATAGGCCTGCGTTTTCCGGCCTTTGCACAGGAGTGGTTCGATGGATCTGACGGGTTGCGATCAGGAGCCGATCCATACACCCGGTGCGATCCAGCCGCACGGCCTCCTGCTGGTCGCGGACAGCCGCACCGCGGCCATCGTTGCCGGCGCCGGTGATCTGGAGGCGCGTTTCGGCGCCGACTGGCTCGGCCGATCGGTCGCGGACTTGCTCGGCGCCGAGGTGGCGCAGCGTCTGGAGCAGGCCACAGAGCCACGCTGTCACCTGGGCTGGTTGGAGAACGCGGGCGCTGATGCTGCTGCCGTACGGCAGGGCGAGAACTGGCTGGTCCAGCTGGAGCCCACGTCGGCGGACATGCGCGCTGTGGACGTGCTGGGTTGGATGGACGAAGTCGGCCTGCAGTTCGAGCGGGCCGGCAACCTCGTCGAACTATGCGAGCGCGCGGCCAAGAGCTTCAGCGACCTGACCGGCTACGACCGGGTCATGATCTACCGCTTCCTCGACGACGACGCGGGCGAGGTCATCGCCGAGTGCAACGCGGCTGGCATACCGGGCTTCCGCAACCACCGCTTTCCGGGCTCGGACATCCCTCGCCAAGCCAGGGGGCTGTACATACGCAACCGTGTTCGCGTGATCCCCGACGTGCAGTACCAGCCGCAGCCGATACGCCCGGCTGAGTTCGCGGGCCTCGATTTGTCCGACATTGATTTGCGCAGCGTCTCGCCGGTCCACATTCAATACCTGAAGAACATGGGCGTGGGTGCCTCCGCTTCGATGTCGATCGTGCGCGATGGCTTGTTGTGGGGGCTCGTCGCCTGCCACAACACCACGCCGCGCAACCTCGACATGGCGCAGCGGCGCGCCGCGCAGCTGGTCGCGGCCGGCCTTGCGCGGCAGATCGGCGCAAAGGAGGAAGCCGAAGCCTATCGCGAGCGCATCCGCATCCGCTCCGACGAGGATGCTCTGCTCAGCCAATTGAGCGAGGATGGCGATCTTTACCGCATGCTGTCGGGCTCGGCCGAGGCGGCGCGGCGCGTGTTCCGTGCTGATGGTCTGGCCATCATCCATGGCTCGAAGCTCCATCTCGACGGCCACTGCCCCGATCGCGACGACGTGCGCGAAGTCGCGGGTTGGGTTCGCGACAAGAGCGCGGTGCCGTTCTACACCAACGAACTGGGCAAGATCTTCGCGCCTGCCGCGGCTTACGCGGATCATGCCTCGGGCCTGCTGGCCGTGACCATCTCGACGCAGGTGCCCACGATCCTGTTGTGGTTCCGCTCTGAAGAGGAGCAGCTGGTCAAGTGGGCTGGCAACCCGCACGAGAGCAAGGTGCTAACGCCTGGCGAAGTGCTGACGCCTCGCGCCTCGTTCGATGCCTGGTCGCAGGTCGTGCGCGGCAAGTCGCGGAGCTGGACTTCGGGCGAGGTGGAAGGCGCGCATCGGCTTGTCGCCAAGCTATATGAGATCCGCCAGAACATACGCCAGCGCGAGCTATCGGAAAACCTGCAGGTCGCCCTATCGGACAAGGACCGGCTGATCGAGCAGAAGGACACGCTGATCAAGGAGGTCAACCACCGGGTGCAGAACAGCATCCAGCTGGTCATGGCCTTCCTCAACCTGCAGGCGCGGGCTTCTGCCGGCGACGAGGCGACAGTCCGCAGCCTGGAGGAGGCGCAGCGCCGCCTTTCCGCGGTGGGCCTGGTGCACCGCCGCCTCTACACCGACGACAATGTCGAAAGTGTCGATCTCTCGCGCTACCTCGAGGAGCTGGTCGGCGACCTGAGCGGCTCGATGGGGGCGGAGTGGCGCGACTACATCTCCACCAGCTTCGCGCCGATCATGATCCTAGCGGACAATGCGGTGCACGTCGGTCTGATTCTGGTCGAACTGGTGATCAACGCGCAGAAGTATGCCTACGGCGGTGCGCCAGGGCCGATCGCCATTTCTCTTGAACAGCATCGTGCGCGCTTCCGCCTGATCGTCGCGGATCAAGGGCGAGGGCGCGTCGGCAATCGTGAGGGGTTCGGCTCGCGCATGCTCAAGACGCTGGTGCAGCGGCTCGGCGGCGTGATTGAAGATGACGACAACCGTCCTGGGTTGCGGGTCATCTTCTCCGCGCCGCTCGATCCAGGTGGGAGACTGGCGAACTCGCAGCTGGGGTCTCCTGCTATGGTGGGTTGATCCACCAGATCTCCGCCCATGGTTTCCCGAGGCAAGAGGCTGCGAGCTGTCTTAGGCGAGCTCAGCACGAACGGTGTTGGTGTAAACGCCCTTAACATCGGGCGAACAAAATTGGATTGCTTCAGGGCGGCATAACACTGGGGCAGCCGCGTCTTTAGCCGCCCACCCCAGGAGCAGTTTAGCCCGCCCCGCCTTCGCTGGGCTTTCTCGGAGCATGCCACCTACGGGCGCGACTTCCTTTTTAGCACCATAGGCGTGTCAATCACCTGCGGACGAGCGTTTCCACGGTTGTACTATCAGGCGCTGTACTCTCTCTGCATCACATGCAGCTTGCATATAAAACGACTCAGGTGCTATGCACTCACTTGCAAGCACTTCGACGCCGATCAGGTCAATCCTGACGAGCGCCAGCGGCGGGAGAGGCCAAGATGCAAGTAGGCGTACACCTGGGTTTCCAGAACCTCCACGGCATGTCCGACATGGACTTCTTCCGCAGGGAAACCCAGATCGCGATCGAAGCCGAGGCGATGGGCTTCGACTTCGCGGCCATGGTGGAACACCATTTCACCGACTACGCAGCGTGCCCCGACCCGCTTCAGGCGCTCAGCTACGTCGCGGCCAAGACCAAGACGATCAAGCTGATGCCGGCGGCTGTAATCCTGCCGTGGAACGATCCGCTACGCGTGGTCGAGAAGACCGCGATGCTTGACGCGCTTTCGGACGGTCGCGTGATCCTAGGCATGGGCCGGGGCGCGGCGCGACGGGAGTTCAATGGCTTCCGCAAGGACATTGCCGACAGCCGCGAACTGTTCGACGAGGCGGCGTTGATCATCATGGATGGGCTGGAAACAGGCACGGTCAAGGCGAACACCAAGCACTTTCAGCAGCCCGAGGTCGAGGTGCGGCCCCGGCCAGAGAACTGGTCGCGAGAGCGCATGCTGATGGTCTCGATGTCACCCTCCTCGGCAGAAGTCGCGGCGGAATACGGCCTGAAAGCCTTGCGCTTCAGCCAGGGCGATTGGTCGCATTCGATGGCCGAGATCAACACCTATCGCTCTACGTTCGAGGCCAAGCACGGCCGCAAGGCGCCGCCCTTCGTCATCTCGGACTTCGTGGTGTGTGTCGAAACCGAGGCAGAGGTGGCCGAATACACCGACGAGTACTTCGCCAAGCAGTTCTACCAGGTCGCCAACCATTACGAGTGGGGCGGCGAGCACTTCAAGAACATGCCGTCCTACGCCACCTATGTGGCCCTTGGCGATGCCATGAACGCCGCGGGCGGGCCGGAAAAGGCGTACAAGGCCTACATCGGCGGCAACATGATCGGCACGCCCGAGCAGTTGATCGAGAAGGACGCCATGCGCAAGGCTACCGTGGGCGAGTACGACATCATTGCCAACTTCAGCTACGGCGGCATGCCGTACGAGCGTGTCTACGATCAGCTCAAGCGTTTCGCTGACAAGGTGCTCCCCCGCTTGAAGGAGAGCGCGACCCCTTCGGTAGTAGTCGCATGAGAGGACATCGTGGGTGCGGACCCCGCGGCGCGGGCTGGTCGACTAGATCCGATCAGGCGTCCAGCCGCAGCCGGTAGGTGTAAGCATCGCCGCGGAACATGCCTTCGACGTATTCCACCATGGTCCCGCCCTGCGCATAGCTACGCCGCTTGATGAGCAGACAAGGCACCGGCTTGTCGAACCCGAAGATCTCGCACTCGAACGGGGTCGGCAGTGTCGCCTCGATCGCCTGGTCGCAATAGGCGAGGCTGAAGCCCGCTTGCGCCAGCTGCGCGTAAATGGAGCCGAGCGGATCGAACTCGGCGAGCGCCGGCACGGCATCGAGGCTGTACCACGCCGTTTCGAGCGCCATCGGCACGTTGTCGCCCGAGCGCACGCGCACCAGCTTGAGGAACTGTGCTTGCGAGTGGAGCCCGAACAGCGAGGCCAGCGAGCGGTCGGTGATCACCTCGCGTTCAAGGATTCGCGCCGTCGGCTCGCGGCCCAGCTCGCGCATCTCCTGCGTGAAGCCCTTCAGGCGGTCCATGCCGGTCGAGAGATGCGCCTGGCTCTTCTGCACGATCGAGCCGTGGCGTCCGTGCCCACGGATCAGGTTGCGCTCGCGCAAGCCATTGTAGCACTGCTGCACTGTCGCTCGGCTGACCCCCAGAGCTTCGGCCAGCTGGCGCTCGGCGGGCAGGGTGGCGCCGCCACCAATCGTGCCGCGATCGATGAGCGCGACAAGTTGTTCCTCGAGCTGCTGGTAAAGCGGCATCGCGGTATCCCTGCGCAATTTCAGCAAGCCATATAGCGACCCCTCGCTTGGCTCGCCCGCGGCCCCCTTCTCTTGCATTGCGGAGAGGCCGTCGTCTCGAGACTGTTTCAGCATGGCTCCTTTCACGATTCGCCGTTTCCAGCTTTAAGGCCGACTCGGCGCGCGCGGAAGATCAAGCAGTGGAGCGGTTATGGACACGGGTTCGATCTTCGTGGTCGGCAGCTTCGTCGCGGCGTGCTCGGTTACCGTGGAACGGCTCCCGCGCGCCGGTGAGACGCTGCGCGCCAGCAGCTTCGTTCTCGACCCTGGAGGCAAGGGCTTCAACGTGGCTGTCGGGGCACACCGATTGGGAGCGCAGGTGGATGGCGTGCTGGCAGTCGGGGGCGACTTGTTCGGCGACTTCGCCAGCGCTGCAGTGAATGCCTGCGGTTTGCCGAGAGACATGCTGCTGCGTCTCACCGGGCCGACCGGTGCGGGCGTCGGGTTCGTGGATCGACACGGCGAGAACTGCATCGCGGTATATCCTGCCGCGAACGACCTGCTCTCGGCCGACGATATTGCCTCGCGCGCCGACAGGCTAAGCCGGTGCGCGGTGGTGGCGGCTCAGTTTGAAGTGGGCGACGCGCCGATCGTGGCAGCCTTTGCGCAGGCGCGTAGGCGTGGACTGAAGACGGTTCTGAATTGCTCGCCTTTCCGCGCCGTTGCTCCGGAGATGCTAGGCACCACGAACATTCTGGTAGTCAACCGCATCGAGGTCGCAGCGCTTGCGAAGCAGTGCGGCGTCGCCATCGACGCAGGGATACCGGCATCATGGGGCGAACTCGCTGACCATCTTCGAGAGCGGGGGGTGCAGAGCTTGATCGTGACGCTTGGCGCTGAGGGTGTCGTCGCGAGGGAAGGCGAGGGCGCACCCGTGTTTCGACCTGCGTTCGCGATCGAGGCGGTGGACACCATCGGCGCGGGCGACGCGTTTCTGGGAGGCCTGCTGGCGGCGCTCGCCCAGGGTCTGCCAATGGCGGAGGGTCTGCGCTGGGGGGCGGCGTGCGGAGCTTTGGTGGCGAGCCGGGCCGGGGTGCTCGACGCGTTGCCTGATCGAGTCCAGCTTGGAAAGTTTCTGGATCGTCACCCGAGTACATAGATGTAGCACTGCGCCGGAGCATTCCCGCGCCTCGACTGGCTGAGCTGCTTCTGGCATTTCTTTGGATGGATATTGTTTCCGGTGCGTTGCAGTACCTGCGCGGGGCTCAAAATTACGGGGACGAGGCATGTCGTTCGCTGCGCAAAGCTCGATGAATGGCGATCCTGCGCCTGACGTAGAGCGCTTGGGAGCGGACCCGCCGACGCAAGCTGAGGGCTTCATCGTCGCTGCCTCGGCCGACATGGGCATCAAGAGATCGGGCTCCGGCTCGTTCTTCGACAACAATGCTTTTGCCAATTTCGGGGGCGTTCGGGCTGCGATCGACGTGCGAATGATTGGCGACGGCGACCTGTCGGTCATGTCGTCGGGCATGGTCGAGGATAAATCACTCAAGCGTTTCGCGATCGTTGCGGTGCATGCCAGCAACTACGGCCAGGTGACCGGCTCGCTGAAGGTCAATGCTTCGGGGACGGTGAACGGCGGCGGGCAATGGCGGCATCTACAAGCGCGACGTCTCTAATGTCACGACGCCGAACTCGTTCACTATCACCAACATCATCGACGCGGCTGCTTCGGGCGACGCGATCAACCTGGAAGGGGGCGCGGCGCACACCGTCATCTTGCGGGTAGGCGTAGTCAGCGGCAACAACCGCATAACGCCTTCTGACGTCGACAACATCGGCTCCACGGCGAACTGGAGCGGCGGACGGTGACCGGCGCCATCATCGTCGACAATCGCGGCGGCGCGATTGCAGTTTCGCCAACCTGACGAACCTTTGCGCGGTGCAGCTGTGCAAGCTGACCCCGCTGCGGGTGGCTTCGATGGCGTGCTGAACTTGACCGACGCCCAGTACCGCGGCGGTACGTTCACGGCAAACGGATCTCCGATCGACCGGGTCCATGGGGGACGGACCCGAGACGAGCCCCTCATGCTCCTGCACCGCTAGGCGAGACTCGGCGCCAGGGGCATGGGGGATGCTCGTTCGTTCGACAGCGTGGGAGGGTCGCCGACGGTTACCAGCTGCGGAACCCTTTGGCGCTCCGTTCGCTGTTCAGCGAGACACAGGAGATTGCCATGCTTGGAAAGATCATCGGCGGACTTATCGGCGCACGCGCAGCCCGCAACACGCGCGGTGTCGATGAACCAGGCGGCGCGCTCATGGGCGTTGCTGCAGTCGCGCTGGCGCGCCGCTTCGGCCTGCCGGGCATGATTGCCGCCGCGGCAGGCGGCTATGCCTTGAAGCGCTACAACGAGCGTCGCCGAGTGACGCCGGGCTCCTCCACCTACAGCCGCAGCCAGGGCCGTCTCTGACACCTCGGCTGCCGAGTATCAGGCCCTGAGCACGCACGTCCTCCTCACCGGTGCGAGCCGGGGCATCGGCGCTGCCATCGCCGATGCCTTGCGCGCGCGTGATGTCGTGCTGTTCGCAGCCTCCAGCGCCGATGCAGACCTGGCGGCGCAAGACGGTCCCGAGCAGCTGTGGGACACGGCGCTAGAGCGTCTGGACGGCCGGGTTGACGTGCTGATCAACAACGCCGGTGTGTTCGAGGCCGCCCCGCTCGATGCCTCAGATGAGGCTTGGTTGGCGCAGTGGCAGCGTACGATGACGATCAACCTCGAAGCCTCGACGCGGCTCAGCCGGTCGGCGATCCTGGCGTGGCGGGCGGCGGGATCGGGTGGACGCATCGTCAATGTCGCGAGCCGCGCCGCCTATCGCGGCGACAGCCCGGCGCACTGGCACTATGCCGCATCGAAAGCCGGCATGATCGGCGTCACCAAGACGATCGCACGCGGCTATGCGGCGCAAGGCATCCTCGCCTTTGCGATCTGTCCCGGCTTCACGATGACGGGCATGGCCGAAGACTATCTCGCCAGTCGCGGCGGGGACAAGCTGCTCGCCGACATCCCGCTCGGCCGGGTTGCCGAGCCTGAGGAGATCGGCACCATCGCTGCGTTCCTGGCGCTCGATGCGCCGGCTTCGATGACCGGCGCGGTGCTGGATGCGAATGGTGCCAGCTACGTGCGTTGAGGTTCGGGCGGTTAACTCAGGACGCCTTGACCTCACTGGCATCCACCGCGCTCGACACGGACGGCGATGGGCTTTGGTGAACAGACCTGTCGCTGCGGTCTTGGTCGGCTACTTATTCGCCGGCGCCGTCGCCATCAGCGCATCGACGATGGCCTCCGTCTCGCTCGCCTCGAACGGCGCAGCATAAGCCTCGCGCATCTTGGTGACGGTGGCGGTCCACTGCTTGCGTGTCAGCGGCGGCTGGGTGCGGATCATTGAGGTCGAGTGGCATGCCAGGCAGGTGCGGTTGAGCAACTGACCCTGCGCACTCTCGCCGAAGGTCTCCTCGTCCGCCGGCAGGTCGATCTTGGACGAGGTGATCTGCTGCAACGGGCTGAAGCTCTCCGGCTCCGCAGCGGTCTGCGTGTCGGTTGGCTCTGGCTGCGAATGGCAGCCTGCCAGCAGTGCCAGCGCGAAGACGGCGGATGTCGACCGGCGCATCAGACGATCTCCACCGGGCAGGGCTCGACCCGGTTGAGCATGTAGCCGCCCGGGTTCCAGTTCGCCTTCATCGGCTGGACGGCGCCCGAGCTGCTGGTGCAGCGGCTCATCAGCGTCAGCGCCCCCTTCGCGGCGATTGGCACTTCGGCCTCGAACCGGCGGAAGCTATAGCGGCCCTTGTCCTCGCCCAGCTTCGCGTCTCGCCAGGATTTGCCGCCATCGCCGGAGACCTCGACTCGCTTGACGCCGGTGTCGCCGCCCATGGCGATGCCGCGCACGGGCAGGCTTGCCGCCATCGGAATGCGTGCGCCAGGCTCGGCGCTGGTGATCCACGAGCGTGCGTTCATCGCGTTGATCGGCGTCTTGGCGAATCCGGCGGTGCCGGGTGGCACGTCCGCGTTTGGCGTGTCGGGGATCTGGTAGGCCTTGGCCATCCAGTAGTTGCTGTCCTTGCCCGTGAACAATCCGATGTGGTTCAGCGACTTGACCCAGTAGGTCGAGTACCAGCCCGGCACGATCAGGCGCAGCGGAAAGCCGTTGAGAAGCGGCAACTGCTCACCGTTCATCGCGAAAGCCACCATGACCTCGCCGTTCATCGCGTGATCGAGCGCCAGCGATTTCTCGAACGTGTCGACTTGCGTCAGCGGCTTGTCGAGGCCCCCGAAGCGAACGGCCGTGGCCTTGGCATCGACGCCTGCCTTTTCCAGCAACGTCTTGAGCGCGACGCCTTCCCACATCGCATTGCCCATCGCCCCGTGCGCCCACTGCGCACCGGGCACGCGCGGATCGAACAGTCCGCGGCTGTTGCCCGAGCACTGATTGACCGCCGCATAGGAGATGCGCGGCAGCTTGAGGATCTCCGCCAGCGAGAGCGAGACCGGCTGCTTGCCGCCGGTGATCGTCAGCCGGAACGCATCGGCGTCGACGTCGAGCGGGATGTCGGCCCAGTGCCAGCGCACGAAGAAGCGGTCGTTGGGGGTGAACACGCCCTCGTCGAACACGCTCATCGGCGTTTCCAGCAGGGGCGGGCGATTGCGCAGCAGGATCATCTCGCCCTTGCCCGGGAACGCGCTGGTGAGCGGCCGCTGCTCAGGGCCGCCGGTCATCAGCAGCTGCGCGAACTTGCCGCTTTGCGCGAGCGCGGTGCCGCCCGCCGCGAGGCCCAGCGCGCCGGTTGCGAGCAGGCGACGCCGTGCCAGGGTGCGGGCGAGGAGGAGATCGAGACGGTCCATGATGGCCTCATCTTAACTGCATAAGTAGACTATCTTCAACCCGCCTCCGAACGGGGAAGGGATGCTTGTTAGAGCACCAGCGGCCCATGATTCAGCTGCGGCAGCACGTGCCGGGCGAACAGGTCCGCTTCGGCCGCGTGCGGGTAGCCCGAGAGGATGAAGGCATCGATGCCTTCGGCCTGGTAGGCGCGCAGCTTGGCGAGGACCTGGTCCGGGTTGCCGACGATGGCGGCGCCGCAGCCCGAGCGGGCGCGGCCGATGCCGGTCCACAGGTTATCCTCGACGAAGCCGTCTCCGCCTGCCGCCGAGCGCAGCTCCGCCTGGCGGGTCACGCCGACCGAGGCGCTGTCGAGCGACTTCTGGCGGATTGCCTCGCCCGCTTGGTCGTCCAGCTTGGACAGCAGGCGGTCTGCATAGGCGCGCGCCTCGTCCTCCGTTTCCCGCACGATGACGTGGGCACGATAGCCGAACTTCAGGCTGCGGCCGTGCTTGGCGGCGCGAGCGGACATGTCGTCGATCGTCTCGCGCACCTTGTCCATGGTGTCGGGCCACATCAGGTAGACGTCGCAACCTTGCGCCGCAGCCTCGCGCGCGTCTTCGGACAGGCCGCCGAAATAGAGCGGCGGGCACTTGCCTGAGACGGTGCCGATCCGCGCCGGGGCGAGGTCGAGATCGAAGAACTCGCCCTTGTACTTCAGGTGCTCGCCCGCGAGCATGATCTTGAGGATCTGCATGATCTCCAGCGTGCGCTGGTAGCGCGGGCGGCTCTCCAGCTTCTCGCCCGGAAGATCGGAGGAGATGATGTTCACTGTCAGCCGACCGCCCAGGATGCGGTCCAGCGTCGCGATCCGGCGGGCCAGCTGCGGCGGCCAGTCCTCGCCCATGCGCAGGGCCCAGAGCAGGCGGATGGTCCTGGTCAGCGGGGCTATGGCGCCGGCGAACATCGTGGTGTCGATGCCAAGCGTATAGCCCGATGGCAGCAGGATGTTGTCGAAGCCGCCTTTTTCCGCCTGCAGGACGATGTTGCGGCAGTGCTCCCAGCTGGAAGCGAGCATCGGGTCGGGCTGGCCGAGGAACTCGTAGTCATCGTCGCACAGCGCCGAAAACCAGCTTACTTCGCAAGTCTTGTCCGTCATGGCAGGGGCTCTCCTTTGGCGGCGACCAGCACGCCGTACCAGCGCGCCCGGTCCCAGCGGACCTTGAGCGCGTCGGCGGCTTCGGCGATCCGGTCTGCCTTTTGTGATCCGACGATGGGGATCGGGCGTGCGGGGTGCGCCATGATCCAGCTATAGGCGGCCGCCGTGCGAGAAACGCCGAACTCTTCAGCCACTTCGTCCAGCGCAGCGGCAGCGGCCGTGGCGCGCTCGTCGGCCGGGTTGGCGAGGCGACCACCGCCGAGCGGCGACCAGGCCATGACCGCAATGTCCATCGCGATCGCCTGGTCCAGCTCGCCGTTCTCCAGCGGAGCGAGCTTCAGGGGCGAGAACTCGGGCTGGGTCGAGACGATCGGCAGGTCGAGGAACTGCTGCAGCGTCGCGATCTGGCTCACGGTGAAGTTGGAGACGCCGAAGCTGCGGATCTTGCCGGCCTTGTGCGCCTGGGTGACGGCCCGGGTGATCTCGCTGGGATGCGTGAGGATATCGGGGCGGTGAATCTGCCACAACTCGACCCGGTCGGTGCCGAGCCGCTGGAGCGAGGCTTCGATAGCGCTCGTCAGGTACGCCGCGCTGGAGTCGTACGGTACGCCCATCGAAATGCCGCCCTTAGTGGCGATCGTGAACTTGTCGCGCAGCGCCGGATCGGTGGCGAGCGCGCGGCCGAGCAGGGATTCCGCCGCGCCGAACGGCTCGTCGTTGTCGGGACCGTAGATGTCCGCGGTGTCGATCAGGTCGATCCCGGCCTCGAGCGCGGCGTGCAGCAGCTTGACCACCGCATTCACGTCATCGCCGCACAGGCGCCAGTTGCCCCAGGCGAGCGCCGAGACCGCCAGGCCGCTCTTGCCGAGCGGACGGCGGCTTTCCAGGGGAGGAAGAAGGTTCATGAAGGGTCCTGTCAGGCGATGAGATCGGGATTGATTGCGGCCACCGAGGCGCGCTCGACCAAGTCGTGCGGCAGTCGGCGGTGAGTGAGTTGCGCGCCGCTCAGCAGCAGCTGGGTTGCGGCAAAGGCCAGCTCGCGAGTGGGCTGGTTGATCGTGGTCAGCTGCGGCCACACCATGCGGGCGAGCGTGGTGTTGTCGAACCCGGCGACGGACAGGTCCTCGGGTACGGACAGTCCCATGTCGTGTGCGACAGAGAGCACGCCGGCGGCCATGTCGTCGTTGCTGGCGAAGATCGCGGTCGGACGCCGTTCTCCGGTGAGGAAGCGCTGTGCCGCCGCCACGCCGCTATCGAAGTCGAACTCACCCGGTGCGACCAGCGTCGGCTCGAACGGCAGCCCGGCGCGGTCGAGTGCGCGGCGGTAGCCGAACAGGCGCTCCTCGCTCGCCATGTGGTTCGAGTGGCCGCGGATGAAGCCGATCTGCCGGTGTCCCTTGGCGATCAGATAGCTGGTCATGTCGTCGGCCGCTTGGGCGTCGTCCATGAACACCGAGGAGGTCATCGCGTGGTTGGTGCCGGGCGAGATCCGTACGAACGGAATGTCCATGCCTTCCAGTGCCTGGAGCACCGCCTGGCAGTCGGTTACCGGCGAGGACAGGATCACGCCATCCACGTGCGTCTCGGTGACGAGCCCGCGCACTTGCTCGCCCACCATCGTGTCGGTGACGTCCACCGGCTGGGCCAGCAGGCGAGAGTTGGCGCCCTGGCACGCTTCCCAGCAGCCCATCTGCACCTGGTTCATGTAGTAGGGGCTGTGGTTGTCGTAGATCAGCGCGACCTGGCCCGACTTGTTGCCGGCGAGGATCCGGGCGGCGACACTAGGGCGGAACTCCAGCTCACGCATCGCTTTCTCGACGCGCTCCTTCGTATCCTGGCTGACGTAGCGGTGGCCGTTGAGCACGCGGCTGACGGTCTTCACCGACACGCCGGCGAGCGCCGAGACGTCCTTGATGTTGGAGCGGTCGCTCACTGCACCGTCTCGAGCGTGGCGAACAGCGAGGCGAACGCGCTGTCGGGTCGGTAGAACACAGGCGGTTGACCGTAGGGAGAGTCGACGAAGTGCGTTCCCGGCTGGAAGTCCTTGCCCGACCACAAGTGTCGCCAGGGATGCTCGCCCGGCAGGATCACCGAACGGCCGCTGACCTTGGCCTCGATGATCGGCGCCACCAGCATGTCGGCGCCGTAGAGGTACTGGTCCTGGACGGCGAAGAGCGGTTCCTCGAAGTAGTGGAGAAACAGCGGGCGCTGCACCGGCAGGCCGGTCGCCACTGCTTCGTCGCTGAGGTGGCGCACGTATGGTGCGAGGATCGCATGGACCTTCGACATCGCGGCGAACTGCGCCAGGATCGCATCCGAACTGTCGATCTGGAGGTTGTCGTCGGGGCGGTTGCCTTCGTGGCTGCGCATCACGGGTGAGAAAGCTCCCAATTCGCACCACCGCATCAAGAGGTCGGCGGTGCGGACATTGCCATGCAGGCTGGTGTAGCCGCCCACGTCGCTGTGCGAGTATGCGTTGCCGACCAGGCCTGCGGACAAGGCGGCGGTGAGGACGGTGCCGATGCCGTCATGGCGGGTGAAGTCGACCGACTGGTCCCCGGCCCATAGCAGCGGGCAATGAGCCTGTACGCCCGAGAAGCCGGCGCGCATGAAGAACACGGCTTCACCGGTCTTGCCGCGCGAGGCGATGGCTTTGGCGTTGCACTCGGCCCAGAGCACCGGCCAGCGGTTGTGCATCAGCATCGGATCGCTGCCGTCGTGGAGGCGCAGATCGACCGGCAGGTACTCGCCGAAGTCCGCCATCCAGCCCGACAGGCCGAAATCCAGCATCTCGCGCCCGATCACGCGATCGGCGAACCAGTCGAGCGCGGCGGGGTTGGTGAAGTCGACCACTCCGCAGTCGAACTCGCCGAAGTCGACGAGGTATGGCTCGTCGCTGTCCTGTCGCAGTGCCAGGTAACCGGCGGACAGAGCCTCCTGGTACTGCACGCCGTCGTTAGCGAGATAGGGGTTCACATAGCCGAGGAAGCGGATGCCCCGGGCTGCGAGTTCGGCGATGCGATCGGGCAGGGCAGGGTAGCGCGCCTCGTTCCACGACCAGTCCCAGAACAGGCGGCGCCCGAAGGTGGTCTGGCGGATGCCGATCCAGTCCTCGCACCACAAGCCGCTGACCTCGGCGCCAGCGGCGAGGATGCGCTCGAGCCGGGCGAAGCTCGCCTCGCCTTCCTTCAGGCCAACGATGGCGCCGCCGATCGCCCAGTCGGGCAGGGCGGGCTGACGTCCGAAACGGCTGCTGAGTTGGCCGACGAGGCGGGGAAGCGTCTCGTCTGTGAAGAACTCGAGGTTGAAGCTGCCTTCCCAGACCTCGATCTGGTGGCGTGTGGCATCCGTGAAATCGAGCACACTGTAGGCGCTGCTGCCAAGGTGACAGGCATTGAGGCTGGAAGTCAGGAAGGTCGGCTGCGGATAGTTGGTCCACCAGTAGTCGCCGCCCGCCAGGCCCTGCGCGTCCATCAGCCGAGTCAGCTCGGTCGACTTGTCGCGGCCGACGCCGGGTTCGCTGGTCCAGATCGGGAAGCGCCGGCCCGAGAGGTCGAGGTAGCTCATCTGCTCACCACCGCCCCAGACATGCTCGCCAGCTTGCGCGACGAGGTCGACCCATACTCGGTCGAAGCCAGGCTGAAGGGTCTTGACGTGCAGTGAGTTCTCACTGGCGCTCAGCCGCAGCATCGGAGCGGCATCGGCAGCTGCCGCCAGCAGCACGGCGTTGCCATCCTGCCTCGCATAGGCAAGTGTGGTGCGCTCTAGCGGCTCATCGCTGATGTCGAAGTTGCCGCGCACCATCACGACCTGCGGCTGGCCTTTGGCGATCGCGAAGGCGGGGCGATCCGGCGAGCTGCGCAACACCTCGCGACCTGCAACGTAGCAAGAGAGCCGATCGTCCCCGGTGGCGATGGTCAGAGACAACGATCAGGCTCCCTTGCGTTCGTGCGACCCGAGGGCTTCGTGTAGCGAGCCTTCTATGACACCGCTTGACAGAAACCTCGGGTCGGATCAAGAGGCGAAGTATTCGGAGACCCAAGGCCACGAGGCCCGGGCTCGTCGCCAGGGAGGGAAAACTCATGGTTCGTTTGCCACGCAACAATGCGGCTCGCCGCGCACTCTTCGCCTTTTCCGCGTCCGCCGCGGCCATGGTCGCCGCTAGTCCGGCTTATGCGCAGGTCGACGAGATTGTCGTTACTGCCCAGAAGGTTGAGCAGAATATCCAGGACGTGCCGATCGCCATCAGCGCGGTCACCGGCGATGCGCTGCAGCGCGCCGGCGCCAAGAGCCTGGAAGACATCACCAGCATCGTTCCCTCGGTGACCTTCCGCAAAGGCACCACCAACGCCAACAGCGCGATCGTGATGCGCGGTGTCGGAACGATCAGTTTCTCAGTCGCGGCCGAGCCAAGTGTGTCCACCGTTGTCGACGGCATCGTGCTCAGCCGCTCGGGCCAGTCGTTCCTCGACCTCGTCGATTTCGACCGCATCGAAGTGCTGCGCGGCCCACAGGGTACGCTGTTCGGCAAGAACGCGTCCGCCGGCTTGGTCAACATCGTCTCGAAGGGCGGCACCGACACCTTCCAGGCCGAAGCCAATGTGTCCGGCACGACCGATGACGAATACCGCGGCCGCCTGACCGTCTCGGGCCCGATCGCCGAGAACCTGAGCGGCCGCCTGACCGGCTTCTACGGCAAGTTCGACGGCAACCTGAAGAACACGTACTACGACAAGGACGTGAACGGCTACGAGCACTACGGCGCACGCGGCCTGCTCGACTGGGACGGCGATGGCGCCAAGGTTCGCGTGATCGCAGACTACTTCAAGGCCAATGACGATTGCTGCGCCGAAGTCACCGGCGTGTCGCGCGGGCCCGTGCTCGACGCCGAGCTGGGCATCACGCCGCAGGGTGAGGACACCCGCAGGGTCAACCAGAACCTGATCACGCGCTCGCTCGACCGGCAGTGGAGCATCACGCTCAACGCCGACATCGACACCTTCGCCGACCACACGTTCAGCGTCATCACCGGCTACCGCAACTGGAAGAACACCGAGATCCGTGACGGTGACTTCCTGCCACGTCCGCTCGTCGGCACGCCGCAGCTGCACGATCGCGGCACGGTCGAGACCGACCAGGTCAGCGCCGAAGTCCGCCTGGCAAGTCCACAGAAGCAGGCACTGACCTACCAAGTCGGCGGCTTCCTGTGGTATTCGAAGAACCAGCAGGACTTTACCCGCAGCGACGTGACCTGCGCCACCTCCACCTCGCCGATCGATCCGTTGACCGGCGCGCGTCCGTGCAACCTGGCCGACACCGTCAACACGCTGTTCCCCAGCGCAAGCTCGGTCAGCAAGGTGTCGTTCCGCAACTATGCGGTGTTCGGCCAGGCGACCTACGAGTTCACGCCCGAGCTGCGCTTCACCCTGGGCGGCCGCTACACGCATGACGAGGTGAGCTACACGCACTTCCGTGGCCCGGCGCGCAACCTGACCAATGGCGTGATCACCGGCGGTGCCGGCCTCTCCACCGTGGGCGCGGGCGGCACGGCCACCAACAACCTGTCGCGAGGGGAGACTGACGCCGACAACTTCTCCGGCAAGGCGGTGCTGCAGTACGACATCGCCCCGCGCGCGATGGTCTATGCCAGCTACACCCGCGGCTACAAGGGCCCGGCGTTCAACGTCTTCTTCAATCACGTCGCGCCGACCAACTCGACCCCGATCGATCCCGAAAAGTCGAACAGCTACGAAGTGGGCCTCAAGAGCCAGTTCTTCGACCGCAGGGTGCAGCTGAACGCCACTGCGTTCCTGGTCGACTACAAGGGCTTCCAGGCGAACAACTTCGTGCTGCTGAACGGCGCGGTGGTGACCAACCTGACCAATGCCGGATCGGTGCGCTCCAAGGGTGGCGAGGTCGACCTGACCGTCGCGCCGGCCGAAGGCCTGAACTTGCGCGCGAACCTGGCCTATGCCGACGCCAAGGTGCGTCGCTTCAACCCCAACCCGCTGACCAACGCGCCCGACGCGCGAGACGGCACCCGCCTGCCGCTGGCACCGAAGTTCAGCTACACCGTGGGTGCGGACTATGACGTGCCGGTCGGCCCGGTAAAGCTCTACCTGTCGAGCGACTGGCATCACGTCAGCCGCCAGTTCTCGGACCTGGGCGAGAGCGGCCCGATCGATCCGTATGGTATCTGGAACGCCAGCGTCGGCATCTCGGATGCGGACGACAAGTACCGCCTGACCGTGCTCGTCCGGAACATCCTGGACGACAGCTACGTCCTGCTGAACACGACGGCCGGCCAACGCCTGATGATCCCGCGCGACGCGGATCGCTACGCCGGCGTGAACTTGCGAGTGCGCTTCGACTGAGGACTCAAGGCGGGGGGAACCGCCTCCTTGTCGGCACTCGCGGAAACCCCCGGCGCTCTCTCCCGCCGGGGGTTTTCTTGTGCTCGGTCCTGGAGCTGTTGCCTCGTTTCCGAGGCCGATCAGCCGGTCGGTTGCAACTGAGAACGGGTGCTATCGAGGCTCGCAGCCTGCACGCCGGTCCGGTCGGGAACGGCCTGAAGCGGTGCCGAAGTCTGAGTCAGCCCAGGGTTCTGCCAACGGAAGTTCAGATTTTCCGAAAGGTAGGCCTTCACCGTCGCATCGGCGGGGATGTTGCCGCTGGTCCCATGGACCAGGAAGCCGAGCGGGGAGACGAGCACGATAGTGCCGATCGACACTACGGTCCCGGAAATGCCCTCATCGTAGGCGTCGCCCGAGAGCCGAACGGGGCCGCTTGGCGTTTGCAACTCGATCAGCCGCACTGCGACCTTGCCCTTGCGCCCGAAATGCCCGTTGCGCTGGAGCGTGGCGACCTCGCCGATCACGGGCGAGCCGACCGGGATGATCGTTTGCCCCTGAAAGGTGACGGCCTCGGCCACTTCCAGATAGACCCGATCTCCGAGCTTTGCTTCCCTGGTGTTCACCTGCGTGCGTGTGCGCAGCATCAGCGGCGTGCCCATCGGCAGGTAGTACTTGAAGACCGGGCCATCTGCCGCCGACGGCGGCGGTGCCCACATGAACGTCGATTGTGCCTGCGCGGCTCCGGTACCCAGCGCGGTCAGAAGCGCGGCCGCAATTAGCTTTTTCATGAACTCGTTTTCCCTGTTGCCCAGGGATAAGTACCGCTGTGTTCTTTTTAATCAGCAACGCGAAATGGTTATCTGCGGATTAAACCGAGGCAGCGAAAGTCCGATCAGGAAGGGCCGGTCTCAATCATCTGCCGCCGCCAGCCTCGGCTGCATCAGGTGGATGAACGCCAGCGCCGCCAGGTATGCCCCGCCGCAGATCACAAACAGCGGCGTGTAGCCCAGCCCGTTGTCGAGCGACCAGCCGGCGAATTCGATGATGCCGGTGCCGGTCAGGTTGCCGCCGATGGCGCCCAGCGCGATGACGGTGGCGATGCGGCGGGTGGGGATGATCTCGGTCGCCATGCCGAAGATGTTGGTCGAGAAGCCCTGGTGAGCGAAGAGGCCCAGGCCGATGCACAGCGCCGCGATCCACGGGTTGGGTGCGATCAGCGCCAGCGGCATGACCAGCACGACGAGGCCGAAGAACAGCATGGCGCTCTTGCGCGCGGCGTTGAGCGACAGGCCGCGGCGCAACAGCACGGGATAGAGCGCACCACTGCTCACTGCACCCAGTGCCGCAAGGACGAACACCACCGCGATCGGCCCGCCGAGTGCGCCTTGGCTGAGGCCGAAGTGGCGCGAAAAGAAGTCGGGTGCCCAGAACAGCACGAACCACCAGACCAGGTCGGTGATCGCCTTGGCGCCCACGACCGTCCAACTGCGGCGGTCCCTCAGCACCTCGCCCCAGGCGACCTTGCCGGGGCTCGCGGAGGCAGGATTGCCAATCGGCTGCAGCTTGCCGGTGTTCAGCCGCCACAGGACCAGCCAGACAATGCCGAGAGCGCCGGTGACCAGGAACGCCGCCTTCCAGCCGAAGGCGATCGCAAACGGCGGGATCAGCAGCGGGGTCAGGATCGCGCCGACATTGGGCGCGGTGTTGATGATGCCGATGCCGATCGAGCGCCGCTCGATCGGCAGGTAGGTGGCGGCAGTCTTCATGGCAGCGGGGGTGTTCACCGACTCCGCCGTCGCCAGCACGGCGCGTGCGACGACGAACTGCTGCACGCTTGCGGCCAGGGCGTGGGCCATGCCCGCAATGCTCCACACCGCCACGGCCGCGCCGTATGCGAAGCGCACGCCGAACCGGTCGACGAACCAGCCGACCCCCAGCAACGACACGGCGGCGGAGAGCTGGAAGATCGAGCCGAGATGCGCGAACTGCTGGTCGTTCCACTGGAACTCCGCCTCCAGCATGGGCTTCAGCAATGCCAGCACCTGGCGGTCGACGTAGTTCAAAGCAGTCGCAAAGAAGATCAGGCCGATGAGGAGATTTTGGCTGCGCACGGCTGTGGCGCTGGTGTGCGCACTGCCGCTTTGCGCAAGGTGGATCGTCATTGCCGCATCTCTCCCGTCCTGCCGCTCTTGGGCGACCTACCCGCAGGTCGAGCAAAGCACTTGCCCCATTCTGCGCCGCGCCATAAAGCGTATGACAACGTAGGACATACAGCAAGCGCCTTTGTCCGATAGAGGCGCGGGAGAGAGCAGTGGCTCCAGATCATGCCGGCGACCTGTATGGCGAGCTATTCCTCGCCCAGGCGGATGCGCCCGCGACCAAGCGCTCGCGCCTGGACGAATGGAAGCTCCTTTGGCCGGGCTTCGCGGTCTGCGCGATTGCCAGCATCGCCGCTGCCTGGCTGTCAGAGCATTATGGCGCGCCGATCATCCTGATGGGCCTGCTGATCGGCCTGGCGCTCAACTTCGTGACCAGCGAGCCGCGCGTGCACCCCGGGCTCGATTTCGTCTCTAAAGGATGTCTGCGTTGGGGCATCGTCGTACTCGGCACGCAAGTCACCATTGCCCAGATCGGTGCTTTGGGTCCGGTCCCGTTCCTGGCGCTGCTGGTCGTCATGGCTGCGGCAATGGGCACTGCGCTGGTGGTGGCGCGGCTGAGCGGCGCTTCGGTCTCGGTCGGCATCCTCGCCGGCGGCGCGACCGCGATCTGCGGCGCGTCCGCCGCGCTGGCGCTGTTCGGCGTCCTAGGCGCCAAGCGGGTGAGCCAGGCGCAGTTCGCGCTGACACTGGTCGTGGTCAGCCTGGCGAGCGCGCTGGCGATGTCGTTCTATCCTCCACTCGCAGGTGCACTGCACCTAGACGATCGCCAGGCCGGGTTCCTGATCGGCGCCTCGATCCACGATGTCGCGCAGGCAATCGGCGGGGGCTATGCCTATTCGGATGTCGCGGGCAGCTATGCCACGATCGTCAAGCTGAGCCGGGTCGCACTGCTCGCGCCGGTGGTCACCGTGGTGTCGCTTTGGGCCAAGGACGACGACGCACCCGATCGCCACTGGATCCGCAAGCTGGCGCTGCCGTGGTTTATTACGCTGTTCCTAGTGACCGTAGTGGTGAACTCGATCGTTACCGTGCCCGCGCCCGTCGCGCACTTGTGTCTGACCCTTTCCAAGACGCTGCTGCTGCTGGCGGTGACTGCGACTGCGATGCGCTCGCGGCTAGATCTCATCATGCAGATGGGTTGGCGTCCTGCGCTGCCGGTGGTGGCCGCGACGCTCGCATCCCTGGCCGTTGCCACTGCGTTCAGCATGATCATCCTGTGAGACCTTCCATGACCGAAACGCCTTACGACATCGCGGTGATCGGCGGCGGCGTGAACGGCGCCGGGATCGCGCGCGATGCGGCCGGGCGCGGCGCCAAGGTGCTGCTGCTGGAGCAGGGCGACTTGGCAAGCGGCACTTCGTCTGCCTCGACCAAGCTGATCCACGGTGGCTTGCGCTACCTGGAGCACTACGAGTTCGGCCTGGTGCGCGAAGCCTTGGGTGAGCGCGAGCGGCTGTGGCAGATCGCCCCGCACATCATCTGGCCGATGCGTTTCGTGCTGCCGCACGTGAAGGGCCTGCGCCCGCGCTGGCTGCTGCGGCTGGGCCTGTTCCTCTACGACCACATCGGCGGCCGGCGCGCGCTGCCGGCCACGCAGAGCATCGACCTTCGCAAGCACCCGGCCGGCAAGCCGCTCAAGCCGGGATACGGCCCGGCGTTCGTCTACTCCGATGGCTGGGTCGACGATGCGCGCCTGGTCGTGCTCAACGCTCGTGATGCGGCGGATCGCGGCGCCACCATCCTGACGCGCACGCCGGTCGAGGCGATCGAGCGCAGCGCCGAGGGTTGGCTGATCCGCAGCGGCGCGCAGGCGTTCCGCGCCAAGGCGATCGTCAACGCCGGCGGGCCCGCAGTGCTCGACTTGCTGAAGCTCAGCGGCGAGAAGACGGCCAAGAAGATGCGCTTGGTGCGCGGCTCGCACATCGTCGTGCCGAGGCTGTTCGACCATCCCTATGCCTACTTCTTCCAGATCCCCGACGGCCGCATCTTCTTCGCGATCCCGTACCAGCAGGATTTCACGCTGATCGGAACCACCGATCGCGATCACCACGGCCCCTTGCGCGACGTGAAGGCGAGCGAGGAGGAGATCGCCTACTTGTGCGAGGCGGCCAACGCCTACTTCGCGAACAGCATTTCGCCTGCCGACGTGGTGTGGACCTACTCGGGCGTGCGGCCGCTGGTGGACGAGGGCACCGGCAAGCCGGAGGCGGCGACGCGCGGCTACAGCTTCGATCTCGATCTCGACGAAGCGGGCGGGGCGCCGCTGTTGTCGGTCTTCGGCGGCAAGATCACCACGTATCGCCACCTCTCCAAGGATGCGGTCGAGAAGCTGCAGGCCCATGTGGCGGCACTCTCCGGCAAGGACTGGACCGCCACTGCTCCGCTGCCGGGCGGCGACTTCCCGATGCAGGGCATCGACGATCTCAAGGCCAGTCTGGCCCGTGGCTATCCGTTCCTGGACGCGCGGACCGTTGATCGCGTGGCCCGCGCCTACGGCACGCGGACCAAGCTGTGGCTGAAGGACGCGCGTGACATGGCCGCGCTGGGCGAAGACTTCGGCCATGGCCTAACCGCGGCTGAAGTGGATTACCTGGTCGCGCAGGAATGGGCACGCACGGCCGAGGACGTGCTCTGGCGGCGCACCAAGCTCGGGCTGCGGTTGGACGCGGCGCAAGTCGACAAGCTGAAAACGTACATGGGGGCGTGAAGGTGACCGAAGGCTGCATCCTGGTCCTGGACGAAGGGACCACTTCGACCCGCGCGATCGTCTATGCGCCCGACGGCACGGCGCTGCACGTCTGCCAGAAGGAGCTGACGCAGCACTACCCGCACCCCGGCTGGGTCGAGCACGACGCGAACGAGATCTGGGAGCGCACGCTGGCTTGTGCGCGGGCGGTGATCGAGCAAGCGGGCGGGGCGGAGCGTGTCGCCGCGCTTGGCATTACCAACCAGCGTGAAACCGTAGTGGCGTGGGACCGCCAGACCGGCGAACCGGTCACCCGCGCGATCGTCTGGCAGGACCGCCGCACCGCGCCATTCTGCGCTCAGCTGCGCGACGCGGGGCACGAGGAGGCGGTGCAGGCACTGACCGGCCTTGTGATCGATCCCTACTTCTCGGGCACCAAGATGCGCTGGGTGCTCGACAACGTGTCCGCCGCGCGCGAACTGGGAGATCGTCTGGCCTTCGGTACGGTCGAGAGCTGGCTGGTGTGGAAGCTGACGGGCGGCTTGCACGTCTCCGACGCCAGCAATGCCAGCCGCACGCAGCTGCTGCCGCTCGACCGCGCGACCTGGGACGAGGGGCTGCTCGACCTGTTCGGCGTGCCGCGCGGCAGCTTGCCCGAAGTGGTCGATACTCATGGGGCGATCGGGCGGTGCGATCCGGCACTGCTCGGCGCGGCGATCCCGATCAGCGGTCTGGCCGGAGATCAGCAGGCGGCGACGATCGGCCAGCACTGCCTCTCCGCCGGCGACACCAAGGCGACGTTCGGCACTGGCGCCTTCGTGCTGACCAACATGGGCAACCAGCTGCCGCGCTCCTCGCACCGGCTGCTCGGCACGGTGCTATGCCAGGAGGGTGGGCGCCGCACTTATGCGCTGGAGGGTTCGATCTTCGTCGCCGGCAGCCTGATCAAGTGGCTGCGCGACGAACTGGGCGTGATCCGCACCGCGTCCGAGAGCGAGGAACTGGCGCGCGCGGTGCCCGACAACGGCGGTGTGCTGTTCGTGCCCGCGCTGGCAGGGCTGGGCGCGCCGCACTGGAAGCCCGATGCGACCGGTGTCGTCGCCGGGCTGACGCAGGGCACCAGCCGGGCGCACATCGTACGCGCTGCGATGGAGTCGCTTGCGCACCAGTGCCATGACTTGCAGGAAGCGTTCGCGGCGGATGGCGCGGCGTGGACCACCTTGCGGATCGACGGCGGCATGAGCGCGAACGACTGGATCGCGCAGGACCTCGCCGACATGCTCGCTCTGCCGGTCGAGCGGCCGGCCGACATCGAGACGACGGCGCTGGGCGCTGCGATGCTGGCTGCCGTTGGCGCCGGGATCCAAAGCTCGCTGCAGGACGCGATGTGCATGGGAAGTGCGCGGCAGACCTTTGCCACGGCGATGGCGGCAGATGTGCGCGATGCTCGGGTGGCGCTGTGGCGCGAAGGGTTGCGGCGCTACGTCTAGACAATGCGAGCCGCGGAGGCACGTCCTGCGCATGCTGCGGCTCGGTGGCAATGGCGCTCTAACGCAAGATGATCTTCAGCTGAGTCCCCCCTCCCCGGCGAGGAGGCGCTGGGGGTGGGGAGCGATGCCGCCAGGCAGCGCGTCCACGCCAGCGTGGTACACCCACCTCCCAACCTCCTCCCTCAAGGGAGGAGGAGCAGCTGGCGCAATCGCGAATGATCACGCTCTAATCATGAGGCTCTGCTAGCCTCGACCGCTGTTCCACAACGGCGACCTTTACCAAGTGCCGCAGTGGGCAGGCTAGCCTCAGCTCACCGGCGCGAACGGGCCGCGCATCAAGCCAGCTACCCCGAACGCGCCCGTGTCGTGAGGCACACCCAATTCTGTGCGCCGCGGCTCAAGCATGGCACACCGTTAGGGTCGGAGCGCGATGCTTCACCCGGCGGGAGAGCGTGCGGCCAAGGTCGATGCCATTGCGCTCCACCAGCCGGTAGGTCACGCTGGCCAGGATGAGCGTCGCCGCCATCGAAAGCGGCACCGCCCAGGCGGATGGCACCACGCTGCGCAGCGCGTCGTAAGTCTGGCCATGTACCAGGTACACCGAGTAGCTGATCGCCCCGAGGTATGCCGCCACGGGATTGCAGAGCAATGCGCTGGTCCGCATGCGCGGGATCAGGACGACCAGCAGGAACACGCCGAAGGAGAAAAGCCAGGGATAGAGCGCTTGCGCAAAGGCGATGCGGGCATGGCTGTGGAGCTGGAAGGCCAGGTAGAACGAAGGCACTAGCAGCAGCACGAACAGCGTCACGCTCGCCAGGAAATCGCGCAGGCGCAGCTCGCCCTCGGTCAGGAGGAAGGCCTTGTAGCCGATCACCGCGGCGTAGAGCATGAAGATGCGCCCCGCAGGGATGCGCAGGCCGGTGGCGAGCGTCACCACCAGTGCGATCATGGTCACGCCGACGATTGCGCGTTCCAAACGGCGGGCGACGCCGGTCCGGCACGTCGTGATGAAGACGGCGAACAGGCCGTACCACAGGAACTCGAGCGGGAGTGTCCAGGCTGCGCCGATGATTGGCTTTTCGCCCACGTACTCTGACACCAGCAGCAGGGCCGCGATCCAGCGGTCGGCATCGAAGTGAGGACGCGCTGCCAGGCCAATGCCCGTGATCTGGTAGAACGCGAAAGGCACGAGGCAGACCAGATACAGCGGATAGATCCGGCTCACGCGGCGGATCGCGAAATCGATCGGGTTGAAGCCGCGGGTTACCGAGAATGGGATGATGAAGCCGCTGACGAAGAAGAACAGCGCGACGCCGGCGACACCCGGCTGCAGCGTCTGAACGAGTTGCGTCATCCATCCGGTGCGATGCTCGAAATAGTGCTGGAGCATGACCATGGCCGCGGCGATGAAGCGGAGCCCGTCGATGTATGTGATGCGGCTGGCGGTGGTCACGCGGGTCTCGCTCGGATGGTGAGGCGAGTTTATGGCGACGACGCGCGGCGCCCAATCGGAGATGCAACGAGAATGGCGTGGCGGTGGTCCACGCCGGATGTATTGTCTTCCTCGGGCGCACGGTCATGCAGGCATTGCGCTTTTGCCGCCGCGCCGCTAAGGGCCGGCGCTTCGCGGTGCCTAGGCGTCGTGGATTCGCGCGGGAGGAGGGGGCAACCTTTCCGTTTGACCGCTTAACATGAGCCGGGGTGCAAGCTCCGGCGACAGTGTGAAAGGAGGCCCCTCGTGGCCAAGAAGATCAACGGTTACATCAAGCTGCAGGTTGCAGCCGGTGCCGCCAACCCGTCGCCGCCGATCGGTCCGGCGCTGGGTCAGCGCGGCGTCAACATCATGGAGTTCTGCAAGGCGTTCAACGCCTCGACGCAGGAACTCGAGAAGGGCATGCCGATCCCGACGATCATCACCGTCTACTCGGATCGCAGCTTCACCTTCGTCACCAAGACCCCGCCGGCCTCGTTCCTGATCAAGAAGGCTGCTGGCCTGAAGTCGGGTTCGAAGACCCCGGGCAAGGCCTCTGCCGGCACGATCAAGCGCTCGCAGCTGGCCGAGATCGCTCAGACCAAGTTCGCCGACCTGAACGCGAACGACATCGACCAGGCAACCAAGATCATCGAGGGCTCCGCACGCTCGATGGGTCTCGAAGTGGTGGAGGGCTGATCCGATGGCCAAGCAGACCAAGAAGGCACAGGCTCTCGCCACCAAGCTGGGCGACAACCAGCAGCTCTATCCCGTCACCGACGCGATCTCGCTGCTGCGTGACCTGGGCACCGCCAAGTTCGACCAGACCGTCGAAGTCGCGCTGAACCTGGGCGTCGATCCGCGCCACGCCGACCAGATGGTCCGTGGCATGGTCTCGCTGCCCGCGGGCACCGGCAAGACCGTGCGCGTCGCCGTGTTCGCCAAGGGCGACAAGGCCGCCGAGGCAGAAGCCGCCGGTGCCGACAAGGTGGGCGCCGAGGACCTGATGGAAGACATGCAGGCTGGCAACCTCGACTATGACCGCGTCATCGCGACGCCGGACATGATGGGCGTCGTCGGTCGCCTGGGTAAGCTGCTGGGTCCCAAGGGCCTGATGCCGAACCCCAAGCTGGGCACCGTCACGCCGAACGTCACCCAGGCGGTCAAGGACGCCAAGGGCGGCCAGATCGAGTTCCGCGTCGAGAAGCAGGGCATCATCCATGCCGGTCTCGGCAAGCTCTCGTTCTCCGACACGGACCTCAAGACGAACTTCGACGCATTCGTCGACGCAATCGTCAAGGCCAAGCCATCGGGCGCCAAGGGCAAGTACGTGCGCAAGATCACGCTCTCGTCCTCGATGGGCCCGGGCCTGAAGATCGACACGACGGAGATCGCCGGCGCCTGACGCCAGCGTTCCTCGCAGAACGTGGAATTGGCCGGCTGGGGACACCCTGCCGGCCTTTCTCGTTTTGGTTCCGAGCTTTGCAAGTCACATGCTGCAACTCGTCGCTCGTAAGGCGCGAGCAGGCGCAAACAGCCCGCGTACGCGGCTCATGTGTGCGCTTCTGGACTCGCACACTGGAAAAAACGACTTATCTTCAACTTGATGCTACACTCCATCATGATCGGAAGACGCGGGCTGGTAATGTCCGGCGCGGCTGCTGCCGTGAGCGCGCTCGCGGGCTCGTCGAAGCACCTCGTGACGCCTGGTGCCAGGCAGGTGCCCCTTGCTCCTACGCCAGCGCTCGCACAGGCGCGCGTGGCTCCGGTGCCCGCGGCGCCCACGCCCGAGCCGCGCATCGTCCAGGAAGCGCTTGCAGCGCTCGACCGGCACAGCCGCATGGTGCCGCACCGCGACCGCATTGCCGTGGTCGACTTTTCGGTCCCGTCGGCTCAGCCGCGGATGAAGGTCATCGACATCGCTTCGGGCAAGCAGAAGGACTTCCTGGTGGCGCATGGCTCCGGATCGGATCCGGGCCACACCGGCTATCTGCACAAGTTCTCGAACGTGCCAGATTCGAACGCCTCCAGTCAGGGCGCGTTCGTCACGGCGGACTACTACGTCGGCAAGCACGGCCGTTCGCAGCGGCTGCTCGGGCTCGATCCGACCAACAATAACGCGCTGGAGCGGGCGATCGTCGTCCACGGTGCCTGGTATGCCAACGCGGACATGATCCCGGCGCATGGCAAGCTGGGCCGCAGTCAAGGCTGCTTCGCGGTGGGCGAAACGGAACTGGCCGCGCTCTTCGAGCACCTTGGGCCTGGACGGATGATCTACTCGGCCAAGGCCTGAGCGCGCCGGCCGGAACAGGGGTTTGCTCCTGAGCGTTAAGCACCTGGAATCACGGGAGCTGACGCTTGAAACATCTTCTTCTGGCATGTGCGGCGGTGCTTGGCCTTGCAGCCTGCAATCAGGTTGCGCCGGGCGCGGGCGACGAAAAGGACGACAAGAACTCGCAGGCGCCAGCGGCGTCCGGGCAGAGCGCCGATCAAAACGCCGACCGGTACAAGGGCTTTGCGTTTGCGGATGCGCCCGAGCCGGCGCAGCCGTTCCAAGCGCCGGCTAACATGGCTTTGGAAGTCGCGCTGGATCGCCTCGGCTTCTCGTCCGGCGTAATCGACGGGAAGGTGACCCGCCTGGATACTGCGGCGCTCAAGGGGTTCCAGGCCGCGAACAACCTGCCCGAGACCGGCAAGCTGGATGATGCAACCAAGCAGGCGCTCGGCGCTGCCGCCCAGGCTCCCGCGACCCGGATGGTGACCATCCCGGAGGAGTTCGCGCGTGGTCCGTTCGCGCCTGATCTGCCGAAGGAAACCGGCAAGCAAGCTAGCTTCGATCACCTGTCATACCGCAACTTGACCGAGGCCTTGGCGGAGCGCTTCCATACCACGCCCGAGACACTTGCTGCGCTAAATGGCGGGCCCAGTGCCAAGGTGGGCGCCGGCGCGGCGATCCGGGTGCCCAACGTGGCGGACGCCGACGCCAGCAAGCTCGGCCAGGACGAGCGAGGCTGGAACCAGACACTGCTGACGCTCGGCGTCTCTCCCGAGCAGCCGCAGGCGGACCGAGTCGAGGTGTCCAAGTCGGCAGGCACGCTGCGCGCCTACGATGCCTCGGGCAAGCTGCTGGCGCAGTTCCCCGTCACCACCGGAAGCGAGCATGATCCGCTGCCGCTGGGCGACTGGAAGATCCAAGGCGTCAGCAAGAACCCAGATTTCCACTACAACCCCAAGCTGTTCTGGGACGTGAGCGACGCTAAGAAGGACGCGTTGCTGAAGCCGGGTCCGAACGGTCCGGTGGGCGTGGTCTGGCTGGACTTGTCCAAGGAGCACTACGGCATCCACGGCACCGGTGAGCCGGCCTCAATCGGGCAAAGCGAGAGCCATGGCTGCGTGCGCCTGACCAACTGGGACGCCGCGCGCCTCGCGCAGATGGTGAAGGCCGGCACCAAGGTCGTGTTCAAGAAGTGAGCTGAGGCGCCGGCGGAGCGGGGGCGGCAGGCTGGCTGGCCGCCTCGCGCCGCTCCCCATTTACGGCTTGCGCAAACAGGTGTAGTGGCGCGCTGTACACCTGTTCAGCATAAGTCCTGGGAGCTGCGGCCGATGGCCATTCACTTTGAAAACATCAAGGAATTCATCGGCTCGCGTGTGTCGTGGGATTATCGCGTCGATCTATTCACGCCAGAGGCTGCGGACGCGATTCGCGCCAAGGTGGAAGAGCGCACCGTGCTGGTCTTCCCGCAGATCGACCTTACCGACGAAGAGCAGCTGAAGATCACCGACTTGATGGGCGGCAAGGTGCGCCTGACCGGCCGCTTCAACAAGCAGGACAACGACGAGGACGTCTATCAGGTCACCCTGGACGAGAAGATCAACCCGCAGCCCGAATACGTGCTCGGCACCTTCTTCTGGCACATGGACGGCATCACCGTGGACATGCCGCCCCCGTTCGCGACGCTGCTGTCCTGCCGGATCGCGCCCAACAAGGGCGGCGAGACCGAATTCGCCAGCACTTACGCGGCCTACGAAGGGCTGCCCGACGAAGAGAAGGAGGCTCTCGAAGGCATGAAGGCGGTCCACTCCGTCCGTGCCAGCCTGTCGCCCATCGCCGACGCCATTCCGGAGAAGCATCGCGAGAAGGTGCTCGGCATCGGTCTGATCAAGGAGCATCCCGTGGTCTGGAAGCACGATTCGGGGCGCAAGTCGCTGGTGATCGGCACCACGGCAGATCACATCGTCGGCCTGGATATCCCATCAGGTCGCGCGCTGCTGATCCGCTTGCAGGAGTGGGCCGCGCAGCCCGCGTTCTCGCTCCGGCACAAGTGGAGCAAGGGTGACTTCGTGATCTGGGACAATACCGGCGCGATGCACCGGGCGATCCCATACGACAAGTCGACCGGCCGCATGATGCACCGCACTTCGATCGCGGGCACCGAGGCGGTTGCGGCCTGACATTGACTTAAGAAGCTAGGCTCTCCCTCTCCCCTCAAGGGGAGAAGGAAGGCTGGATCGGCTCGTATCCCTACTTCATCGCCAGGTTTGCGGCTGTATAGCACTCGATCAGATAGGCGAGCGGTCGCCCATCGCGCAGCACCAGGCGAGCGCGATGCGTCGAGATCGTGTCGGCCGGGCAGTTCTCCGCGCGGCCGGAGGTGGTCGCCAGCGGCTCGCGGCGGAACTGCAGCGGCGCGACGACTTTGCCGAACGGCATGTCCGTGGTGCGCAGGACGTCCCGCATTTCGGGCGTGAGCCGCTCAGGAACGTACCAGTTCCATGCCACCGAGAGCGCGACATCGCCGCAAGACAGGCGCACATGGCGCAGGGAGATCGTCTCGTCTTGCGTCAGCCCGAAGCGACGGCGCAACTGGTGGGGAGGAGCCTCGCCACTCGCTCCCAGGTTCTCGGCATGAACCTGCGCCGGCTCAGCGATGTGCTGAGCTGCGCACCATTGCTCCAGCGCGAGAGTCGCGCTGTCACGGCTGGCGAGCGCCGCCTCGAAGGCCTCGAGCTGCGGCTGTGGCGCCGCCGCGAGCGCCATGGCGAGGAGCGCGCTAGATGCCACCGGCGAACGCGGGCTTGTCGATCGCCGCCAGCCCGTCGATCAGGGCGCGCGAACAGGCAGCGAGTTCGTTCGCGTCGGTCGAGCGGATGACGAAGTTGGCGCCCGTGCGTCCCTCGCGCCAGAAAGGATAGCTGCCGATCTGGCAGCTTGCATGGGCCTTCTCTGTCAGCCGCAGCAAGTCCGCGACCTCGCTCTCCGCGACCCAGCAGCCCACGGTTTCGCTGAGCAGTGGCGCGCCGCCCTCCAGTGTCCCGGTCAGCGCCTCGAGCATGCCGGCGGTGATCTGCGGCACGCCGGCCATGATGAACAGGTTCTCGAACTTGATGCCGGGCGCGCCGGTGTAGCGGTTCGGGATCAGCTCGGCGCCTTCGGGCACGCGCGCCATGCGCAAGCGCGCGTCGGTGAGCCCGCCGCGCTCCTGATAGTAGTCCTCCAGGATCGCGCGCGCTTGCGGGTGCACGACGACGTTTACGCCGACCGCTTGCGCGATTGCATCGACGGTAATGTCGTCGTGCGTCGGGCCGATGCCGCCGGTGGTGAAGACGTAGTCGTTACGCGCACGCAGCGTGTTCACCGCTTCGACGATCGCGGCGGTGACGTCCGCCACCACCCGCACCTCGGCAAGGCGGATGTTCTGCACGCCGAGCCAGCCGGCGATTTGCGCGATGTTCTTGTCGTGCGTGCGCCCCGACAGGATCTCGTCGCCGATGACGATCAAGGCTGCGGTGTAGATGCGGGAAGAATCGGCCATGCGTCCGGCCTAGGACAATTGCCGTTCGCCTGCCACCCGCACGCGCCGGAACGCGAGCCATCCGTCGTCGATTGGCGCCTCGCGCATCTCGCGACGATCGGCAGGGTAGTCGTGGCTCAGCCGCCATGGGCCCCCTCGCGCGCTCTTGGGAATGAGGTGGCGACCCTGTTGCAGGTAGGAGGAGGTAAAGCCGGCGAGCGGGTCGGCCTCGACCAGCGCGTGGTCTGCAGGCAGGAGCGGAGTGACGAGTTGCAGGTCCCACGCGTCCATCTGCGCGAAGAGGCGGCATAGCCACTCGCCCACCAGATCGACGCGCAAGGTCCAGGCGGCGTTGAGGTAGCCGAACAGCGCGGCGAAGTTGGGCACGTTCGAGAACATGCAGCTGCGATAGTACCAGTGCTCTGCGAAGCGGACGGGCTCTCCGTCGATCGAGACGGCGATCTTGCCTAGCGGCGCCAGGCGCAGGCCGGTGGCGGTGACAATCACGTCCGCAGGCAGGCGGCGCCCGTCGCGCAGCAGGATCGCGTGCGGCTCGACTTGTGCGATCTCGCCGGTGACCAGCCGGGCGCGGCCATCGCGCATGGCGGCGAACAGGTCACTGTCTGGCACGAAGCACAGGCGCTGCCGCCAGGGGCCATAGGGCGGCGTCATGCTCGCCGGATCGTAGGCGGCGCCGATCTCATTGCGCAAGCGCGCCTGCAGGTAGGCGCCGGTGCCTTCCGGATCCTTGCGGGATTGGCGGAAGAAGTAGTCCTGCAACGCGACGTTCTTGTAGCGGACGAGTCGGTACGCCCACTTGGCGGGCAGCACGCGGTTGAGCACTTGCGCGATCTTGTCGGTGCCGGGTTGCGCGTAGAACCACGATGGCGTGCGCTGGAGCATGGTGACTTGTGCGGCGTCGCGCGCCATGGCCGGCGTGAGCGTCACCGCAGTGGCGCCGGAGCCGATCACCACGACGTGCTTGCCCGCCCAGTCGGCATCTGTGGGCCAGGCTTGCGGGTGGATGACGCGCCCGGCGAACCGTTCCAGGCCGGGGATCGTGGCGGCGGCTGGCTCGTCGTAGTCGTAGTAGCCGGCGCCAATGAACAGGAAGCGCGTGGTCAGCGTGTATTCGCCCCCTTCATCCTGCGCTGCGACCGTCCAAAGACCGATCGCGTCGCTCCAGTCGGCGCTGCGGACGGTGGTTCCCGCATGGATCGCTCCTCGCAGGTCATGCGCCTCGATCACGCTGTCCAGGTAGCCCAGGATCTCCTCGCCCGTGGCGACCGCGCGTTTGCCGCGCCAGGGAGCGAAGCTGAAGCCGAGCGTGTACATGTCGCTGTCGGAGCGGACGCCAGGGTAGCGGAACAAGTCCCAGGTGCCGCCGATACGCTGGCGGCGTTCGACGATGGCGATCTTCTTGTGCGGCAACGCCCGGCGCACATGCGCGGCCATGCCGATGCCGGAGATCCCTGCGCCCACGATCAGGATGTCGAGCGGTGATTCGGATCGACGCATCGTGCCGAGATGCAACCCGGTGCCACGTCTCGCAAGCCCGCGTGTGTTGGCTGCTTGCCAAGCCGAGGAGAGTCCAAAAAAAAGGGCCGATCCGAAGACCAGCCCTTTGGAAGTTTGGGAGAGGATGCCTGAAAGGCACCCCCTCTATGCTGACGTTTACGTCATGCTGCAAGTGCGAAAGAGAACGCGGTTCTTGCATTTTTCGCAACTTAGGTGTGTCAGGTCGTAAGTACGGCGCCGTAAAGATCGTGCGCGTCGGCATCCTCGATCAGCACTTCGACGATGCTGCCGGGCACGACGTCGCCGCTGACTTGGCGCAAGTAGACGGCGCCATCGATCTCGGGAGCATCGGCCTGCGAGCGGCCGGTCGCGCCTATGTCGCCGTCCTCGTCGGGTTCACCGACCTCGTCGATGATCACCGGCAGTACGCGTCCGACCTTCGCAGCAAGCTTGGCGGCGCTGATCGCGGCGGTCTTTTCCATGATGCGGGCGTAGCGCTCTTCCTTGACCTCTTCCGGCACGGCATCGGGGAGGAAGCTGGCGGTCGCGCCTTCGACCGGTTCGAAGCGGAAGGCGCCGACACGGTCGAGCTGCGCTTCGTCCAGCCAATCGAGCAAGTACTGGAAATCGGCCTCGGTTTCGCCGGGGAAGCCGACCACGAAGCTGGAGCGGATCGCGATGTCCGGGCAGATCTCGCGCCATTTGCGCAAGCGATCGAGTACCTTGGCTTCGTTCGCCGGGCGCTTCATCGCCCGCAGCACTGACGGCGAGGCATGCTGGAACGGGATGTCGAGATAAGGCGTCAGCAGCCCTTCGGCCATCAACGGGATCACCGCATCGACGTGCGGGTAGGGGTACACGTAGTGCAGCCGCACCCACGGACGCTGGCCGTCAGGCGCTCGCAAACCACCGAGTTCGCGCGCGAGGTCGGTCATGTGTGCACGTACGGGATGGCTATGGAAGTCGCGCGGCTCGTGGCCGATGTCGACGCCATAAGCCGAAGTGTCCTGGCTGATCACCAGCAGCTCGCGCGTACCCGATGCGACCAGCTTCTCCGCCTCGCGCAGCACCGCGTCGATTCGGCGGCTGGCGAGTTTCCCTCGCAACTGCGGAATGATGCAGAACGCGCACGCGTGATTGCAGCCTTCCGAGATCTTGAGGTAGCTGTAGTGGCGCGGCGTCAGCTTGATCCCGCGCTCGTCCGCAGCGGCTTGCGGAATCAGGTCGAGGTAGGGGCTGAGTTCGGGCGGGGCAGCCTGATGCACTGCATCGACCACCGCCTCGTACTGGTGCGCGCCGGTAACCGCGAGCACGTCGGGAAAGCGGGCGCGGATGACGTCAGCTTCGTTGCCCATGCACCCGGTGACGATGACCCGGCCGTTCTCGGCGATAGCTTCGCCAATTGCGGCCAGGCTCTCCTCCTTGGCCGAATCGAGGAAGCCGCACGTGTTGACGAGCACGACGTCGGCGCCCTGGTAGTTCGGGCTCATCGAATAGCCGTCGGCGCGCAGGCGCGTGAGGATGCGCTCGCTATCGACGAGCGCCTTGGGGCAGCCGAGGCTGACCATGCCCACCTTGGGGGCTGAGGGAAGTTCTAATGCCATGGAACGCGGCCCCATATACCTCTTCAGCGATTCTCGCTACCGTAGAGAACAAACAGGGGAGGAGAGGCTGATGGGTCCGGTAAACTGGTTGGCGGTGCTGCTGGCGGCAGCTTTGGCGCTGGCCGTGGGGATCGTCTGGAACGGTCCGCTCTTCCGGACGGGCCGGCCGCTGCTCGGCGGGCGGGCGCAATCCGGGGGGCGGTTCTGGCTGGTCGGTGCGATCTTCCTGCTGGCCGCGATCATGCTGGGGCACAACTTCGCACGGATCGGCGCAGCGGTGCTGGATGCCAAGCCGTGGCTGTATTTCATGCAGACCGGCGGTGTGGCGCTGTTCTTCGTCATCCCGGCGGTGTGGCTGACCCATGCGCGCAGCGGGACCGAGCCGATGCGGCGGGTGCTCGACTGCGGCTTCTGGCTGGTCGCCTACCTGGCGATGGGCGTGGTGTTCTGGGCGTTGGGGTGAGGGTCCTGCTAAATCCTCCTCTGGAAGGGGAGGTGGCGCGCACGTAGTGCGTGACGGAGGGGTGTCACCGCTAGTCGAGTGCGCGATCGAGACGGTGACACCCCTCCGTCAGCCGCTTCGCGTCTGCCACGTCCCCTTGCAGGGGAGGATCTGACTAGCTTGCCGCTGTCGCGCTTTCTTCCACGCAAGTGGGGGCGATCTCTACCACCGTGTCGCCCGGCTCCAGCCGCTGCGCACCCGCTTCCCAGAAGCCGATCGCCTTGCCGGCGCGATAGATGCGCAGGCCGCGGCCGGTGGTGAGCTGGTCCAGTGCGCGACCGACTTCGTCCGCCGCCACCGGCCGCTCGACCAGCTGCACGCGCCCGCCGACCGAGGCGAGATCGGACAGGTATTCGGACACGTGCTTGCCTTGCGCCGAGCCGGCCAGCAGCAGCCCGGTGATGCGCACCGGGTTGATCACGTTGTCCGCTCCCGCCTGACGTGCGAGCAGTTCGTTATCGTCGTTGCGCACCACGGCCGTGATCGGGACCTTGGGCGCCATGTGCCGGGCTGTCAGGATCATCAGGATCGAGGTGTCATCACGCCCGGCCGAGACCAGCACGGCGCGCGCGCGGTCGATCCGGACTGCGCCGAGCGTCTCGTCGCGGGTCGCATCGCCTTCCAGGACATTGCAGCCGACCGCCTCGGCTTGCTCCAGGCGGTGACCGTCCAGATCGATGACGACGATCTCGGAGGGCTGCGTATCGCGCGCGATCAGCTCGCTCACGGACTCTGCGCCGCTGACGCCGTAGCCGAGCACCACGATGTGCCCGGCCAAGTTCTCCTGTATGCGGCGCATGCGCCATTTCTCCCAGCTGCGCCTGATCACGAACTGATAGGCGGTGCCCACGAAGATGAAGATCACTGCGAAGCGGATCGGCGTGACGATCACCGCCTCGATCAGCCGTGACTTGTCGCTGACCGGAGCGATGTCGCCGAACCCGGTCGTGGTGATCGAGATCATGGTGAAGTAGACGACGTCGAGGAAGCTGACCACGCCATCGTGCGTGTCGTTCAAGCCCTCGCGATCGATCCAGTGGATCATCACCACGAAGAACACCAGCGCCAGCGCGGCGCCCAGGCGCAATGCGAGATCGGCCCAGACCGGAACTGCCAACGCCCGGCGCAGCGGCTTGCTGAGGCGGTGAGGGGTAGGGCGTTTCATTTGCGCAGGCTGATCATGTCGGGTGCGGGGTGTACAGTCAGAATGTAACGCCCAACCAACAATCTTCGTCATTCATGCGGGGGCGGGGATCTATCTCCAAGCGGTTCTTCTTACGCGAGATCAGGAGATGGATCCCCGCTTTACGGGGATGAAGAGGAAGAGGATCAAGGCGCCTTGGGCAGCTCGGGCTCGGGATCGACCGGCTTGCCGTCCTGACGCACTTCGAAGTGAAGTTCGGTGCCGCGCGCCTTGCCGGTGTTGCCGATCACGCCGATACGTTCGCCAGACGCAACCTTCTCGCCCTTCTTTACGGTGGCGCGGCTGAGGAACCCGTAGGCGGTGTTCCAGCCATCGCCGTGATCGAGGACGACGAGGTTGCCGAACTGGTCGGCCTCCGCGCCGGCGAACAGCACCGTTCCAGCCGCCGCAGCGCGCACGGCGCTGTTTGCGGGGGCGACGATGTCCAGCCCGTCGTGATGATCGGCCGAGGCGGTCGGCTTCCAGCTGCGCCGTACGGTGCCTTCGAGAGGCCAGGCGAAGCGAGGTACGCCCCGGCCGGCAGGCGCCTTGGCTGCTGCCACGGCGGCGCTGGCGACGGCGCTGGCGGTCGCCGCAGTCTTCACCGCGGCTTTGTCCGCCGGCGAGGGAAGCTGCGGATCGAGCACCGTGGGGATCAACAGCTCCTTGCCCGGCACTACGGCGGCATTGGCGTCCAGGCCATTGGCGACCGCGATCTGGCTCCACGGCACGGCATGGCGATAGGCGATCTCGAAGCCGGTATCACCCGGCCGCACCACATAGCGTCGCGTGCGCGGGATCAGCAGCTTCTGGCCAGGTCGCACGTCGTAGGGTGCGGTGAGGCCGTTCGCCTCGGCGATCAGAACCCGCGGCACCTTGGCGCGGTTGGCGATGCCTCCCAGGGTCTCACCCTGGGTCACGACATGGACGTTTTCCTTAGCCAGCGCCGGGTTGTCGGGGGTAGAGGCGAGCGGCGTCTTGGCCGAAGCCTTCGTCGGCGCGCTCGTCGATGCTTTGCCGTCGGTGGTCGGCTTAGCCGCAGCGGCGGTCTTGACCGAAGCCTTGGCCGCAACCGCCGGGATCTTCAGCTTCTGCCCGGTGCGCAGCGCAAAGGGCGTCTTCAAGCCATTCGCCTCCGCCAGGGCCTTGGCCGAGACACCGGCGCGATTGGCGATGCCGTTCAGCGTTTCGCCTTCGCCCACGACGTGCTCGGTTTCGGCAGCCTGTGCGATAGAGGGCAGCGGCAGCAGTGCCGCGGCGACCAGGAATCTGAGCGCCTTCATGCCTCGTATCGGCTCGCGAGCTTGGCCAGCGAAGCCTCGTGCGTCAGGTCGACATGAAGCGGCGTCACGGAGATATACCGGTCTGCGATCGCCTCCAGATCGGTGTCGTGGCCCGTCGTATGCTCGATGCCGTGCAGGCCGAACCAGAAGTACGGGAAGCCGCGCGGATCGACGCTCTCGATGAGCGAGCCGCGCGCATAATCGTGAAATCCCTGACGAACCACCCGTATCCCCCTGACGTCCGCTGCTGCCACCGGGGGAAAGTTTACATTAACCAAGGTCCTGCTGGCAAATGGCTCGTTAAGTAAAGGCCCTATTACTTTCGCCCCCCAAGCTTTGGCGGCGGCGAACGACACGTTCTCGCCGATGTCCTCGCGCGTGTAGACCTGGCTCAGCGCGATCGAGCGGATGCCTGCGAGCGCGCCTTCCAGAGCTGCAGAGACGGTGCCCGAGTAGGTCACGTCGTCCCCGAGATTGGCGCCGCGATTGACGCCCGAGAGGATCAGATCGGGTGGGCCGGGCAGCACCTTCTTGAGGCCCATGGTTACCGCATCGGTCGGGGTGCCGGTGACCGAGAACCGCTTGGGCGCATGCTCGCGCAGGCGGACGGGCCGGGTGAGCGTGAGCGAGTGGCCGGCGCCGGACTGCTCCTCGGACGGGGCGCAGATCCAGATGTCGTCGGAGAGCTGCGCGGCGATCTTCTCCAGCACGTAGAGGCCGGGGGCGTTGATGCCGTCGTCATTGGTCAGCAGGATGCGCATGGGGCAGGTTCCTAGGGGCGGATTCGAGTGACGGGAACGATTTGCGTGATCAGCCCGCAGGGACCAACCGCTCCAGTCCGCCCATCCGTGCCTTGAGCACATCGGGTACGCGCACCGAGCCATCCTCGTCCTGGTAGTTCTCCAGCACCGCCACCAGCGTGCGGCCCACCGCAAGTCCGGAGCCGTTCAGCGTGTGCACGAACTCGGTCTTTTTCGAGCCTTCCGGCTTGAACCGCGTGTTCATGCGTCGGGCTTGCCAGTCGCCGCAGTTGGAGACTGAGCTGATCTCGCGATAGGCGCCCTGGCCGGGAAGCCAGACTTCCAGGTCGAACGTCTTGCGCGCGCTCGCCCCCATGTCGCCGGTGCACAGCAGCATCTTGCGATAGGGCAGCTCCAGTGCCTGCAGAATGGCTTCGGCGGCGGCGACCATGCGCTCGTGCTCGGCGGCGCTGTCCTCGGGCTTGCAGACGGTGACCAGCTCGACCTTTTCGAATTGGTGCTGGCGAATGAACCCGCGCGTGTCGCGGCCGGCGGCACCTGCCTCCGAGCGGAAGCAAGGGGTCAGCGCGGTCATGCGCAACGGCAGCGTATCGGGCGCCAGGATCTGCTCGCGCACCGAGTTGGTCAGCGAGACTTCGGATGTGGGGATCAGCCAGCGACCGTCGGTGGTGCGGAACAGGTCCTCTGCGAACTTAGGCAGCTGGCCAGTGCCGAACGCGGCTTCGTCCTTCACCAGCAGCGGCGGCGCGCATTCGGTGTAGCCGTGCGTGTCGACCTGGGTGTCGAGCATGAACTGCGCCAATGCGCGGTGCAGCCGCGCGATTTGGCCGCGTAGAAAGGTGAAGCGCGCGCCGGCAATGGCGGCGCCGGTCTCAAAATCGAGCCCGAGCGCGGGGCCGATATCGGCGTGCTCCTTGGGCGTGAAGGCGAACTCGCGCGGGGTGCCCCAGCGAGCGACTTCGACGTTCTCGGCTTCGTCTGCACCTTCGGGAACGTCGGCGGCGGGCAGGTTGGGCAAGCGCGCGAGTTCGTCGCGAATTGCCTCGTCGTGCTGGCGCTCGTCGGCTTCGAGTGCGGGCAGCAGGTCCTTGATTTGCGCGACTTCGGCCTTGAGCGCTTCGGCGGTGTCCTTGTCGCCCTTGCCCATCGCCGCACCGATCGCCTTCGATGCCTCGTTACGGCGGTTCTGCGCTTCCTGGAGGCGCGTGGCTACACCGCGGCGGTGCTCGTCGAGTGCCAGGATGCGCGCCGACACGGCTTCGACCCCGCGGCGGGCGAGGGCGTCGTCGAAGGCGGCGGGATCGTCGCGGATCAGGCGGATGTCGTGCATGGCCGCGCGCCTACCCGCTCATGCGGATCGTTTCAACGCGAGATGTGATGTGTGGTTTCCAGGCTGAAGCCTGGTGGGCGCGACAGGGATTGAACCTGTGACCCCACCCGTGTGAAGGGTGTGCTCTACCGCTGAGCTACGCGCCCGCTACCATGCGGAAGGCGCGCCCCTAGCCGAGGCCGCCCGCGTTGACAAGCGGGCAATCGCTTCTAAACGAGCGGCCATGAGCGAAGATACACCCGACGTCGCACCTGCCGCCACCTCCGGTCCGGACGTGCCGCCCGACCGGCTGGCGATCAACCCGCGCAGCCCGCACTTCGATGCCGACAAGCTGCAGCGCGGCATCGGCATCCGCTTCAAGGGCGCGGTGCGCACCAACGTCGAGGAGTACTCGATTTCGGAAGGCTGGATCCGGGTTCAGGCCGGCAAGACCAAGGACCGCCACGGCCAGCCGCTGACGCTGAAGCTCAGCGGGCCGGTGGAAGCATGGTACGAAGACTTGGGCGAGGACGCTCCGGTCGCGAAGCTCGGCTGAGTTCCGGCGGGCGTAAGTCCGTCGCACCCAGACTCCACTCGCTCCACTTTCGGCTTCGCAGGAATGACGAAGTTTGGTGCGGGGGCGCCGAGCCTAACGCGCGCTGGCGATGATCGCGCCGATTGGGTCTTTTCGGCCGCTGAACTTCACAGGCCCGACGGAGGAGAGGCGCACTGGGGCAAGCCGCACCGGCGCCGATCGGACCTTCCCACCTGCCGGCAAGCCACGCGACGAGGTTGCCGCAACGAACAGCGGGTCAAACCCGAACCGGACCTTTGTCTTGCCCGGCACGTACTTGCTGAACGTCGAGGTCTTCGCCAGCTTCTCCGGCGCGGCCGTCCTGGCTCTCGGCTTGCTGTTGTAGATGAAGCCGGACACCGGCCAGTGCGCACCGCCCAGGCTCTGGATCGGCGCGTACCATACGCGCACTTCGCTCCAGTCGTTGGCGGGAGAGACGTCCACCGCAGTGACGTTGCGCTCGATCTTGCCGGGCGCGGACCAGTTGGCGTGATCGATCAGGATCGTGCGCGCATCCACCACGCGTCGCACCGTGGCGACATGGCCGAGCGTCGAGCCGCCGTGGGGCTGGATGGCCATGACCGAACCGGGCCTGGGCGCGCGGCCGCGGGCATATCGCCCCTCGGCTTGGTTCCACCAGGTATGCGCGTCGCCATAGAGCCGGATGCCAGAAGTGTCGCGCGCGAACGGCACACATTGCAGCACGCCGGGTACCGCAGCGAGCGGTCCGCCTCCTGCCGGATCGTACAGCGCTGCTGCAGGTTTCGCTTCAGCCTGCGACGCTCCCGCGACCAGCAAGCCCACGATGCATGTGAGATTTGTGCCCCTCATGCAGCCTTAATCGCAGGTGCTGGTTAGGAGCGCTCTGACGTGCATGGTATCCAGCAACGGTAAACAGGCCGGCAAGAACTTGCCGCCTAGTGGCCGTTTTCTGCCGGCTTGATGGTCACAGATTGCCATCTTGCCCCCGTTAACCTCGACCTTCGCATGCCTCGCACAGCGCAGATTTCTCGCAATGACCAACGATCGGCCGCAATCCAGCGGCAAACGATCCAGTTTGGGCCAGACGATCGGACCGGCGGTCATGGCTACGGAGCGCGGGACTTGCCAACTGCGGCACAAACCGCCACGTCCCGCCGATCATGCCCGCACCCCAGGTGATCATCATCGGCCGGCCCAACGTCGGCAAATCCACGCTGTTCAACCGTCTGGTGGGCAAGAAGCTGGCACTCGTCGACGACCAGCCCGGCGTCACGCGCGACCGTCGCTTCGGCGATGCCGAATTGCTCGGCCTGAAGTTCCAGATCGTCGACACCGCAGGGTGGGAGGACGAAGACGCCGAAAGCCTGCCCGGCCGCATGCGCCAGCAGACCGAGGCCGCGCTGGAAAGCGCCGAATTGGCGCTGTTTGTCATGGATGCGCGCGCGGGGCTGACGCCGCTCGACGAAGAAATCGCCCGTTGGCTGCGCGGCGCCAGGGTGCCCGTGATCCTCGTCGCCAACAAGGCGGAAGGTCGCGCGGGCGAGAGCGGGCTGCTGGAGTCCTACTCGCTCGGTCTGGGCGACCCCGTCGCGATCTCCGCTGAACACGGCGAGGGCATGGGCGACTTGTTCGAGGCGCTGCTGCCGCACCTCGAGCCGCTGCAGGTCGAGGAAGAAGACGAGGAGTTCGACGAGGAGGCGCTGTTGCGTGGTCCTCTCAAGCTGGCCATCGTCGGTCGTCCGAATGCGGGCAAATCGACGCTGATCAACAAGCTGCTCGGCCAAGATCGCCTGCTGACGGGTCCCGAGGCGGGCATCACCCGCGATTCGATCGCGATCGATTGGGAATGGACGCAGCAGAACGGCGAGGTCCGCCCGGTTCGCCTGATCGACACGGCGGGCATGCGCAAGAAGTCGAATGTGGTCGAGAAGCTGGAGAAGCTTTCGGTCGCCGATGCTCGCCACGCTGTCGATTTCGCCGAGGTCGTCGTGCTGCTGCTCGATGCCACACGCGGGCTGGAGCACCAGGACCTGAAGATCGCCTCCATGGTACTGGAGGAAGGTCGCGCGCTGATGATTGCGATCAACAAGTGGGACGTGGCCGAGGGCGCGAGCAGCTTGTTCCAGGGCATTCGCGGCGCCCTGGACGAAGGTCTGGCACAAGTGCGCGGCGTGCCGCTGCTGGCGGTTTCGGCGCGCACCGGCAAGGGCCTGGACGACATGATTAAGGCCGCCTTCGACATCCGTGAGGCCTGGAGCCGCCGCGTGCCGACGGCCGCGCTCAACCGCTGGTTCGACGATGCGCTTAACGCCAATCCCCCGCCGGCACCCGGCGGCAAGCGGATCAAGCTGCGCTACATCACGCAGGCGAAGACGCGGCCCCCCGGCTTCGTGCTGTTCGGCACCCGGCTCGATTCGCTGCCCGAAAGCTACAAGCGCTACCTGATCAACGGCATTCGCCGTGAGCTCGGCTTCGACGCCGTGCCGATCCGCCTGACGCTGCGAAGTCCGAAGAACCCCTTCAAGAAGGACTGAGGCAGAGCGCTACTGCCATGGGGAAGCACTTGCGGGCCTTGATATAAGTCGAGGTTCTGGCCTGCAGCGCCTGTCGAGTGTCTCGTCAGACTACCGTCATGGCAAGTCTCTGAAGTTTCTTTCTGCAATTCGGCACGTCATAGCGCCGTCAGGCAGGAACCTTTCGATCATCGCGGGTGTTGTGCGCCAGTTGGTATCAAAGGAAGAAACTTGATGTTTCGCAAAGCTATTCTTGCAAGCGCACTTGCGCTGTCGATTGCCTCGCCCTCGCTCGCCCAGGGTATGTTGACTGCCGCCGATGCCGGGGTCTCGCCGATCACCGGTACATCGGCCACTGACTACGTGAAGCTCGCTGCGGATTCGGACATGTACGAGATCCAGTCCAGCAAGCTCGCGCTCACGCGCAGCAAGCGCGATGACGTGAAGAGCTTCGCGCGCGAGATGATCGCCGATCACACCCAGACCACCAAGGCGCTGATGGCAGCGCTAAAGAACAACGATCGCACGATCGCTCGTCCTTCGATGAAGCTCTCGGCCGAGAATGCGGCGAAGATCGCCCTGTTGAAAAAGGCGCCGAAGGCTAGCTTCGACGATCTCTACCTGCAGCAGCAGGCTGCCGCGCACCAGACCGCATGGGCGCTGCACAAGGGCTATGCCACCGACGGCACCGACGTCGCGCTGAAGCAGGTCGCGTCCACCGCCGTGCCGGTGATCGAGCGCCACCTGACTCATGCCAAGCAGATGGTTCCGGCCGGCCTGGCTCAGTAAGCCGACTACGAGTTCGGAAGTAAAAAGGGGAGGGTGCCGAAAGGCGCCCTCCCTTTTTCGCGTATAGATCAATCGCCTTGGTGGTGCTCGACCACCTTGCGCTTGGCGCCCAGGTTGATCGTCAACTGCATACTGAGCGCGTGATCCATTTGCGCCCGTGCACCGCCACGGGCGAGGCGGTACTGGTTGAGATAAGCCACGTCGGCGCTGGCCTGTGTGGAGAGCGGGATGGCTAATCCCAGCATGTTGCGCATGCGCTCATAGCCGCGGCGCTGGCCCCACTTGGTGCTGTTGGGCAGCACGAAGCTTTCATGGCTGACGAACAGGGCAAGCCCGTTGCGATCGAGCGGCTGGTTGTAGCGCACCAGGGGCCGCAGGCGGAAGCCGATCTCATCGCCATCGGGATGAAAGCGCTCGTCCAGGCGCAGGCGAGTCGAGAAGCGGCCGAAGGTGCCGACCACTTGCTGGCGGAAGCGGTCCTCGTCGGCGTTGCGGTTGCCGTTGTGGAAGCCGACGTGGCGATAGCCGAAGCCGAATTCCAGGTTCTTCGATACCCGCTGTCCGATCAGCGCGCCGAATTCGGTGGTGTACACGCCGTCCATGCGATCGCTGAAGCGGGTGATCTGCTCCAGCGTGACGCGGGTATTGCCGTCCAGCGGCACGTGCACGTTGGTCTGGAGCCAGAGCTGCTCATCGTCCTGTGCAGCCAGCGCCGGCGAGGCGAACAGTGCCGTCGCGACGACAATACAGGGCAGGGCAAGGCGCGTGAGCTTGGGCACGGCAGGCTCCTAGGCAATCGCGACGGCTTGCACCAGCGTTCTGTCACACTGGTGTCACATTCCAGCAATCAGGTGTGCGGAGCCACCAAAGGCGCTTCGTCATCGGGGAGAGTGCTGGCGAGCTCGGCCATGGCCGGTGCGCGTTGCTCGATCGCCATGTTCCACACCGCGATGAAGAGCGCGGCAATGACCGGGCCGACGATAAAGCCGCTCAGTCCGAAGAGTTCGAGACCAGACAAGGTCGCGATCAGCACCACGAAGTCGGGCATGCGGGTGTCGCGGCCGACCAGGATCGGACGCAGCAGGTTGTCGACCAGACCGATCACGAAGACACCGCAGAAGATCATGATCGCGCCCTTGATCCATGCTCCGCTGACGAGGAGGTAGATGGCGACCGGCACCCAGACGATGCCGGTCCCCACGGCGGGCAGCAGTGACAGGAAGCCCATCATCGTGCCCCACAGCAGCGCGCCCTCAATGCCGAGCGCCCAGAAGATCAGCCCGCCAAGTAGCCCTTGGACAAGCGCGACGACGACAGTGCCCTTCATGGTGGCGCGCACCACGATGACGAAATGGTCGATCAGCCGGTCGCGCGTATCGGGCCGCAGCGGCAGTGCGGTGCGGATGAGGTCGCCATAGCGCCGGCCATCGCGCAGCAGGAAGAACGTCAGGTACAGCATCACGCCCATCGCGGCGAGGAAGCTGAGCGCACTCTGCCCCACCAGCAGCGCGCGCGAGGCGATGTCCTGCAACCCGCTCGCGATGCCCGAGCCGAACATGCGACGCAGCGAGTTGAAGTCGGAGAGGCCCTGGCGATCCACGAAGCGGCGCACCGTGGAGGGCAGCGCATCGCGCAAGTGATTGAGCATGTTGGGAATGTCGAGCTGCCCGCTGCGGATCCGCTCGTATAGGGTGGCAGCCTCCTGCACCAGGCTGGAGCCAAGGAGCAGCGCGGGCATGACGATCAGCGCCAGGATCAGCAGCAGCACGAGCGCGGCCGCCAGGCTCTTGCGGTTGTTGAGCCGCTCGGCCAGGTGCTGGGTCGCCGGCTCGAACAGGATTGCAGCGACAAGGCCCCACAGGATCGCGCCGAAGTAGGACGAGATCAGCCAGGCGAACAGCAGGGTGACCACCAGCACCACGCCCATGAAGGTGCCGTCTTCAAAGCGGAAGCTGCGATGTTCGCCGTCGTTCATGCGGCGGTCTTAGGGGGTGAGCGTCCAGGTGGGAAGCTGCGACTGGCTCGGTATGGACCAGGAAGATTGTGGGTGGGGGCGGCGGCGACCCGCGATCGCGGCACTGGCTTTCGTCGCGCGCGCGATGCAGTCTGGCGGCGAAGTATCTGATCGGAGACCTGATTTGCGCCGTTCCCAAGCCCTCCTGTTGGCGGCGACAGCTGCCTTGAGCCTTTTTGCTCCGATCGGCATCGCCCAGGCCCAGCAGACAGGGGAGCAGACTGGGCATGAGGCCAAAGCGCCGCCCGCGGGACCGAACCGCAGCTTCACCGGTCAGGACCTGTTCGGGCTGGTCGGTGCCACCGATCCGCAGATCAGCCCGGACGGATCGCGCGTCGCTTACGTGCGCATGACGGCAGACGTGATGACCGACAAGGAAGTGCCGACGATCTGGCTCGTGGACCTGGCGAGCGGGCGTCAGACGCCGCTGGTCGCGGGCAAGGGATCGCACCGCTCGCCGCGCTGGTCGCCCGACGGCAAGCGACTGGCCTATGTCTCGTCAGATGGAGAGGGCGCGCCGCAGCTCACCGTCATGTGGGTCGACAGCGATCGCAGCGTGAAGGTGACGGGCCTGCCCGATAGTCCCGGCAGCATCGCCTGGTCGCCTGACGGTCGCACCATCGCCTACACCATGCGTGTACCGGGTGAAGCGCTGAAGCTCGGCAAGGCGCCGGAGAAGCCCGAAGGCGCCAAGTGGGCGGACGATCTGGAGGTGATCGACCGGGTGTCCTACCGCGCCGATGGCGGCGGCTATGCCAAGCCGGGCTTCGATCACGTCTTCGTCGTCGCCGCGGATGGCGGCGCCCCGCGGCAGGTGACGTTCGGCGACTACGACGACGGCGGGCCGCTCTCGTGGAGCCCGGACGGGCGCGCCCTGGTGTTCTCCGCCAACCGCCGGCCGGATTGGCAGCGCGAAGAGAGCAACTCGGAAGTCTACACCGTCGATGTCGCGAGCGGTGCGATTAAGGCGCTGACCACGCGACAGGGACCGGACAACAATGCGGTGCTTTCGCCGGACGGCAAGCACGTGGCCTATCTCGGGTTCGACGACGTCAACCGCAGCTATGAGAACACCGAGCTTTACGTGATGAACGCGGACGGCACCGGTGTGCGTCCGCTGACGGCGGGCCTCGACCGATCGATCGAGACCGTAAGCTGGGCGGGCAACTCACAGCTCTATGTCTCGTACGACGATCACGGCAAGAAGCGCGTCTCGCGCATCGGCCTCGACGGTTCGGTTCGCGTGGTAGCGGACGGGCTGACGGGCGGCTCGCACTATGACCGGCCCTACACCGGGGGCGACTTCAGCGTGTCGAACGGCGGCAAGGTGGCCTACACCGCCGGTGGCACCGAGGCGCCGGCCGACCTGTGGGTCGATGGGCGGCGGCTGACCAGCCTCAACGCCAACTGGCAGGCAGCAAAGGCGATCGCGCCAGTGCGCAAGCTGGCGGTGACGGCCCCGGACGGGCGTGCGATCGATGCCTGGCTGGTGACGCCACCGGGGCTGCAGCCCGGTCAGCGCGTGCCGCTTATCCTGGAGATCCACGGCGGCCCGAACTCGGCCTATGGCCCGACCTTCTCGACCGACGACCAGCTCTATGCCGCGCATGGCTATGCCGTGCTCTACACCAACCCGCGCGGCAGCACGTCGTATGGCGAGGAGTTCGCCAACCTGATCGACCGCGCATACCCCGGCACTGACTACGACGACCTCATGGGGGCGGTCGATGCGGCGATCGCCGACGGAGTGGCCGATCCCAACAACCTGTTCGTCACCGGCGGCTCTGGCGGCGGCGTGTTGACCTCGTGGATCGTCGGCAAGACCGACCGGTTCAAGGCGGCCGCCTCGCAGAAGCCGGTGATCAACTGGATCAGCGAATCGCTGACGATGGACTCGACGACGTTCACTTCGCGCTACTGGTTCGACAAGAAGCCGTGGGAGGATCCAATGAGCTACTGGAACCGCTCGCCGCTGAGCCTGGTCGGCAACGTCAAGACGCCGACGCTGGTCGTCGTCGGCTCGGAGGATTATCGCACGCCGGTGAGCGAATCGGAGCAGTACTACGCCGCGCTGCAGATCCGCGGGGTGCCGACCGCGCTGGTGAAAGTGCCGGGCGCCAGCCACGGCGGGCTCACCGCGCGGCCTTCGCAGTCGGCCGCCAAGGCCGCGGCGATCCTGGCTTGGTTCGACAAGTATCGGGTGAGGTAGGCAGCCGGATTACAGCGTCGTCCCGGGTCCAGCCCGGGACGACGCTGGCCTTCTTGCAAGTAGGGCTCAGGCGCCCGTGTCGGTGCTGCCTTCGCCAGCCGAAGGGCTGTTGAGCTGGATGTAGTTCTGAATGCCCATCAACCCGATCAGGTCGAACTGCTTCTCGAGGAAGTCGACGTGCTCTTCCTCGCTCTCGAGGATGCGCTCGAAGATCTCGCGGCTGATGTAATCGCGCACGGCCTCGCAGTGGGCGATGGCTTCCTTGAGCAAGGGGATGGCATCGTGCTCCAGCGCGAGGTCGGCCTTGAGCACTTCCTCCACGCTCTCGCCCACGCGCAGCTTGCCGAGCGCCTGGAAGTTGGGGAGTCCGTCGAGGAACAGGATGCGCTCCGCCAGGATGTCGGCATGCTTCATCTCGTCGATGGACTCATGGCGCTCGTAATCGGCCAGCTTCTTGACGCCCCAGTGTTCCAGCATGCGGTAGTGCAGCCAGTACTGGTTGATCGCGGTCAGCTCGTTGAGCAGCGCCTTGTTGAGAAAGTCGATGACCTGGCGGTCGCCCTTCATGGGGAAGCTCCTGTCTGGCTGAGCGAGCCCTATGGCTTACCAGCTTTGGGGAGGCAACGCGAGAAGGCGCCCCGCGGCATTAAGGGCGATCAAGTATGCGCAGGCTGCAGCGTGCGGTCGGCCGCGGCGAGCGGCACCGGGAGGAGAGTCGACAAACGCTCGTCGGCGATGATGTCCTCGGCCTCGTCCACGCACTGGCCGCACTGGGGCGGGCGCCCGATGGCGGTGTAGAGCGCTTCGGCATCGCCACGGCAGGTGCGCGCCGCTTGGCGCAGTTCGCATTCCCGTATCGCGTTGCAGATGCAGACGTACATGCGTGTTCCTCTCGAATCGCAATATAGCTGCATGCGAATGGATCGCAATAGCAGTTAGACGCGGTTCGAGAGCAACCTGCCTTCGGTCAGGCACCGCCATAGCCATTCGAGTGGACCCCGGCGCCAATGCCGGAGCCATGGCCCGCTCCAGCCGAGCATGAGAGCCCAGCCGAAGAAGACGAACAGCCATTGCGCGAGCGGATCGACTTGGCCGAACAGGTCCAGGCCCCAGCCGTAGAACAGCGTGGTCATGAGCAGGCTGGTGCCGAGATAATTGGAGAAGGCCATCCGTCCCGCCGCCGCCAATCGCCCGCCCAGTCGCGTGCGGCCGAGCCATGGCGTCGCAAGGACCAGCAACGTGAGGTAGCCGAATGCTGTGACAAGGTGGGGCAGGGCGAGGCCGTACCGCAGCGATGTGTCCATCGCGATCACCGGGAAGTGCCGCTGCAACAGCCAGCCGAGCGAGAGCAGGGTAACGCTCAAGCCCGCCACCGTGGAGCCGACGCCCAGCAGCACCATAGCCCGTACCGGCCAAGTGCCGGCGAAGAAGCCGCTGCGCTGCAGGAGCAGGCCGAGCGTCATCAGCGGCACGTACTCTCCGAAACCGTCACGCACGCCGGCGAGTGGCCAGAGCGGGTGATCCTGCAGCTTGATCGTCAGGATGTGCAGGAAACCGCCGGTGTACTGGCTCATCTCGCGCTGGACCGCTGCCACGAGGTAGCCTTGGTATTGCGCCACGGCACTCGCCTGCCCGGGGTTGGCGGTGCCAAGCCGTACCGCTTCCTCCGCATCGAGCATGGGCAGGCTGGCGAGCAGGCCGTTCAGGTGCATGGCCAGGAACAGCGCCGCCGCGCCGGCGCCCAGCAGCCGGGGCGCCATGCGGTGGAGGAGCAGCACGATCAGCCCGCAGGCGGCATAGGCGAACAGGATGTCGCCCCACCACAGCAGGTAATAGTGCAAGGCGCCGAACAGCAGCAGCCAGCCAAGGCGTCGTGCCTGCAGGAGATCGCCGTCGCGGCCCTGTGCTTCGGCCCGGTCGATGAACAGCGCTATGCCCGCTCCGAACAGGATCGCGAACAGCGCGCGCATCTTGCCTTCGAACAGCACGAACGCGAAGGCGTACGCGGCTTCGTTCCACATGCCGGCGGGCGTAGGCAGGTTCGGGCTGAGCGTGCCGATTGAGGGCCCCGCGAAGCCGGCGATGTTGATCGCCAGGATGCCGAGGACCGCGACGCCGCGGATGAGATCGAGCGAGGCGACGCGCATGGGCCGCCCAGCCTAGGACATTCAGTCGCGCGTGGCGAGGCAGGTGATGCCGGCGCTCTTCAGCCGCGAGCAGGCGGCGGAGGCGTCGGCCTGGCTGGCAAAGCCACCGGCCTGCAACTTGGTGACCTTCCCGGCGGGCACGAGGAGCTTGGCGTGTCCGGCAAGCTCGGACCGGCTGCGAACGCGTGCCCACAGTGCCTCGGCGTTGCTCGCGACGCCGAACGCGCCGAGTTGGACGCGCCAGGCGCCCGAAGCGCTCGGTGTGGTGGTGGGTGCAGGGCGCGTAGATGGCGCGGGTGCCGGCGTGCGCGTGGGTGCCGGAGCCGGTGCCGGGGTGCGGGCCGAGACGGGCGGAGTGGCCGCGGCGACTCGTGGCTTGGTGATCGTGTAGTCGGCGCCGGCGCTCGCCGGGCTGGATCGGCCCGCGACCCGCTCGGCCTCGGCGACGGCGCGCTCGACCGTCGCGACCGATGGGCCGCGAGAGGTCGCGGCAGCGGGCGCAGGTTCGTCGACGATGGCTCCGCCGGACGCGGAGCCCAGGTCGACCGCGGCAAGCTGGCGAGCGCGCGTGGCCTCGGTCTCGGCGGCGATCTGCGAGGCGACGGCCACCGACTTCTGCCGGTCCGCCATGGAAACGTGCTGGTCCATCTGCGCCAGCGCGCCGGTCGCTTGCGGCAGGCCTTGCTGCTGCGCCAGAGTTAGGTAAGCGTAGGCGCGCACCCAGTCCTTCGCCATGCCGTCGCCGTTGAACAGCGCCAGGCCCAGGATGTACTGCGCGCGCGGATCGCCGCGCGATGCGGCGGAGCGAATGTAAGGCATGGCCTGCGCCCGCTCTCCGCGCTGGAACAGCAGCAGGCCATAGTTGTCGCTGGCCTGCAGGTGACCCTTGGCGGCAGCGGCGCCGAACAGCTGTTCGGCCCGACCCAGGTCCTTGGGCACGCCGCGGCCGAGGCGGTAGGCTTGGGCGAGGTTGAACTGGGCGTCGGGATCGCCGGCGGCGGCAGGCGCCTGCCACTCGCGGACGGCAGCAGTGAAGTCGCCCGTGCTCCAGGCATCGACGCCGGCCTTCACGTCCGCGAGCGCGGGGGAGCCGAGGCCAGCCATCATGCTTGCCGCGAGGAACGCGCCCAGGCGCACCTTGCCTGATCCTCGAACTACCATGACCAAGACCTTATCCTTTCGCACCGCGTGCCCCACCGTTCGTACGAGCCACGCAAAGCCCCCGCGCGACCTAGGTTAAGTGCCATAGTGAAGAACCGCTTAGCAAAGCCTTTATGCGCAGATCCCCGTAAGCGCTTGCCCCGATGACCGCCTGCAAGGGCTTCTACGGGCTTAACCGTAAATTAGGAACGATCTGCGATTGCCCTCCCAGGGAATTCACTCGCGGCGTGCCGTCGCGGGTCACGACGAAGTCGATCAGGGGGATCCGTTCGCGATGCAGGCCCACAAGCTCATGGCTCGACACTTGGCCAAACTGAACCGACGCGTGCTCAGCCGCACCGGCATGCACTCTGCCATGGCGGCGGCGCTGGCCGTCGGCTGCGTGGCGGCGCCCGGGTTCGCCTTGGCTGGAGCCATCGGCAGCAACGTCGCCGGTGACCAGGGTCAGGTAAGTCGCAAGGCCGAGAAGCAGGTCGTTGCTGCCGAACGCGCGGTCGCCAAGCAGCCGCAGAGTGCGGAAGGTCGCGCCCGCCTGGGGCAGACCTACCTGTCCGCGGGCCGCTTCGTGTCAGCGAGCACATCGTTCGAGGATGCGGTGTCGCTGGGCGACAAGACGCCGTCGACGGCGCTCGGGATGGCGCTCTCCTACATCGGCTCCAACCGCAACGCAGAGGCGGTCACGCTGCTGGGGCAGTGGCGCGATGCCATTCCGGTCGGCGACTATGCGCTGGCCCTGGCGCTTGCTGGCCAGCCCTCGCAGGCGGTGTCGCTGCTGAGCGACGTCATCAAGCAAGGCGACAACACGCCGAAGAACCGCCAGAACCTGGCTTATGCCTTCGCGCTAGACGGCCACTTGCCCGAGGCGCGGGTAATCGCTTCGCAGGACGTGCCGCTCGAGCAGCTCGACGCGCGCATCAGCGAGTGGGCGCTGCAGGCGAGCGTCGGATCGCAGCAGTCGCGCGTGGCCGCACTGATCGGCGCGCCGTTGCGCAGCGACCCTGGCCAACCGGCTCAACTCGCGCTCGCCGCCCCGGCGGCTGCGCCCGCGCTGGCGGCCAACGACACGCCGGCACCGGCAGCGCAGGAACTGCCGCCGGTCGGCGCTGACGCACCGGTACTCGCCATGGCCGAGCCGCAGCCGAGGACCGACGCTGCAGCCCCTGAGCCGGTTGCTGCCGATCCGGCCCCGGTGCCCGCACTGGCGGATGCCTCTTCGGCCGTACGTGCCTTTGTTTCCAATCCGGTGGTGCAGGATGTCGCGGCACCGATCCCCGCACCGCAGCGCATGGCACGCGCCGAGCGAGTGGCACTGACTCCTGCTGCTGCCAAGCCCAAGAGCGCCGCACCCCGCCGCGCCGCCGCGCCGGCGGCGGCAGGTACGCACGTCGTGCAGCTTGGCTCGTTCACCACCGAAGCCGGTGCGCACCGCGCCTGGGGCATCTTCGTGCGCCAGGATCCGAGCCTCAAGGACCGCGAGCTGCGGATCACGCAGGCAACCGTGAACGGGCGCCAGTACTGGCGCGTGGCCGCTGCCGGCTACGACATGGCCTCAGCGCGCTCGAAGTGTTCGTCGCTGCGTGGTGGAGGCAAGGACTGCCTTGCGTACGCCACCAAGCGCGAGCTGCCCGGCGCCTTGGGAGCCGTCGCCCAGCGCCTCGCGCGCCGCTGAGTCTTTACGAACTTCACCCCCATGTGAAGCCAACTGCGCCCCCGCCCTTTGTGGCGGGGGCTTTTTTGCGGGTAGAACGAATGAGCGCCTCAGGCGAGGCTGTCGACGCCGACCAACGACTGTCGCGTTTGGCTTGTGAGTGTGAGGCCGCACCGTTCGCCGGCTCGCTCCGACAGTTCAGCAGAGGCGGGTAGTCAGCCGACCTTCGCGCCACCCTTGAACAGTGCCGACACACGCCCTTGCACCGGCTGGCGATCGAAAGGCGTGTTGCCCGCGCTGGCGGCCATCTTCTCCGAGTCGACGATCCACGGCCGCTCCGGGTCGATCACCGCAATATCCGCCTCGGCACCCGCTTCCAGCTTGCCGGCCGCGACGCCCAGCAGCCTGGCGGGACTGGCGCAGAGCAGCTCGAACGCTCGCGGCATGCCGATCACGCCGTCGCGCACCAGCGTCAAGGTGAGCGCCAGCAGCGTCTCGGCGCCGGCCATGCCAGGGGCCGAGTCGGCGAACGGCAGGCGCTTGTCCTCAGGGCCGCGCGGATCGTGCCCGGACGCGACGACGTCGATCGTGCCATCGGCAAGCGCGGCGCGCACGGCCTTGCGGTCGCTCTCGGAACGGAGCGGGGGCGAGAGGTGCGCGAAGGTGCGGAACTGCGCCGTGGCGAGGTCCGACAGCATGAAATAGGCCGGCGTCACGCCTGCCGTCACCCGCACGCCACGGGCCTTGGCCTGCCGGACCAGATCGAGCCCGACGGCAGTGGTGACGGTGCGGAAGTGGATGGCGCAACCGGCCATCTCGGCGATGGCGAGGTCGCGGGCGATCGCAAGGGCCTCTGCCTGCGCGGGCGCTGCCGGTAGGCCCAGGCGAGTCGCCATTTCACCGGCGGTGGCGACGGCGCTCCCTACGAGCCCTGCGTCCTCGGCATGGGCACAGACGGTCATGTCGAGCATGGCGGCATATTGGCACAGGCGCAGCATCGTGCCCGAGTCGGCGATCCATTGCCGACCGGTGGCGATGCCGCGCGCGCCGGCGTCGCGCATCAGTGCAATCTCGGCCAGTTTCTCGCCCGCCAGGCCCTTCGTCGCGGCGGCGAGCGGGTGAACCCAAAAGTCCGGCTTGCCCGACGAGGCAGCGAAGCGGACGCTGGACGGCCGGTCGAGCGGCGGGCTCTGGTCCGGCATCAGCGCGGCGCGGGTGACGCCGCCGAAGTGGAAGGCCGGCTTGTCGATCGCGAAGACACCGAAATCGACGAGGCCCGGGGCAATCAGCTGGCCCTTCGCATCGTGGATGCGATCGCCTTCAGCCGGCGAAACCTCCGTGCCGACGGCCACGATGCGGTCGCCTTCGCAGCGCACGGCGCCCGGTACGATCGCGTCGCCAAGGACAAGGCGTCCGTTGACGATCGTGAGGGGAGCAGCCGCGCTCATGCCCAACCCTCCACACCGCGCGCCCGGCGCGTCAGCACGTCGAGGCAGGCCATGCGCATGGCGACGCCCATCTCGACTTGCGTGGTGATCTGCGAGCGCTCGACATGATCGGCGACGTTGCTGTCGATCTCGACACCGCGGTTCATCGGGCCGGGGTGCATGACCAGCGCGTCAGGTTGTGCCGTCGCCAGTCGGTCGAGCGTCAGCCCATAAAGATGGCGGTACTCGCGGGGGGAGGGGATGAATTGTCCCTGCATCCGCTCCAGCTGCAGGCGCAGCATCATCACCACGTCTGCGCCTTCCAGCGCCTTGCCGAAGTCGTGGAAGACGGCGACGTTCATCTGCTCGATGTCGGCCGGCATCAGCGCTGGCGGCGCGCAGACGCGCACTTCGGCGCCGAGCGAGGTCAGGCACAGGATGTTGGAGCGGGCGACGCGGCTGTGCAGGATGTCGCCGCAGATGATGACGACCAGGCCGTTGAAGTTGCGCTTGGCGTGACGGATCGTCAGCGCGTCGAGCAGTGCTTGCGTCGGATGCTCGTGCTGGCCGTCGCCGGCGTTCAGCACCGGGCAGTCGACCTTGTCGGCGATCAGCTGCACCGCGCCCGAACTGGCGTGCCGGATCACGATCGCATCGGCGTGCATGGCGTTCAGCGTCATCGCCGTGTCGATCAACGTCTCGCCCTTCTTCACGCTGCTGGTGGCGACCGCCATGTTGACGACATCGGCACCCAGGCGCTTGCCGGCAATCTCGAAGCTGAGCAGCGTGCGGGTCGAGTTCTCGAAAAAGGCGTTGATGATGGTCAAGCCGGCGAGAAGGTCGCGCGTCTTCTTGGCCTGGCGGTTCATCTCCACCCACTGCTCCGCCTCGTCGAGCATGTAGTGGATTTCGTGCGGGGCGAGCCCGGCGATGCCGACGAGCCCGCGGTGCGGGAAGGCCGCGGAGCCTGCCGGGTAGGTGTAGGTCGGCGCTGTCATCGAGGACAGGGCTGTAGGGCGGGGCGGGAGTGGGCTCAACCCTCGGTTGGTGCTTCTCCCCAAGATCCTCCCCTGCAAGGGGAGGTGGCGCGCGGCGCAAGCCGCGTGACGGAGGGGTGTCACCGCCAGCGGAGTGCGCGGCCGGGAGGGTTACACCCCTCCGTCAGCCGCTACACGCCTGCCACCTCCCCTTGCAGGGGAGGATCTTTCGCTGGGCCTTCGCTCCTTCCCCATCCTCCGCATCATCGCTAAGGCTCGCTCGAAAGGCAGGTCCCCCGCATGAAATTCGCCCGCAAGGTCTGGAAGTTGCTCGTCGCGATCAAGGACGCGCTAGTGCTGGTGTTCCTGCTGCTGTTCTTCGGCCTGCTCTACGCGGTGCTGTCGATGCGGCCGACGCCCGGCAAGGTGAGCGAAGGCGCGCTGGTGATTCAGCTGGACGGTGCGGTGGTCGAGGAGACCGCCGACGTCACCACCTCGGACCTGATCCTGGCGCAGACGACCAACGCCGAGCTGCCGACCGACGTGCGCGCGCGCGACATCCAGCGGGCGTTGCGGGCGGCCGCGAAGGACGAGAAGATCAAGCTCGTCGCCATCGATCTTTCGCGCTTCACCGGCGGCGGCTTCGTCCACTTGCGCGACATCGGCGCGGCGATGGATGCGGTGCGCGCCTCGGGCAAGCCGGTGCTGACATATGCCGATACGTATGCCGATGATGGCACGCAGCTGGCCGCTCACGCCAGCGAGGCCTGGGTCAACCCGATGGGCGGCGCGATGGCAGTCGGTCCGGGGGGCAACAACCTCTACTTCGGCACCCTGCTGCAAAAGCTGAAGGTCAACGCGCACGTCTTCCGCGTCGGCACCTACAAGACCTTCGTCGAGCCCTATACTCGCGATGGGCCGTCGCCAGCCGCGATCGAGTCCTACACCGACCTCTACGGCGGATTGTGGCGCAGCTGGCAGGCGGACGTGAAGAAGGCCCGGCCCAAGGCGAACCTCGCGCTGGTCACCGGCAATCCGATCGGCTGGCTGCGCAACTCGGGCGGAGACTTCGCCAAGGCATCACAAGCAGCTGGGCTCGTCGACAAGATTGGCACCCCCAGTGACTTCGCGGCGCGCGTGGCGCAATTGTCCGGCGGCACGGCGGCGGAGACGTCTTCGGGCCAGATCGTCGGCACGCAGTTGGCGACATACCTGGCAGCGCATCCGGAGAAGACCGGCGGCGCTGCGATCGGCGTGGTGACGATCGCGGGCAACATCGTCGACGGCGACGCGGGACCAGGCACCGCAGGCGGCGACCGCATCGCCAAGGCGCTCGACGACGCGCTCGATAACGACATCAAGGCGCTGGTCGTCCGCATCGATTCGCCAGGCGGCTCGGTGCTCGCCTCCGAGCGAATTCGCCGCTCCATCGAGCGCTACAAGCAGAAGGGCGTGCCGGTGATCGCCTCGATGGGCAACCTGGCGGCCAGCGGCGGCTATTGGGTCTCTACCCCCGCCCAGTACGTGTTCGCCGAGCCGGGCACGATCACCGGATCGATCGGCGTGTTCGGCATCCTGCCCAGCTTGGAGCGGGCCTTGGCGGACATCGGCGTGAACTCAGGCGGTGTGAAGACGACGCCCCTGTCGGGCCAGCCCGACCTGATGGGCGGCCTCTCTCCTGAGCTGGAGCAGATGGTGCAGATGGGCATCGAGGATGCCTACGGGAAGTTCCTAGGCCTGGTCGGCAAGGCACGCGACAAGAGCCCTCAGCAGGTCGACGCCATCGCGCAAGGCCGCGTCTGGACGGGCGAGCGGGCGCGGCAGAACGGGTTGGTCGACGCGTTCGGTGACTTCGATGCGGCGCTGGCTTACGCAGCGAAGACGGCGAAGCTCGGCAACGCGGCGTGGCATGTGCAGTACATCGGCCGCAAGGAAGACCCGCTCAATGCGCTGCTGCTGCAGATGTACCGGCGCCGCGATGCCGGCGGTGACATCGCTGCCATGGCGGCGCGACGCCAGCGCGAGCAGTTGAGCGCGGCTTTGGGCCAAGCGGAGGCGATGCTGTCAGGGCAGGGCATGCAGGCGATGTGCCTGGAGTGTCCGAGGGTGCCGGCTGCCGCCCGCAAGCCGCAGGGATCGGTCGTAACCGGCTTGCTACTGCGGTTGGCGGCGCTTGGGGGCAAGTAGAGGGCGAGCCTACCGGCTAACGTCGTCGCAGGCTCGACCCGGGACCGATTTGGGCATGTCGCAAGCTCTCGTCAGCAGCGGCGACGAAAGGTTCGTCGCTGGCGGAACCGACCCGGGTCACGCCCGGCTTGATGCGATCCTTCAAGCCTCCATCGGCGGCGGCATCTCGATCGGGCCCTGATCCGGCACGTCGTAGGCCGGAGCCTCGGAAGGCGCTTCATCCGGGCCATCGGGAGCGCCTGGCTGGCTCGGCTCGTTGGGGGCCGGGGTCTCGGCCGGGGCCACGTCGGGGCGATCGATGTCGGGGCGCGGGGCGCCAGGGTCGGTGGCCATGGGCAATCCTTTCGTGAGTTCGCTCCATCAACGCGTCGCCTGTGAGCAAGTTGCCCGTCGTCTCGGCGACCCTTGCCCTAATCCGCTGGCCACTATAAGGGCACGTCCCTTGAGTTTCAGGCCACCGGTTTCTTTGCGGGCGTGGCGGAATTGGTAGACGCGCTGGTTTTAGGTACCAGTATCGAAAGATGTGGGGGTTCGAGTCCCTTCGCCCGCACCAGTTTCCGCCCATGCGAGGATGCCCGGTGCCACGCGTACAGGAAGGCATCGTACCCATGCAGATCGTCGAGACCACCAACGAGGGGCTGAAGCGCGCCTACACGGTGACCATCCCCGCTACCGAGATCTCCGCCCGCATCGAGGGCGAAGTGAAGCGCATGGCGCCGCAGATGAAGATGCCCGGTTTCCGCCCCGGCAAGGTCCCGGCGAATCTGGTCAAGAAGATGCACGGCCCGGCGCTCCACCAGGAAGCGCTGCAGACCTCGATCAACGAGGCGATGGACAAGCTCGTCGCCGACAACGCGCTGCGCCCCGCGATGCAGCCCGACGTCAGCCTGGGTGAGGGCTATGAAGAGGGCAAGGACGCCGAGCTCTCGGTCAGCCTGGAAGTGCTGCCCAAGATCGAGGCGCCTTCGCTCGAGGGCTTGAAGCTCGAGAAGCTGACCGTGCCGGTGCAGGACGAGGCCGTTGACGAGCAGGTCCAGCGCTTTGCCGACCAGCAGAAGAGCTACGAGACCGTGGAAGGCCGCGCCGCCGAAGACGGCGATCAGGTGCTGTGCGACTTCGTCGGCAAGCTGAACGGCGAAGAGTTTGAGGGCGGCAAGGCCGAGGGTCAGGCGATCGTCATCGGCTCGGGCCGCCTGATCCCCGGCTTCGAAGAGCAGCTGATCGGCGCGAAGGCTGGCGACGAGCGCACCATCACCGTGACCTTCCCCGAGGACTACGGCGCCGAGAACCTGGCCGGCCAGGAAGCGACCTTCGACATCACCGTGCACGAAGTGAAGGTCCCGGGCGAAACCAAGATCGACGACGACTTTGCCAAGCAGCTCGGCCTGGAAGGCCTTGATCAGCTCAAGGGTCTGCTGCGCGGTCAGCTGGAGCAGGAGACCGCCGGTCTCACCCGCACCCAGATGAAGCGCCAGCTGCTCGACCAGCTCGCCGCCGGCCATGACTTCGACGTGCCGCCGACCATGGTCGAGGCCGAGTTCGAGCAGATCTGGCAGCAGCTGCAGAACGAAGCCGCGAACGAGGAAGATCCCGAAGCCGCGCGCGCCGAGATCGAAGCCGAGAAGGACGATTATCGCAAGATCGCCGAGCGCCGCGTGCGCCTGGGCCTGCTCCTGTCGGAGATCGGCCAGGCCAACGGCGTCGAGGTGAGCGGCCAGGAAATGCAGATGCTGTTGCAGCAGGCCGCGCAGCAGTACCGTCCCGAAGATCGCCAGCGTTTCGTCGAGTACGTGCGCCAGGATCCGATGGCCGCCGCCCAGCTGCGCGCTCCGCTCTATGAGGACAAGGTCGTCGACTTCCTGATCGAGAAGGCCGAGGTCACCGAGCGTGAAGTCACCCGCGACGAGCTGCAGGCCGCGATCGAGGCCGACGCCGACGAGGTGAAGACCGACGCCAAGCCGAAGAAGGCTGCGGCGAAGAAGGCGAAGAAGGCCGAACCCAAGGACGATGCCGAGGCAGGATCTGCGGCCAGCGAAGACACTGTGCAGGAGACCGCGACCGAGGACGCCGGCGAGGTGAAGAAGGCCAAGAAGGCACCGGCCAAGAAGAAGGCCGAAGCGTCCGACGAGCCTGTTGCTGACGCAGATGCCGAGGGCGGAGCGAAGCCGAAGAAGGCTACGGCCAAGAAGGCGGCGAAGACCGAAGACTGATCTCTTCGGTTCCGACCAACAGCAAGAAAGGCGCCGCGGGACACCACGGCGCCTTTTCTGTTTGGAAGCGTCCGTCCGTAGCACTGCGTCGAACCGGGCTGCCTCCGTGCGTTTGCCAAGCTATCCCCTTGCGTTTGGCGAGCTATCCCCAGCCTCTTGGCACCGCCGCGGGGATACCTCGGTTAATCCCCTTGAACTCCGGCAGGGGGCACGCGACATAGCGGTTCCAGATTGAAGAGGACCTCCATGATCGACTTGTTCGGCGCAAGCGGCGCCCAGGGTAAGTTCACCACCGATCCCGTGACCGGTGCGCTGGTGCCGATGGTGGTCGAGCAGACCAGCCGCGGCGAGCGCAGTTTCGACATCTACTCGCGCCTGCTGCGCGAGCGCATCGTGTTCATCACCGGCGCCGTCGAGGACCACATGGCCTCGTTGATCGTCGCCCAGCTGCTGTTCCTGGAGAGCGAGAACCCCTCCAAGGACATTTCGATGTACATCAACTCGCCGGGCGGCGTGGTGACGGCCGGCATGGCGATCCACGACACCATGCAGTACATCCGTCCGCGCGTTTCCACCGTCTGCATCGGCCAGGCCGCCTCCATGGGCAGCTTCCTGCTGGCTGCCGGTGAGCCGGGGATGCGCATCGCACTGCCCAACGCGCGGATCATGGTCCACCAGCCTTCGGGCGGTGCGCAGGGCATGGCCTCGGACATCGAGATCCAGGCGCGCGAGATCCTGCGTATGCGCCGCCGCCTGAATGATCTCTATGTCAAGTACACCGGCAAGTCGCTGGACGAGATCGAGAAAGCCATGGACCGCGACACCTTCCTCGAAGCCGACGAGGCGCTGGCCTTCGGCTTGGTCGACAAGGTGTTCGAGAGCCGTCCGGACGCGGAAAAGGCTGACGAAGCAAAGTCTTGATGCTAAGGGCGGCCCTAGTGCCGCCCTTCACCTCGCCGAAAGCTTGACCGGCTAGGATTGATCAACGGGCCACCTGCAGAGTAAGGGTGGCGAGTCGCCCCGCGCCGGGGCAGCAAGAACGAGAATGACCAAATTGAGCGGATCTGACGCCAAGAGCACCCTGTACTGCAGCTTCTGCGGTAAATCGCAGCACGAGGTGCGCAAGCTGATCGCCGGGCCGACGGTCTTCATCTGCGACGAATGTGTCGAGCTTTGCAACGACATCATCCGCGAAGAGACCAAGGCTGGGATCGCCGGCAAGAAGGACGGCGGCGTGCCGTCCCCGCGCGAGATCTGCGAGACGCTCAACGACTACGTCATCGGCCAGGACCGCGCCAAGCGCGTGCTTTCGGTCGCGGTGCACAACCACTACAAGCGCCTGAAGCACTCCGGCAAGTCCGGCGATGTCGAACTGTCGAAGTCGAACATCCTGCTCGTGGGCCCGACCGGCTCGGGCAAGACGCTGCTGGCGCAGACGCTTGCCAAGACTTTCGACGTGCCGTTCACGATGGCGGATGCGACGACGCTGACCGAAGCTGGCTACGTGGGCGAGGACGTCGAGAACATCATCCTCAAGCTGCTGCAGGCCAGCGACTACAACGTCGAAAAGGCGCAGCACGGCATCGTCTACATCGACGAGATCGACAAGATCAGCCGCAAGGCCGAAAACCCTTCGATCACGCGCGACGTGTCGGGCGAGGGCGTGCAGCAGGCGCTGCTCAAGCTGATGGAAGGCACCACGGCTAGCGTGCCTCCGCAGGGCGGCCGCAAGCACCCGCAGCAGGAATTCCTGCAGGTGGACACAACCAATATCCTGTTCATCTGCGGCGGCGCTTTCGCTGGCCTCGACAAGATCATTGCCGACCGCCTGCAGAAGCGCTCGATTGGTTTCGGCAACCATGTCGCCGATCCCGACAAGCGCCGCATCGGCGAGCTGCTGCAGATGGCCGAACCCGAGGATCTGCTGAAGTTCGGCCTGATCCCTGAGTTCGTCGGCCGCCTGCCGGTAATCGCGACACTGGAAGACCTCGACATCGTCGCGCTGGTGAAGATCCTGCGCGAGCCCAAGAACGCGCTGATCAAGCAGTATGCCAAGCTCTTCGACCTAGAAGACGTCGAACTGACGTTCACTGACGACGCGCTGGAAGCAATCGCGCAGAAGGCAATTGAGCGCAAGACCGGCGCCCGTGGCCTGCGCTCGATCGTGGAGCGCATTCTGCTCGACACGATGTTCGACCTGCCGACCGAAAATCACATCGCCGAGGTCGTAGTCGACAAGGATGTGGTGGAAGGCCGCAAGGAGCCGATCCGCGTCCACAAGGGCGACAAGGCAGAAGAAGCCGCCTGATCCGGAGCTGGCGGCTTCGGCCTGAAGGCAAGCCGCTGTAGGCATACGTCCCGGGCTTGAACCGGGGCCGTTCTGTCATCTCCCGAGCTATTTGACGGCACGCCCTTTTGTGAGTGCTTTGCCGAAACCGGTCCCGGGTCAAGCCCGGGACACGACGCTAGAGTTGCGGCGGTCTACTCGCCATCGCTAGGCGGCGGGCCATCACCTGGAGGCGGACCATCGCCCTGCGGCGGTCCACCGGGAGGCGGACCCATGCCGTCGCCGCGACGTCCACCCGGTCCGCGGCCACCCCGGCCAAAGCCGCGCTCGGGCATCGGGTCACCCTTCTTCATCTGACGCACGACCTGACCGTCGCGCGTAATCGTCATCGTCTCGGCCTCGCTGGTCTTGAGCAGCCAGCCCTTGGGGCTCTGCACCCAGGTGTCGTGGGAGGCGACGACGAAGCTCATCGTGTGCTCCTTGCCGTCCGGCCCCTCGCGCGTGCCGCTGCGCTCGCGATGCTGGAGCACGTCGGCGGTGTCGCCGTGCACGTCGACCGAGTCGATGGTGACGACCTCGCGCCGATCGGGATCGACCGGGATCATGGAGAGCCGATCGAGCATGGCCTCCAGGTCCTGCTTGCGACCGCCGATGTCGGTGACGCTGTAGTCGGGCGTGACCAAGGGCTCGATCTGCTCGGGCTCGCGCGTGTCCATGGCGGTTTCGAGTTGCGCGTAGCGGGCGTCGAAATCGCTCTTGGGATCGGCGAGAGCGGCTTGCGACAGTCCTCCGCAAGCCAGCACCATCGGCAGCAGTGCCGCGCGCATTTGCATTCGTCTCATCGCACTCAACCCCTTGTTCTTCTTCCCGAGCATAGGCCTAGCACCCGGCCGCGACGCCGCAATCGCGATATTGTATCCGAGTGTCGCCACCCCGCTTGCCAGCCGTGCCGCACCTGACCACTCTTCTCGCAAAACGAAGGGGAGAGAGCATGGCCGACCATCGCGTGCAGGTATCGCGCATCATCCACACGATCCATGCGACGACTGACATCGCCAAGTGCCGGCAGCTCTACCAGGATGCGCTGGGCGGCTTGGTCTTTGCAGAGAACTACTTCCCGGCCGAGGATCGCGACGCGGCGTTGCTCTACGTCACCGATCACATGGTCGAACCGATGGCGCCGCGCCATCCCGAGGACCTGAGCAAGCCCTTCGCGCGCATGACCGCCAGGATCGGGCAGGCTTACCACTCGTTCGAACTCAAGGTCGCCGACGGCACGGCTGCAAGTGCCGCCTTTCGCGAGGCGGGTTGTACGGTTGCCGGCGACTACGGCGTGTTCTTCTTCGTGAAGCCGGAGTCCACCGGCGGCGTGCTGCTCGAAGTCTGCGAGCTGGGCATGCCGAACGATCCCTACGACCGCGGCAACTGGAATCCGCAGGTGGGTGCAGGGCACGCGTGCCGGGTGACCGGACTCCACCATATCGCCTGCGTGACGAGCGAGATGGACGCCGCGCTGCACTTCTTTACGCAAGTGATCGACGGCACGGTGATCGAAGACGCCGCCACGGCGCTGCCACAGCCCGGCCGGCGCGTGGTGCTGCAGGTGGGCGACACCAAGGTCGCCTTCATCCAGCCGGACGATGCCGCGACCGGTCCGCTCGGCGCCTTCCTCGCGCGCGAGCAGAACGGCATCTATGCGCTCGTCTGGCGAGTGTCGGACATCGCGGCCTCACGCGCGTATTTGGGCGAGAAGCTCGGCTTGCGACTCATCCAGGAGGGCTGCGTCAGTGTCGGCTTCGCCATAGACCCGCAAGACTTTCTGGGCGCGCGGCACGAATTCGTCGGCTGAGGCAGGCGCTAGATTACCGCTTCGCTCTGGAGCGCACAGTCGCCATCACCCATCTCGATTTGCAAGGTCGGGTGGCCGATGCCGAAGCGATGCTCCAGATCGTGCGCGACCTGGTGCAGGAAGGCATCGCCGGGCTGCCCTTCCGGGATGACCAGGTGCGCGGTCAGGGCCGATTCGGTGGTGCTCATCGGCCAGACGTGGAGATCGTGGACGCGGGTCACGCCGGGGAGGCCGGCCAGAAAGCCGCGCACTTCACGAAGGTCGATGCTGGCAGGAACACCCAGCAGGCCGAGCCGGAGCGAATCGCGCATCAGTCCCCAGCTCGACCAGCCGATCACTGCTGTTACGAGCAGCGAGGCGATAGGGTCGATCCATGCCAAGCCCGTCGCCAGGATCAGCAGCCCGGCAATCACCACGCCGGCCGAGACAGCGGCGTCCGCCATCAGGTGCACGAAAGCGCCGCGCAAGTTGAGGTCCGACTTGCTGCCTTTGGCAAAGAGGAGCGCCGACGCGCCGTTCACGACGATGCCGGCCGCGGCGACCCAGATCATGGTCATGCCCGCGGTCGGCGCCGGATCGGCCAAGCGGCGGATCGTCTCGACCAGGATGCCGCCGACAGCGACCCAAAGCAGCGCCGCGTTAGCGATGGCGGCAAGGATCGACGAGCTCTTCAATCCATAGGTGAACCGGTCGGACGGTGCCCGCCGCGACAGTGTGCTCGCCACCCACGCGAGCACGAGCGAGAGCACGTCCGACAAGTTGTGGCCGGCATCGGCAACCAGCGCGATCGATCCGCTGAACAGCCCGGCAAGGCTTTCCGCGACGACGAACACCAGGTTGATGCCGATCGCGAGGGCAAAGTCGCCACCGCCGCCAGGTTCCGGCGCATGGTGGTGGTGGTGATGACCGTGCGAATGGCCGTGACCCTGCGTATTTTCATGATGGTGACCGGCGCTCATGCGAGCGTCTCTCGCATGTTCGGCCGCTCCTGCTCAAGCGCCAGCAGGTTGCGGGCGCGATCGGCAACGGCGAAGGCGCATCGGCTTCGGCAATGCAGTGACATATTTGCCGCAGCGCAGCAAAATCCAACACGCCCCGCTGCACTGTCACAATCGGTCGGCTATGAGGCAGACATTGACGACGTACCAAATGGTTAGTCGGCAATGACGATGCAGCTTGCACTGCCGGCTAAGTGGTTTTTCAAGCCTCGAAAAGTGTCACGGTTCTGTCACGGACCGGGATCATAGGCGCGGAGAATCGCCGGCAGATTCGTCGAGGCAGGGGCCTTGGTGAGCTGTCCGTCATGGCCAACGGTACGTTGCTCGGCGACTGGCTCCTTCTGGCGGAAGGAGGAGCGACAAGGGGACATGTGACATGCAAATCAGGTATCTGCTCGCAGCAAGCGTTGCGTCCATTTCGCTGGCTGGCGCTCTCGCCACGCCCGCGGTTGCGCAGGAAACCACGTCGTCGATCTCCGGCACGGTGACGAGTGACGGCAGCCCGGTCGTTGGCGCAACCGTCGAGGCGACGAACACCGCCACTGGCGCGACCAGCAGCGCGACCACCAGCGCGAACGGCGGGTTCTTCCTCACCGGCCTGCGTCCGGGTGGCCCCTACACAGTCAAGGTGACCGCACCCGGCCTGCCCGACGCCCAAGTGACCGACATTTCGACGGTCGTCGCCCAGACCTACAACCTGCCTGTCGACCTCTCGGGCGCCGACGCCATCGTCGTGACCGCAACCCGCATCAAGGGCGCCGGCTCGATCTCGCGTGGCCCGGCCACCGTGCTCGATGCCGAGAAGATCGCCACCGTTGCTTCGGTGAACCGCGACATCCGCGACCTGATGCGCCGCGATCCCTTCGCCCGCCTCGATGACACGCCTTCAGGCGGCCGCGCCGTTTCGTTCGCCGGCCAGAACGCGCGCTTCAACCGCTTCGTCGTCGACGGTGTCGCGATCACCGACAACTTCGGCCTGAATGCCGACGGCCTTCCCAGCCGCCGTTCGCCGATCCCGCTCGACGCGATCGGGCAGTTCTCGACCGTGGTCGCTTCCAACAACGTACGCGACGGCAGCTTCCAGGGTGGCCTGGTCAACGTCATCCTGCGCTCGGGCACCAACGATTTTCAGGGTACCGGCTTCTTCGCCTACTCGGCCGACGAACTGTCCGGCAAGCGGACGAAGGCTGGTCCGGGCGTGCCGACCGGCCGCGTGGTTCTGCCCAACTTCGAGTACAAGAACTACGGTGCAGAGCTTTCGGGCCCGATCATCAAGGACAAGGTGTTCTTCATGATCGCCGGCGAGCGCGTCCGCGCGCCGCGCCCGACGCCCGAAGGTCCGTCCGACAACAACGCCGGCTCGGCGATTCCGACACTGACGCAGAGCCAGGTCGATCAGATCTCGTCGATCGCCTCGTCGCGCTATGGCTATACGACGGGCGATGTTGTCAACAGCAACGGCGACAAGGACGATCGCATCGTCGGCAAGCTGGACGTCGCGCTTTCGGATACGCAGCGGTTCTCGGTGACCGGCACCTACGCGAAGGACGAGCTGGTCCTGACCAACAACACCAGCGCCAGCACCGGTGCTCCGGCCCTGGGTCTCGCCTCCAACGCCTACATCTCGGGCAACCGTCTGTGGACGACCGTTGCGCAGCTGAACTCGCAATGGTCGGACAACTTCTCCACCGAAGTCCGCGGCTTCTACAAGGACTACAAGCGCATCCAGGACCCGCTGATGGGTCGCGGTTTCGCGCAGATGCGCGTGTGTACGGCTCCTACGTCCGACCGCACCAACCCGGGTGCCGCTGGTGCCGGCGCTTCGCTGGCTTGCGCCCCGGGCTCGGCTATCGTCTCGTTCGGTCCTGACGTGTCGCGCCAGACCAACGCGCTCAACACGCAGACCTGGGGCGGCATTGCCCAGGCACGCCTGACGATGAACGATCACGATCTGCGCGTGTTCACCGAGATCCAGCACGTCGACGTCTTCAACGCGTTCCTGAGCTCGTCGAGCCCGGCGGCCGGCACCACCGGCGCCTACTACTTCGACTCGATCGCCGACTTCCAGGCGGGCAACGCGCAGCGCTTCGGCTACATCAACGCGGTTCCCTCGCTGAACCCGGACGATGCCTCGGGTGTGTTCAACTACATGAGCTACACCTTCGGCGTGCAGGACGACTGGCGCATCAACGACATGCTGTCGATCAGCTATGGCGCGCGTTACGATGTCTATGGCAGCGACAGCCGCCCGGCGCTGAACCCCGCGTTCGTGTCGCGCTATGGCTATGCCAACACCGCGTTCCTCTCGGGGCGTGGCCTGTTCCAGCCGCGCTTCGGCTTCGAGTTCACGCCGAGCCGTTCGATCAACGTGCGCGGTAGCCTCGGCATCGTCGGCGGCGGCACGCCCGACGTCTACCTGTCGAACAGCTTCTCGAACACGGGCATCCTGTCGAACCTGGTCGACATCCGCCAGCTCAACAACGGCACCTATGCGGGGTCGGATCAGGCGACCGGCGCGGCCGTGCTGACCAACGTCAACGGCAACACCATTCCGGCGGCGGCGAACGCGCAGCTCGTCAGCGGTGTCTCGGCCGCCGCGACCAACGCCACCGACCCGAAGTTCAAGGTTCCGTCGCAGTGGCGCGCCACCTTGTCGGCGGACTGGACCCCGACCTTCAGCGAAAGCGCTTTCGGCCGTGGCTGGACCTTTGGCGCCGACTTCCTCTACTCCGACGTGCGCAACCAGGTGTTCTTCACCGACGCCCGTTCGGTGCCGACCGCGCTGACCACGCCTGACGGCCGCGTGCGCTACACCTCGCTGACGACCTTCGCCGACACGTTCAACGACATCATCCTGACCAACACGAAGAAGGGCCGCAGCTACATCGCCGTCGCCCGCATTCGCAAGGACTTCGATTTCGGCCTGAACATCGGCGCCAGCTACACCTACCAGGACGTCAAGGACCAGGCTCCGGCCACCTCGTCGACCGCCGGTTCCAACTACGCCAACGGTGCCTTCCTCGACGCCAACGGTGCCGCCTACGGCATCTCGAACGACGAGGTTAAGCACAACTTCAAGTACGACCTGACCTTCGATCACGCGTTCTTCGGCGACTACAAGACGACCTTCGCGCTCTTCGGCGAAACCCGTATCGGCCGCCCGTTCAGCTACACGTTCCAGGACGTGGGCAGCGGCCGCAGCCCGATCTTCGGGACCACCGGTTCGCTCAGCCGCTACCTGATGTACGTGCCGACCGGCATCAACGATCCGAAGGTGTCGTACGACTCGGTGGCGACACAGAACACGCTCGACGCGTTCTTCAACTCGTCGGGCCTGGGCAAGTACCGCGGCAGCATCGCTCCGCGTAACGCGTTCAACTCGAAGTGGTTCACCCGCATTGATCTGCACGTCGCTCAGGAAATCCCGGTTCCGGGCTGGTCGAAGTCGCGCATCCAGCTGTTCGGCGATATCGAGAACTTCACCAACTTCCTGAACAAGAAGTGGGGTCAGATCCGCGAGTACCAGTTCTCGTACACCGCAGTTGCGGCGCGCGTGTCGTGCCTCACCGCGGCGACGCCGACCGGCCAGGCTGGCCCGGTCGCGGCGAACACGGGCCAGGCCTGCGCGCAGTATCGCTACTCGCTGCCCACCGCGACGCCGAGCGACACGATCTACGCACCGCAGTCGCTCTACACCATCCGCGTGGGCGCTCGCTTCAGCTTCTGATATTTCGGAACACGCACCACGAACGAGGGAGGAGGCACCGTGCCTCCTCCCTTTTTCGTTGGAGATCGTGCCTGCGGGATCTCGCCCTGCAACGCCCGGCCCGCTTGCTAAGCAATCGGCGAAGCGCATAGCTTCTCGCCTGGAAGTGGGTGCCCGGTGGCGCTTGGGGAGGGGCGATGAAGCAGCGCGATCTCGGCGAGCGCATGGCGCAGATCACGGCCGGTTGTCGGCTCTCCGCTCTCCCGGCAGACCAGCTCGACGCGCGCCATCATGCGGCGATCGAGCGGCTGCGGCTGATCTACGATTATCCCGAGGGCTTGCCGCTCGACCCCTTCTACGCGGTGCTGGCGCACAGCCCGGAGTTCTTCGCCTCCTACATGGACCTGGGCGTCGCCATTACGGCAGCAAGCGCACTGCCGGCGCGATGGCGCGAGCTGTTGATCCTGCGCACCGGCTGGCTATGCGGTGCGCCGTACCAATGGGGCGAGCACGTGATCTCCGCACGATCGCTCGGCATCGACGCCACGGATGTGGAGCGGATCACGCTCGGTTCGAACGCCCCTGGTTGGAATGCCGAAGATGAAGCGATCCTGCGTGCCGCGGAAGAACTGCATGCCGATGCGATGATCGGCGAGGACACCTGGAGCGCGCTTGCGGTGTTCCTCGACGAGCGGCAACTGCTCGAGTTGCCGATGATCGTCGGCCATTATCACACCACGGCCTTCGTCCAGAACGCCCTGCGCATCTCGTTGACGGCGCACAATCGCGGGCTGACCGCGGTCTGAGCCTCAGTCGTAGACGCAGGCGTCCAGCCCACCGCGCTTCACCACGCCGATGCGCGCAGCGATGGAGTTGCCGTAGCGGCGCGTGAACCCACGCGGGTTCGTCACGCTGCGCTTCTTGGGGCTGGGCAGGGCCGCGGCCATTCGCGCGGCCTGCGCCGGAGTGAGGTGTGCCGACGAGGTGCCGAAGTACCGCTGAGAACCAGCTTCGACTCCGTACGTGCCGATACCGGTCTCGGCGACGTTAAGGTACATCTCCATGATCCGACGCTTGTCCCACAAGCTCTCGATCAGGAAGGTGAACCAGACCTCCAGGCCCTTGCGCAAGTACCGGGTCCAGCCTTCGCCCTGCCATAGGAAGACGTTCTTGGCGGTTTGCTGGCTGATGGTGGAGCCGCCGCGGATGCGGTCGCCACGCATGTTGCGCTCCATCGCCTGCTCGATCGCGATCGTATCGAAACCGTTGTGGCTGCAGAACTTGCCATCTTCCGCGGCGATGGCTGCGGCGACCATGTTGCGGTCTATCCGGCTGAGCGGGGTCCAATCCTTGGTGATGCCGTTCGCGTCTACCAGCATCGTCACGGTGACCGGGGGAGGGACGAAGCGGAACAGCACGGTCAGGCCCAGGCTGACGGCCACGAACCAGAACACAATCTTGGCGGCGAGACGCAGCATGAACCCCCTGTGCGCGGCCGATGCGACCCGCAGGCCTCACTAGCGGTACGCTCGCCATGGGGGCAAGAGTTCCCTATCGCTGCAAGCATCCGGCAGGGTTGCCGGCAGCGTGTCGGTTCGCCGCCGCGATATGGCAGCTGTCAGGCCGTCTGCAGCCGCTTGGCCATGGCCGCGCCGCGCTATGCGCTTGCATTACCCTGCCGTACGGGCAATTGAATGAGCCACTGTGTATCGCTAGTCGTTCGGCTGCCATGTGCTTGCCGGGTCAAAAGGCGAGGGAGAGTTGCCAATGCGCATGACGGGTGAGCAGCCGATAGCCGCGGGTCGCCGCGAAGTCTGGGAGGCGCTCAACGATCCGGAGGTCCTGGCGCAGTGCATCCCCGGTTGCCAGAGTCTGGAGCGCGATGGCGAGAACCGCTTCGTCGCCGTCGCCGAAGTGAAGATCGGTCCGATCGGCGCCCGTTTCAAAGGCAATGTCGAGCTGTCGGACCTCGATGCGCCGAACGGCTACACCATCACCGGCTCGGGCAACGGCGGCATCGCCGGTTCGGCCAAGGGGGGCGCGAAGGTCCGCCTGTCGGACGCGGCGGGCGGGGGCACGCTGGTCTCCTACGATGTCGATGCGGAAGTTGGCGGACGCATGGCGCAACTGGGTGGTCCGATTATCGACGCGACGGCCAAGAACCTGGCGGGCAAGTTCTTTTCCAACTTCGGCGAAGTCGTCGGGGGCGGAGAGGCGCAGGCTACGCCGGCCGGCCCTGCGCAGCCGCAAGGCGCGGCTGCCACGCCTGCTCCGCAGCCGAACGTGGTGCCGCCAGTCGCGCCTGCCGCGCCGACATATCCGTTGGCACCGGCGCATGCTTCGGCTCCCGCACCGCTCTGGGGCTGGGTGATCGCGCTGATCGTCACATTGTTCACCGGCTTCATGCTGGGCCGGAACTACAACGGCCTTGCCTTGCTGATCGTAGGTTTCACTCTCATCATCGTCGCTGCGGTCGCGTACGAGGCCGGTCGACGCGGAGGCGGCAAGTGAAGCCCGCACCGTTCGACTATATCGCGCCGCGCACGATCGAGGAGGCGGTGCGCATCCTCGACGAGGTTGGCGGCGGCGCCACCGTGATCGCCGGCGGGCAGACGCTGATGCCGCTGCTCAACTTGCGGATGAGCCAGCCGTTCATTCTGGTCGACATCAACAAGATCGAAGGCTTCGCCGGCGTGTCCCGGGTAGAGGGCGGCACGCGCATTGGGCCGGCGATCCGCCAGGCCGACGCACTCAAGGATGCGACGCTGGCGCGGCACTTGCCAGTGTTCGTCAAAGCGCTCAGCCATGTCGGCCACCACCAGACGCGCAACCGCGGGACCATCGGCGGCTCCGTCGCACTCGGCGAGCCGGCGGCCGAGATGCCCGCCACCGCCGTGGCCTTGGGCGCCACGATCGAGCTGACCTCCGTACGCGGCACCCGCATGGTACCCGCACGCGAGTTCTACATCGGTCCCTACATGACCGCGATCGAGCCCGACGAACTCGTGACCGGCATCGTCTATCCCGACTGGCCCGAGGGGCACCAGGTCCTGTTCCGCGAAGTCGCGCAGCGTCCGGGTGACTTCGCGCTTGTCGGCATGGTCGGCGCTGCGGTCATCGAAAACGACAAGGTCGCGCGGGCCGGTCTCGCCTGGTTCGGCATGGGGCCGACCCCGATCGCCATGACGCAGCTCGAAGGCGCGCTTATCGGCAAGAGCCTCGACAGCCTCGATCCCGATGCGCTGGCCGTGACCGCCGTCGCCGACACAGCCCCCTTCGACGACCACCATGCCAGCGCCGAGTACCGCCGCACCGTCGGCCGGCGCATCTTCGCCAAGACCTTCCGCGAAGCCCTCAGCTTGCGAGAACCCGCATGAGCGACCATCCGATCTCGATGACCATCAACGGCCGCCGCCAGACCGGCACGGTCGAGGCGCGCATGTCGCTGGGCGACTACCTCCGCATCGACGCGGGCTACACCGGCGTGCACCTGGGCTGCGAGCACGGTGTCTGCGGGGCCTGCACGGTCGTGGTGGACGGGCGCGCAGTGCGGTCATGCCTGATGCTGGCGGTGCAGGCCGATGGAGCCGAGGTCACCACGGTCGAGGGGCTCGCCGATCCGGAGGGCACGCTCCACCCGGTCCAGCAGGCGATGCGCGACTCGCATGGGCTGCAGTGTGGCTTCTGCACGCCGGGAGTGGTGATGACCTTTGCCGCGCTGACGGCTGAGGGGTGCAAGCCCACCGAGGACGAGCTGATCGCCGCCATGTCCGGCCACATCTGCCGTTGCACCGGCTACCAGGGCATCCGCAAAGCCGCCAAGATCCTGGTCGACGGAGGCGCAGCATGAGCGAGGCGGACGCGATCGCACCCAACGCGGATCGAAGCGGCGCGGACCGAGGCATCGGCGCTGCCCGCTGGATCGGCAAGCGCGTGCCCCGCAAGGAGGACGCGCGCCTGCTGACCGGCCGCGGGCAGTACACTGACGACGTCACCCTTCCCGGCACGCTCCACGTCGCCTTTGCGCGCAGCCAGGTGGCGCGCGGCAACATCGTCTCGATCGACACCAGCGCCGCGCTGGAGGTGCCTGGAGTCCATGCGGTGATGCTCGCGAAGGACCTGGCGAAGCAGCCCATCACGATGATGAGCTTCTTCTTCACGCCCTCCGAAGTGCCGGTCGCCCCGCTGGCCGAGAGTTACGTCCAGTACGTCGGCGATCCGCTCGCGCTGGTGATCGCGGAGAGCCGCGCCATTGCCGAGGACGCCGCGGCGCTGATCGCGGTCGAGTACGAAGAGTTGGAGCCAGTCGTCACGATCGCGCAAGCCATGGCGGCCGAGCCGATCCACCCCGACACCCACAGCAACGTCTCGGTCGAAATGGGCGATGACGAGGTGCCCGAGCAACTTGCCGCTACGCTGGAAGGCGCGACCCATCGGATCACCCAGACGGTGATCCACCAGCGTATCTCGCAGGCGCCGATGGAGAACCGTGCCGTGCTCGCCACGCGCGAGGGGCCGGAGGAGCTGACGCTCTACATCACCTGCCAGAGCCCGCATAATATCGCGCGTTGGGTCAGCACCGCGCTCGGGCTGCCTGAAGGTGCGATCCGGGTGATCGCCAAGGACGTGGGTGGCTCGTTCGGGCTGAAGAACACGCCGTGGAAGGAAGAGTGCGCGGTCATCTGCGCGGCCATCCTGTTCCCGCGGCCGCTCAAGTGGACCGAGGATCGCTACGAGGCGCTGACCGCCTCGCCGCAATGCCGTGAGCAGGAGGTGAAGCTTGATGTCGCGTTCGATCCGGACGGACGGCTGCTGGGCGCACACAGCATCTACGATTGCAATAACGGCGCGTACCCGCAGGGCGCGGACGCCAACATCGCGGTGCACATGTTCATGTGGCCGGCGTACAAGATGCCGGCTTATAGCTTCCTTTCGCGCGGATGGTACACCAACACCAACGGCCTGGCGGCATACCGCGGGCCGTGGGCGATGGAGTCACTGGTGCGCGAGACGTTGCTGGACAAGGCCGCGCGCAAGATCGGCATCGATCCGATCGAGCTGCGCCGCCGCAACCTTGTCTACCTGAGCGATCAGCCGGTCACCTCCTGCATGGGCATCCCGGTCGACGACATCACGCCGGGCGAGTGCCTGGACAAGCTGGTGCAGCACTTTGACGTGCCCGCGTTCCGCCGCGAGCAGGCGGAGGCTCGAAAGCAGGGCCGCTACCTCGGCCTGGGTGTGGCTGCCTATATCGAACCGACCGGCTCGGCCGGATCGATGGCGCCGATGACGGGTGAGCTGGCGCAAGTGCGGATCGAGCCGACCGGCAAGGTCACTGCGACGATGTCGACGCACTCGCAAGGCCACGGCACCGCGACGACGATGGCGCAGTGCATCGCCGACCGTTTGGGCGTGCGCTATGAGGACGTCACCGTCTACGAAGGCGACAACACCCGTGGCGGCTTCGGTCCGGGCGCGGCGGGCAGTCGGCAGGGCGTGATCGGCGGCGGCGCGGCGATCCGCGCGTCGGAGATGCTGGCAGACAAGGTCAAGACGCTCGCGGCGCACCTCTACAATGCCTCGCCCGAGAGCGTATCGATCGAGGAGGGCATGGTGCACGTCGCCGGCGCGCCCGAGATGTCGCGGCCGATCGGCGAGCTGGCGAACATCGCTTATGGCGAGCCGCACCGCCTGCCGCCCGAGTTCGAGGCCGGCCTGGAAGTGCAGTTCCGCTACCAGCCGCCGCCGATGACGATGACCAGTGCGGCACATGCCTGTGTCGTCGAAGTCGATGCCGAGACCGGCTTCGTGAAGATTCTGCGCTGGATCGCCTCGGAAGACTGCGGCACCGTGATCAACCCGGCCGTCGTCGAGGGGCAGGTTGCGGGCGGACTTGCGCAGGCGATCGGCATGGTCCTGCTGGAGAACATGCCGTACGACGCGCGCGGCAATCCATTGGCAGCGACGTTCAAGGACTACCTACTGCCCGCGATCACCGACGTGCCGGTGTTCGAGTACGTCCATGCTAACACGCCGTCCATGACCATCGGCGGCATGCGCGGCGTAGGGGAGGGCGGGGCGATCATAGGGCCGCCGACGCTCGTCAACGCCATCGCCGATGCGCTCAGCCCGTTCGGTGAGATCGAAGAACTGGTGCTGCCGCTGACGCCTGCACGCATCCTCGACGTGATCGAGCAGCGCGATGTCTCGGGTACCAGGGCGCACCGCCTGGGTGAAACGGCCGCTGCGTCCGATGCTGCGCAGGACGTACCCGCACCCGGGATCGGTACGGATGTGCGGCCTCCGATCGATGCTGTTGTGCTGCCTGGCGGCGTCCAGCCCGCCGAGGCAGCGACGATTGCCGGCGACTGGGCCATGACGCTGAAGACGCCGATGGGTCCGCAGGCGATGAAGGCGCACTTCGATGTCGAGGAGGGGGCGCTGTCGGGCTACCTGGAAGCACCGGAAGGCCGCCAGGATTTCGCCGGGGGCACTTGGGACAACGGCAATGCCAAGTTCAACATGGCGGTCGAAAAGCCGATGAAGATCACGCTGAAGTACGATCTTCAGCTGGATGGCGATACGATCACAGGCAAGTGCAAGATGGGCATGTTCGGCACCGCGAAAGTCAGCGGCACCCGCGTCTGACGATCAGCCCATAAGCGAAGCGCGGGCGGCTAAAACGGCCACCCGCGCATCTGCTCGTCGGGCCCGATCGGCCTGGCTGAGAGGCTTACTTGCCGCCCGGATTGCGGCAGGAGTCCTTCAGGGTGCGCGAACAAGTCGGGTAGGTCTTGTTCATCGCGGTGCTGGGCGAAGTCGCATCGGCGCTGGCGCTCATGTCGGCCGAGCCCGAGGCAGTCGTGCCGGCGGCCGAGGTTCCAGTTGCTGCGCCTGCGTCGGTGGCGCTGGTGGACGGCGCGGCGGCGTCGGTCGACGAGCTCATCGCGCTACCCGAGGCCGAGCTGGAGGCGCTGTTGTCCATGGTGCTGCCCGTATGCGTATCGCTTGCCATCGGATTGGCGGTATCGCCCATGCCAGACTGCGCGTTGGTTGACGTCGAAGAATTCGGTTGATTGGCGGCAGGATCATTGACGCTCGACTGTGCGCTGACTGCTCCCGGAACCATGATGGCTGCGGCGGCGAGGAGAAGCATCTTACGCATTATTATCACTCCATTGTTCGTGTGCTTGGCTCTTGTAGGAGCGACGTTTCAGCGAAGGTCTTTGTTCCACTCCTGCGACAGGCCGATGCCTTGCAGCGACCAACGGCAACTTCGATTGTCGACCCGTTAACGTTCCGCTCTACTGCGCTCGAAGGCCGTGAGCTGGGCAGCAAACGCACGCTGGTACGCGGGCCTGGCTTCCCCGCGCGCGAGATAGGCTTCAAGATTGGGATAGGCGCTCAGCAAGCCTGAGCTTCGGATCCGCAGCAGCACGGAAACCATCATCAGGTCACCTGCGCTAAAGCCGCATTCGAGCCACTCGGCATCGCCGAGCGCGCGCGATAGCTGCTCCAGGCGCTGGTCTACCCGCTGCTCCAGCATCGGCATGCGCGCAGCGAACCAGGGCTTGTCGCGCTCCAAGACCAGCGCCATCGAGTGTTCGACGATCGGCGGTTCCACCGTGTTGAGTGCTGCGAACATCCATGCGACCGCACGCTTCCGCGCCGCCTCGTCTTGCGGCAGCAGCCCTGTGCGCCGCGAGGCGATATGGAGCACGATCGCGCCGGTCTCGAACAGGACGAGCCCGTCCTCCTCGTAGCTGGGGATTTGACCGAATGGTTGGAGCGCCAGATGCGCCGGCTCCTTCATCTCCGCGAACGAGAGCAGCCGTACTTCGTAGGGCTGGCCGACCTCCTCGAGTGCCCAGCGCACCCGCATGTCGCGCGCCAGGCCTCGGCCGCGGTCGGGTGAGCTTTCGAAGGCAGTGATGGTCACGGTCATGGCGGTGCTCCGCTTTGGTCGCACCAGCATGCCTCGCCGGGCACCGCCTGAGAAGCGCACAACGAAAAAGGGCCGCCCTTGCGGACGGCCCTCTTCGATCATCACGGCGAAAGCGTCAGCCGGCCACGCTCAACCAAGCGCGGGCAACAGCCGCTTGTCCGTAGCGATACGGTTCATCGCCTTCTGCAGCTTTTCGAACGCGCGCACCTCGATCTGGCGCACTCGCTCGCGGCTGACATGATAGACCTGGCTCAGCTCCTCGAGCGTCTTCGGGTCATCGGTCAGGCGACGTTCGGTGAGAATGTCGCGCTCACGCTCGTTGAGCGAGTCCATGGCCTCGACCAGCAGGTCGTGGCGCACGGTCTTCTCCTCGGCCTCGGCGACGATCTCGTCCTGCAGCGGATTGTCGTCCTGCAGGATGTCCTGCCACTGGCCTTCGCCTTCCTCGCGCAGCGAGACGTTGAGCGACGCGTCGCCGCCCATCATCATGCGGCGGTTCATGTTGACCACTTCAGTCTCGGACACGCCGAGCTTGGTCGCGATGGCCGCCACGTGCTCGGGATGCAGGTCCGAGTCCTCGTAAGCGTCGAGGTTCTTCTTCATGCGGCGCAAGTTGAAGAACAGCTTCTTCTGCGCGGCGGTGGTGCCCATTTTGACGAGGCTCCACGAGCGCAGGATGTACTCCTGGATCGAAGCCTTGATCCACCACATCGCATACGTTGCCAGGCGGAAGCCGCGCTCCGGCTCGAACTTCTTGACGCCTTGCATCAGGCCGATGTTGCCTTCGGAGATCAGCTCGGACACCGGCAGGCCGTAGCCGCGGTAGCCCATGGCGATCTTGGCTACGAGGCGCAGGTGGCTGGTCACCAGTTGCGCCGCCGCCTCACGATCCTCATGTTCGCGGTAACGCTGGGCGAGCATGTATTCCTGCTCGGGCGCCAGCACCGGGAACTTCTTGATCTCGGAGAGGTAGCGATTGAGGCTCTGCTCGCCCCCGAGTGAGGGAACGGCTGGCAGATTGCGTTCCTTAGTCACGTGATCCGTCCTTTCTGTGTCGGCCCACGGTCGAAGACCCATGCAGGCGTCTTATCTTGGGGCCACCTGTGCAGTATAGCACACATATCCGATTTCAGTCTTGCAATTCCCTGATCAGAGTTACCATATCTTCCGGTAACTGGCTGACGAGGTGGACCGTTTCTCCTTTAACGGGATGGACGAAGCCGAGTTCCGCGGCGTGCAAAGCTTGCCGCTGGAATTGTAGCCGGTCGAGGAGCGGTCGCAGCTGGGAAGGTGTGCGTCCATACGTCGGATCTCCTAGTAGCGCATGACCGATTGACGCCATGTGAACGCGCACCTGATGCGTGCGTCCGGTCTCGAGCCTGCACTCCACCAAAGCCGCGGATTTCAGCCGTTCCAGCACCTTGTAGTGGGTGACTGCGTGCTTGCCGCGGCCGTCTTCGACGAGAGCCATCTTCTTGCGATTAGTACTAGATCGGGCGATGGCACCTTCGATCCGCCCCGCCGTCGAGCGCGGATGACCCGACACGACCGCCCGGTAGGCGCGTACGATGGAATGGTCGGCGAACTGCCTGGCGAGTCCCTCATGGGCAACGTCGGTCTTGGCGGCGACCAGCAGGCCAGAGGTGTCCTTGTCGATCCGGTGGACAATCCCCGGGCGTGCCACGCCGCCGATGCCCGAGAGTTGACCGTGACAGTGGTGCAGCAGCGCGTTGACCAACGTGCCGTCCAGATTGCCGGCGGCGGGATGGACCACGAGGCCGGCAGGCTTGTCGACGACGATCAGGTGCTCGTCCTCGAAGGCGATCACCAGCGGGATATCCTGCGCCTCTGCTTCGGCAGGAGCAGCTTGCGGGACGTCGATCGCGAAGGGCGTCCCTTGCGCGATCTTGAGCGAAGGCTGCGATACGACGGAGCCGGAAACGGTGATGCAGCCCTCTGCAAGCAACGCTTTGATCCGCTCACGCGACAGGCCACTGGCGTCAGCCAGTGCCTTGTCGAGGCGGCCTTCGGCGCTGGTGGCGCCCGTAATGATCGCTTCGCTCACGTGGTTGCACGCGGAGGCGCAGAGGTGGAAGCGCCTCCGCGCAAAACGGATGAAGAGATAAAGTGCAGCAGCCCCCCGGTCATGCTTAGTACGTGGGCATGACGGTCGAGGTGACAAGTGGCGTCTTGGCCACACTGCGCGAGGAAGCGGAGCGGGCGGCTCCGCGCGAGTGCTGCGGCCTGCTGCTGGGGCAGGGGAGGCGGATCGAGCAAGCGCTGCCCGCCGCCAATGTTTCGCCCGAACCGCTCACCCGCTTCGAGATCGATCCCATTGCTCTGCTAGGCGCGCACAAGGCGGCGCGGGCCGGTGGCCCGGAGGTGATCGGCTATTACCACTCGCATCCCAGCGGGCATCCGGTGCCGTCGGCGACCGACTGCGAACATTCCACCGGCGATTTGCGCGTCTGGGCCATCGTCGCGGGTGGCGAGGTTGCTTTCTGGCGCGATAGCGGGAATGGATTTACGCCACTTTCCTGCCAGGTTGTCGAAGGCTAGGGCGCCGACAGCTGCCCAGGCCTGAGAAGAAGAAACGGATAAGCGATCCCATGACCACCAGTGCGCTCGACCTTGCCAGCCTGCTCTGCTCGCGCCTGTGCCACGACATGCTCAGCCCCGTCGGTGCGCTCAGCAACGGGCTCGAGCTGCTCGCGGACGAGAAGGATCCCGACATGCGCCAGCGCTGCTTCGAGCTGCTGGAGCAAAGCGCGCGCATCTCGGCAGACAAGCTCAAATTCTTTCGCCTCGCATTCGGCGCGGCAGGGGGCTTTGGAGAGCTGGTTGCGGTCAACGAGGCTCGCGTGCTGGTGGATGCGCTTGTCGCCAACAATCCGCGCATCACCGTGGAATGGGCGTTCGGGAGCGATGCGCTGCCCAAGCCGGCGATAAAGACCCTGCTCAACTTTGCACTGATCGGCATGGAAGCGCTGCCGCGCGGCGGGGTGCTCTCGCTCGCCGCGGAGCAGCGCGACGGCGTGAGCGAGATCGTCGTGCGTTCGGAAGGTCCGCGGATCGCCTTCGATCGCGACATCGGCCGCGCCTTGCAGGGTGAGCTGCCCGACGCCGAATTGTCGAGCCGCACCGCGCCCTCGGCCATGCTGGCGGCGCTGGCGCGTACGGTAGGCGGCCAGATGCAGTACATGCTGGGCGACGATGCCCTGGTGCTCGGCGCCATGCTGCCCGACGCGGCCTGACGGCAGAGGGTCGGTTGCAGAGGGCCGAGGGCAGAGGTTAGGGGTGGGACGATGAACCGCTGGCTGGTCAACAAGGTCATCCCCTCGCCCAACTTCAACGATCGGCAGCTGCCGATCACGATGGTGGTGCTCCACTACACCGGCATGCGCACCGCGGGCGAGGCGCTCGCACGGCTGTGCGATCCCTCGTCCCAGGTTTCCGCGCATTACATGATCGAGGAGGATGGCACCGTCATCAACCTGGTGCCCGAGGACAAGCGCGCCTGGCACGCGGGCAAGTCGTACTGGCGCGGGGTGACCGACATCAACTCGGCCAGCATCGGCATCGAGCTGGTCAATCCGGGGCACGAGTTTGGCTATCGCCCATTTCCTGAGCCGCAGATGGACGCTCTGCTGCCGCTGCTGGCCGATATGATGGACCGCCACGACATTCCGCGCGCCAACGTCGTCGGCCACTCCGACGTGGCGCCCGCGCGCAAGGTCGATCCCGGCGAGTACTTCGATTGGGCGCGGCTGGGCGAACTCGGCCTCGCGCTCGAGATCCCCAAGGCGAAGATGAACCTGTTCTATGACAATCCCGGCGCGTTCTACCTCGCATTGGAGCGGTTCGGGTACGACATCATCGACGGGCGCGCTGCCGTGGCCGCATTCCAGCGACGCTTTCGACCCGAATACATCGACGGCGAGATCGACGGGGAGATCGGCGGCATCCTGCTCGAGCTCCTGTTGGAACGCGACACCGGTCGTGCTAGGTGAGCCCCCGCGCCGGGGAGCCGGGCAGCCGCGTCATCTCACCTGAGGTGCCGAGGAAAGTCCGGGCTCCACGAAACAAGGGTGGCGGGTAACGCCCGCCGGGCGAAGGGTTTCGGCCCGAAGCTTAGGGAAAGTGCCACAGAGAGCAGACCGCCGAGTCTCTTCGGAGCCAAGGTAAGGGTGAAAGGGTGCGGCAAGAGCGCACCGCGCTTCCGGTAACGGCAAGCGGCATGGCAAACCCCACCCGGAGCAAGACCGAATAGGGGCTGCGCGCCAAGGCCTTAGGGCCGAGGCGGGTCTGTTTCGGACCCGACAGCCCGGGTTGGTCGCTGGAGCGGTGCAGCAATGCACCGCGTAAGAGGAATGGCTGCCCTCGGCGATACGGTCCTGCAAGCAGGATACCGTCGACGAGACAGAACCCGGCTTACAGGCTCCCCGGCGTTTCTACTTCAGGTCAGGGGTTCGGCGTGACCGCGCCTGCGCCGGGCCAGGCGTTGTCGCCGATGCGGTCGAGATCCATCGTGAACACCTTCACCGGCGACTTGCCCTCGGCCTCGTAGAGGCTGTCCTCGTGCCAGTGCTTGCCCGAGAGCGTGGCGACATGGCGGATATGCGCAGCGGGTCCTGCAGGCATGGTCCACTCGAACCCGGTCGCGGTCGCCACCAGCGTGAAGCTGCCGGCGCGCCCGCCTGCGTAGGACTGCATGGCATAGCTGCTGCGAGCCGCATCGTAGCTGATGATCGCGAAGGCGTTGAAGCCGCCAGCCGAGCCGTCGGGCTTGTACGAGCGACCCTCGATGATGCGGATGGTGCCGTCCAGCATGGTGCCGACCCGCTCGGTGTGAACCAGCGACAGCGGCGCCCCACCGCCGGACTGAAGCACCGTTGCGTGCCCGCGCCACTCGCCATCGAGCGCGGCCAGCTTCTCCATCCCGGCTTTCTGAGCGCCTGCGTCCGGCGCTTGGACTTGCGCGCTGGCTGAAACTGACACAGCCGCGAGCGCTGCGGCACATGCGAAACGCATCATCCTATCCCCCTGCTGCCGAACGGGCGCCTGCCTGCGCTGGTCCGGAGGTCAGAATGGGTCGGCGCGGTGGCACTAGCAAGGTATTTCCGCCGGCTCGTCAGGGTCTTGTAGGCCGACCTGCTCAGGCCGCCGCACAGACGAGTGGCGGGGCGAACTCGATGCGATTGCGACCGCGCGCCTTGGCGAGATAGAGCGCACGATCGGCTGCCGAGAGCAGGCTGCTGAGTTCGAGGCCGTCGCTGCCGAGTTCGGCCACGCCAATGCTGACGGTCGCGCTGACAGGCTCCCCCTGCGCATCGTGGACCAGCACGGCGGCAAGGCCCCGCACCACGGCATCCCCGATCAGGCTTGCGCTCTTGCGGTCATGGCCGGGCAGCACGGCTGCGAACTCCTCTCCGCCCAGTCGCGCGACGATTGCGTCGGGTCCCGCTGCCTTGCGCACGACACGCGAGAAGTGGCGCAGCACCTGGTCGCCAGTCGCGTGACCATGCCGGTCGTTGATCGCCTTGAAGTGATCGAGATCGAATGCCAGCAGCGCGCCTCCGCGCGTGTTTAACAGGACCGCCTCGCCCTGCTCAAAGAACCAGCGGCGATTGCCCAGGCCGGTCAGGTAGTCGGTCTGCGAAGCTTCGAGCAGTTGTGCATGCGCCTCCTCGCGCACCAGCGCCAGCAAGGCCATCGGCAGACCGACCGAGTAGAGCACGCCTTCGTACATCGTGACCTTGCCGGCGAGCGTCACTGCCTCAATGCCGTAGACGCTCGCGAACGCGGGAAGCGCGAAGCTTCGGCCAAGGTAGAACAGCGCGTGCACGCCCGCGACGGCGATCACGATCGGACGTGCACGCATGGTGCGCAAGGCCCGGTTGCGGGCCATTTCCCATGCGGTGGCGGCGCTTACGAGCGCGATCGGCAACGCGCTCAGGTAATTCCAGAACTGCACCTGCCACATCGCGCCACCGACTGCCCAGGCGACGACCGACAACGCTAGCAAGCCTATGCTCGCGCGACGGTGGCTGCGCTTATCAAGAACCGCGACGCCATGAAGGATCAGCAGGTACCCGCCCAGCATCGTGACGTTGCTGAGCGCGGCGCCCAGCGCGCCAGGCAGCGAGTCCCTGGTGGTGGCAAGCGCGCAGCCCATGGCAAGTGCGAAGTAGCCACCGGCGAGCACCATCATCTCTCGCGAGCGCTTCGGGCGGGCAGGGCACTCCCACAGCGTCATGGCGGTGCTGAGCAGGAGCGTGCCGACAGCCAGGCAATATAGGGTCAGAAGATCGACGCGCATAACCCACACCAAGTATCCTTGATGTGGGCATAAGGTGGACCCGAAAAGATACTGTTAACGCGTGGTAATCCTGATCGGCTTTCGCGCAGCCCCCGCCAGGCTCGCGGCGATCAGGCGGCTTGCGCGACCGACGCGATCTCGCCGCTTTCCTGCTCGCACGCCTGGATCAGCCAGCGCTGGGTGCCTTCGAGGCCGATCGCAGTCAGCTTGCCGCTCATGAAGGCGCCGGTATCGATGCCGATGCGATTGTGCATCAGCTCGGGCTTGTCGGTCACGGTGTGGCCGTGGACGATCATGCCGCCGAAATCGCCGCCATGGCTGAGGAAAGGCTCACGGATCCAGCGGCAGTCCTGGCCGGTCTGACGCTCGAGCGGCATGTCGGGCCGCACTCCGGCATGGACGAATACGTAGTCGCCGAAACGAACCATCTTTTCGAACCCGGCGATGAAATCGCGATCTTCCTGCGGCACTGCATCGGCCATGATCCGCTGCAGTTCTTCGCCCTCGGCCTCGCCCAGAACCCGTGCCGACACGCCGTAGGAGAGCAGCGTGACCCGACCCCCAAAGCGCATGAAGCTGCGCAGGATGCCCTGCTTGCTGAAGCTGTCGAGGAACATCTCCTCATGGTTGCCCATGATCAGCTTGATCGCGCGCTGCTTCGCCCAGTCACGCGCGCGCGCAACCACGCCGGCACTGTCCGGCCCGCGATCGATCAGGTCACCCAGCAGCACGATGCTGGTGCGCGCCGGCTTGCGCCGCGCGTCGTCCGCTTCGATCGAGCGAATCATTTCTTCGAACAAGTCGAGCCGGCCGTGGATGTCGCCTACGGCGTAGACCCTGGTACCCGGGGGCGTAGCGGCCGCTGCCGTCGGTCGAGGAGGCTGCGCGGGCCTGCCTGTGAGCTTGTCCGTGAACTGGCGAAGTAAGCTTTTCATTGTGTTGCGCTGCATCATATCCGCTCGCGCATTAGCGGGCAAGACGTGGCCGCATCCTGAACAAGTTGCCTCAAATCAACACTGCGGCCAGCAATCTTTCGCAATGGTTCAGAAATAAGTTGTGCAATGCAGCAGATCGGTGCAGCCAACGATGGCTGTCGATAGAGGGCCCGAACCAAGAGGCTTGGCAGCAGCAGGTGGGACAAGTCTGAAATAGAACTTGTGAGGGAATTTGCACATGTCCACGTCCGTCCGCGGCGTTTTCGCCGCCTCTCTGCTTGCGTGCTCCGCATTCGCCGCGACGCCCGCCTTTGCCCAGGATGAGACCAGCCCTCCGAAGGAGATCACGGTCACCGGCAACGTCGCGCTCACCAGCGACTACCGCTTCCGCGGCGTGTCGCAGTCCGGTGGCGACATCGCCGTTCAGGGCGGCATCACGATCTCGCACTCGAGCGGCTTCTACATCGCGACTTGGGCTTCGTCGCTCGACGTGGGCGATGCATATGGCAGCACCGAGGTCGACCTGTTCGGCGGCTGGACCGGTGAAGTCAGCCCTGGCCTGACGCTGGACGCGGGTCTGCTGTACTACGCCTATCCGAACGGCCGCGGGGCCGACTCCGAATTCTTCGAGCCCTACGCCTCGGTCAGCGGCCAGGCCGGTCCTGCCAAGATCAAGGTCGGTGCCGCCTACGCCTGGAAGCAGGATGCGCTGCCCAACTTCTACACCGGCCGCAAGGACGACAACCTCTACGTCTACGGCAACGTCGACATCGGCGTTCCCAGCACGCCGCTGACCGTATCGGGCCACATCGGCTACACCGACGGCAGCCTGGCTCCGTGCTACTACTGCAATGCCGACAAGAGCGGCTGGGACTATTCGATCGGCGCATCGATGACCCTGTTCGGTCCGCTTTCGGCCAGCGTCTCCTACGTCGGCGTCTCGGGCGCGAGCGTAGACAGCTACACCGACGACACCGTGGTCGGCACGCTGACCGCCACCTTCTGATCACCACGTAGATCCGCTCAAGAGCCCGTCCGGAGCGATCCGGGCGGGCTCTTCGCGTTTGGGCCCAGGCCGCTTGCCTTGCGATCGTGCGCCGGATCGGGCACTTGGCGCCTCATGTCCGCGAGCGCCGCATGCTCGCGCCAGGATCGACAGACGAGGCCGCACATGACCCAGTTCCTCCACACCATGATCCGCGTCAGCGACCCCGACGCCACCATCCGCTTCTTCGAGCTGATCGGCCTCCAGGAAGTCCGGCGCGTGTCCAACGAGGCCGGACGCTTCACCCTGATCTTCCTGGCGGCACCGGGGCAGGAGGGCGTCGCCGAAGTCGAGCTGACGCACAACTGGGACCCGGAGGAATATGCCGCCGGCCGTAACTTCGGGCACCTCGCCTATCGGGTCAACGACATCTACGAGACGTGCCAGCGTCTGCAGGACGCGGGCGTCACCATCAACCGCCCGCCGCGCGATGGGCATATGGCCTTCGTCCGCTCGCCCGACGGGATCTCGGTCGAGCTGCTGCAGGACGGGCGCCTGCCCGCGCAGGAGCCCTGGACGAGCATGCCCAACGTCGGCAGCTGGTAGGCTTCACGCCGTCCGCGTCGGTGCCAACCTGAGCACGGCATAGCCGAGCAGCGCCGACAGCAGCGATCCGGCGAGCACGCCCAGCTTTGCTTCTTCCACCAGTTGCGGATGGTGGGGGAAGGCTAGGGCGCCGATGAACAGGCTCATGGTGAAGCCGATCCCGCACAGGATCGCCATGCCCCACAGCTGCATCCAGCTGGCGCCCGCCGGAAGCGCTGCAAAGCCGAGCGCCCGGGCAGCGACAAGCGCGGCCATGATGCCCAGCTGCTTGCCGGCGAACAGGCCGAGCGCGATGGCGAGAGGCACCGGGTCCAGCACGGCGGACAGGCCTGCTCCCGCCAGCGCGACGCCAGCATTGGCGAACCCGAACAGGGGCACCACGACGAAGCTGTTCCACGGCACCAGCGCATGCTCCAGGCGCAGCAGCATGCTGTCTCCGGCCGCATTGTTGCGCAGCGGTACGGTGAAAGCCGCGAGCACGCCCGCGATCGTCGCATGGATGCCGGAGTAGAGGACGCAGAGCCAAAGCCCGAGGCCCAGCAGCAGGAACACCGGCACACGGCGCACTCTGCTGCGATTGGCGGCGACCAGTCCAGCGAAGAATGCCAGCGCGCCCAGGCCCCAGGCCAGGTCGACGGACGGCGTGTAGAACACCGCGATGATCGTCACTGCGCCTAGGTCATCGACGATGGCGACCGTCAGCAGGAACAGCCGCAGCGATGCCGGCACGCGCTTGCCGATGAGGCCGAGCACCCCCACGGCAAACGCTATGTCGGTGGCGGCCGGGATGGCCCAGCCACGCGGCACTTCGCCGCCGTCACCCGCCACGAGCAGATAGACCAGGGCAGGCATCGCCATCCCGGCGGCGGCGGCGAACACCGGCAGGCGGCGGCGACGCGGGTCCGAGAGGCCGCCTTGCAGGACCTCGCGCTTGATCTCCAAACCGACGACGAAGAAGAACACCGCCATCAGCGCGTCGTTGATCCACAGGTGCAGTGTGTCGAGCTTGGGAACCGGCGACCAGGGCAGGGCCGCATGGAACAGTTCATGGTAGCCGTGCTGCAGAGGCGAATTCGCCGCCAGCATCGCCGCCGCCGCTACGGCGATCAGCAACAAACCACCGGCAGCTTCCCCTCGCGCTATGCGGTTGATGGCTGACGCGAGGCGGTTGGCTGGGTGTCGAGACATCAGCATCCTCTCCCCGATGTGGTCGCCGAGGGCAAGCTGCAGGGTCCGCTCACCGGCAGCGCTCAGGACATGGTTACAGGATTGTAAATAGCGGGACCTTCTAAGTATTCCTACGATGCGCTTCGGGGGTTCAGACCATGCCTGAAGATGTGATCCGATCGATTCTCTCGGGGGTGCAGCTGCTGGAGCAGGAGCTGCTGTATTTCGCGGCGTTCTGGTTCGTGCTCGGCGCTCTCGATGAATTCGCCGTCGATTGCGTGTGGTTGGTGCTGAGAGCGTTCAAGACGAAGTCGCCTCGGATCGCCGACGCCGCAGCTCGCCCCGGTGCGATCGCCGTCTACATCGCGGCCTGGAAGGAGTCGCAGGTCATCGGCCACACCATCGGCCATGCCCTGCGCGTCTGGCCTCAGCGGGACCTCCGGCTCTACGTAGGCTGCTATGGCAACGATCCGGTGACGGTCGCTGCTGCCATGGCAGGTGCCGCGGGCGATCCGCGCCTGCGGATCGTCATCCACGATCGTCCCGGCCCCACGACGAAGGCCGACTGCCTCAACCGCGTCTACCGCGCCATGTGCGACGACGAGGGGCGCGAGCGGCGGCGCTTTGCGGGCGTGGTGATGCACGATGCGGAGGACATGGTGCACGCCGATGCCATCGCCGTGATCGCCTCCGGCCTAGCCGATGCGGACTTCGTGCAGCTGCCGGTTTTGCCCGAACCACAGCCAAGCTCGACATGGATCGCGGGGCACTACTCGGACGAGTTCGCCGAAGCGCACGGCAAGACGCTGGTGGTGCGTGACGCGCTCGGCGCACCGATCCCGGCGGCGGGCGTGGGCTGTGGCTTCGGACGCGAGCGGCTGGGAGCGCTCGCCAAGGTGCGCGAGGCGGAGGGCGGCAACGGACCCTTCGCATCCGAGTGCCTGACCGAGGATTACGAACTCGGGCTGCTCTTCTCGCATGCCGGTGGCCGCTCGCGCTTCCTGCGGGTGCGCGATGCCGACGGCAGGTTGGTCGCGACCCGCGCCTATTTCCCGGCGACGCTGGAGACGGCCGTGCGCCAGAAGACGCGGTGGATCCACGGCATCGCGCTGCAGGGCTGGGACCGGCTCGGCTGGTCGCGCCGGCCTGTCGATGGCTGGATGCGGCTGCGTGACCGGCGCGGTCCGCTGATGGCGGTCGTGCTCGCCGCTGCGTACGGGTGGCTGTGCCTGACAGGTGTGCTGTTCGCCGCCAAACTCGCGGGCCTCGTCACGCCCGTGCGCACGTCACCGGGGCTCAGAATCATGCTGTGGGTGTGCCTCGCCAGCATGATCTGGCGCGTGGCGATGCGGTTCGCCTTCACCGCGCGCGAGTACGGATGGGCCGAGGGCTTGCGCTCGATCCCGCGCATGTTCGTCGCCAACATCATCGCGATCATGGCGGGGCGGCGCGCGCTTGCCTCCTACATGCGCACCTTGCGAGGGGGCGCGGTGATTTGGGACAAGACCGAGCATAGCCACCATCCCGCCACGCTGCAGGCGGCGGCATGAACGCGCCCGCTCGCCGCCGCCTGCGTGGGCAGCCGCTTGTAGTGCTGGGCGCGCTGCTGCTCGGCTGGGTGGGGGCGCGGGTCACCAGCATCGGCTCGGATGGCGGCATGAACCTGCCCGAGGCGGTGCTGACCGTCGGCACCGCGACAGCGGCCACGGAGGGGCATGTCGGGCCACAAGGGGCGGCGTACTATGCCGGGCCGCTGTCGTATCCGAGCCAAGCCTATCCCGCTCAGGCTTATGCCGGACCGCCGATGATGTTCGCGCCTAGCGTACAGTACGTGCCTGTCTATTACGTCCCAGGGCCTGCGATGCCGGGGCAGGTCCAGCGCTTGCCGGCGCGGATGGCGATGGCACCGGAGAGCGAAAGCTTTTTCCCGGGCTTCCCGCAGGACCGTCCCATTGCCGCCACCCGCCGCGAGGAACAGTTCGGCACGTTCGAGACGTCGCCGAGCGCTCCAGCCACAGCCCATCTTGGCGAGTCGGGAACGCTGCTGGGTGGGCGGATGGACCGCCTGATCGGACAGCGCAGCCGCTGGTCGGGAGACGCCTGGGCACTTTTGCGCAAGGATTTCGGCATCGCCCCTGCGCCCGGCACCCTGCCTGCCACTTACGGCGCAAGCCAGACGGGCGCGGTGTTCCGCTATCGCCTCAGCCTCAAGGATGCGCACCGGCCGACCGCCTACGTGCGCACGACCACGTCGCTCGGGACCTTCCGCGAATCCTCGGCGGCGCTCGGCTTCTCCGGCCGACCCTTGCCGTCGTTGCCGATCGTTGCCGGCGTCGAAGCTCGAGTGACGGATGCCAACGGCTCGCGCCGGGTCCAGCCCGCGGTGATCGCGGTCACCGAAGTGCCGCCGCTCGCGCTGCCCGGCGCCTTGCGCGCAGAGGTCTACGGCCAAGCGGGATATGTCGGCGGCCGCTATGCCACGGCTTTCGCCGATGGGCAGCTGCGGGTCGATCGCTCGCTCCTCAGCGTGGGCCGGATCGAGGCGCGGGTCGGCGCCGGCGCCTGGGGCGGAATCCAAAAGGGCGCGTCGCGGCTCGACGCGGGGCCGGGCGCGACGGTGACGCTCCCGCTGACATCCAAGATGTTCGGCCGGGTCGCCGTCGACTACCGCTTCCGCGTCACTGGCAACGCCGAACCGGACTCGGGTCCGGCACTGACCCTGGCTACGGGGTTCTGAAGCCGGATCGACAGAACTCACCGCATAACGCCGGTCGCGCCGCAACGCGCCTTTTCTCGGCCACACGGGTAGGCTAGCGAGGCTGGGTCGTGGACGTCTACCTGCCTATCGCCAACCTCTCGGTCAACGGCCTCATCATCGTTGGCCTGGGACTGCTGACCGGCCTGCTCTCGGGCATGTTCGGCGTGGGCGGCGGGTTCCTGACGACGCCGCTGATGATCTTCTACGGCATCCCGCCTACGGTCGCCGCCGCCTCCGCCGCGAGCCAGGTGACCGGCGCGAGCGTCTCGGGCGCCTTTGCACACTCGCGGCGCGGCGGGGTCGATTACCAGATGGGCGGCGTGCTGGTGGCGGGCGGCATCATCGGTACCGGCATCGGCGCGCTGTTGTTCAACCTGCTCGAGCGGCTCGGCCAGATCGATACCGTGATCAACATCCTCTACGTCGTGCTGCTCGGCTCGATCGGCAGCCTCATGGCGCGCGAAAGCATCCAGACGCTGCGGGCGGAGCGCACCGGCGTCCCGTTGCCCGCGCGCAAGCGGCGCCACCATCCTCTCGTGGCCAACCTGCCGATGCGCTGGCGCTTCTATCGCTCCGGCCTCTACATTTCGCCGCTCGCGCCGCTGCTGCTGGGCATGGCGACCGGTATTCTCACCATGCTGATGGGTATCGGCGGCGGCTTCGTGCTGGTGCCGGCGATGCTCTACATCCTGGGCATGAGCGCCAATGTCGTCGTCGGCACCTCGCTGTTCCAGATCCTGTTCGTGACGATGGCGACGACGATGATGCACGCGCTGACCACCAAGGCGGTCGACATCGTGCTCGCCACGCTGCTGCTGGTCGGCTCGGTCACCGGCGCGCAGATCGGCGCGCAGTTCGCGCAGAAGGCAAGCCCGGTGAAGCTGCGCCTGTTGCTCGCGGTGATCGTTCTCATGGTCGCGCTCCGCATGGCGCTCGGCCTCGGTTACCGACCGGACGAGATCTACACGGTAGCGCCGCTTTGAAGCCGCTGTTTGCCTTGCTGCTCCTGCTGGTTCTGGGCGCTGCGCGAGAGCCGATCCTGGTCCCCGAGGTCTCGCAGCACGAGGTTCTGCTGCGCCAGGGCTTCACCGGCACCGAGTTGTTGCTGTTCGGGGCGGTGCTCAATCCAGAGGGCACGCGAGCGGCACAAGACTACGACATCATCATCGTCCTGAAGGGCCCGACCCAGTCGATCGTCGTGCGTGAGAAGCAGAAGGTCGCCGGCATCTGGATCAACGTCGACAGCGCCGAATTGCGCTCTGCGCCCTCCTATTACGCGATCGCCTCGACCCGGCCGATCAGCCAGATAGTCGATGACAAGACTGCAGCGATCTATGAGCTTGGCCTCAAGTGGCTGCAGCTCTCGCCCATCGGCTCGATCGACCCGGCCGAACAAGCGCGCTTCGCGGCCGGTCTGGTGAAGCTGAACTCCGGCAATGGCCTCTATCGCCAGGAGGAAGGCGCCGTGAAGGTGAGCGAACAAGTGCTCTACCAGGCACGGATCGGCCTACCCTCGCGCGTGCCCATCGGCACGTACACGGCCGAGACCTTTGCCGTCAGCAAGGGCCGGGTCGTCGCCTCGGCCAGCAGCACGGTGGAGGTGCGGAAGATCGGGATTGAGCGCGCAATCGCGGCGTTTTCCGACCGATACGGCCTGCTATACGGCTTGCTTGCGGTGGTCGTCTCGATCGGCATGGGCTGGCTCGCAGGGCGGGTCTTCGCGCTGGTTTGATTCGCCGCGACGAGGGCGGGCGGGCCGGCTTAGGGCGTTTTTAACCCTGCGCGCTTAGTGCTTGAAGCGAATAGACTTCGCCGTCGCCAAGGACACGATCACGCACATGGCAGACTTCGGGAACGCGCGTCCTGCCCATATCGCCGACATATCGGACCGCCGCTCCGCCGTCGCGACGGGTAGTGCGGCCGATCCGATCGGCATGGTGATCGAGATCGCCGGCTCGGGATCGCGCGTGGTGCTCGATGTACCGCGCTTGTCCGAATGCGCGCGCGATGCAGACCAGACGCTCGCCTTGTCGGGCCAGGTCGGCTGCCAGGTGAAGATCAAGGCCGGCGACACCTGGCTCCTCGCCAGCGTGCGCAGCCAGAAGCAGGATCCGGGCTCTGCCGACGCCATCGTCGCGCAGATCGACTTCCTGGGTGAGGGCGACGTCGACAAGAGCACCGGCGCCATCTTCGGCTTTCGTCGCGGCGTCACCGTCTACCCAATACCGGGTTCGCTGGTCTATCCAGTCACCACCGAGGACCTGCGGCAGGTCTATGCCAGCACCGGCCGCGCGGTGATCGAGGTGGGCAGCGTCTACCCTAGCCAGGATATCCGCGCCGGGCTCTACGTCGATGCCCTGCTAGGCAAGCACTTTGCTCTGCTGGGCTCGACCGGCACCGGCAAGTCGACCACGGCCGCGCTGATCCTCCACCGCATCTGCGAGGCGGCGCCCGAAGGCCACATCGTGATGATTGACCCGCACGGCGAGTACGGCGCGGCGTTTCGCGACAATGGCGTGATCCTGGACGTCAGCAACCTGCAGATGCCGTACTGGCTGATGAACTTTGAGGAGCACTGCGAAGTGTTCCTGACCGCCCGCGGGCATGAGCGACTGGAGGATGCCGAGATCCTGGCCAAGTGCCTGCTCGAGGCCCGCCAGCGCAATCGCCTGGCGCAGGAGCTTGGCCGCATCACCGTCGATGCCCCGATCCCGTACCTGCTGTCCGACCTCAGCGTCATTCTCAACAACGAGATGGGGAAGCTCGACAAGGGCCGGACCACCGCCGGCTACATGCGGATTAAGAACAAGATCGACGAGATCAAGGCCGATCCGCGCTACCAGTTCATGTTCGCAGGCATGCTGGTGGGCGACGTCATGGCCGAGTTCATCGGCCAGCTGTTCCGGCTGCCTTCGAACGGCCGTCCGATCTCGATCATCGACGTATCGGGCGTCCCGTCCGAGATCACCGCCACCGTTGTCGCCGTGCTCAGCCGCCTGGTGTTCGATTTTGCAGTTTGGGCGCGCGAGGAGCGCACGCAGCCGATCCTGCTGATCTGCGAAGAGGCGCATCGCTATGTGCCCAGTGAGAAGAACGCTGATGGCTCGTCGGTAGGGCGCATTCTCTCGCGCATCGCCAAGGAAGGGCGCAAATACGGCGTCTCGCTCGGCCTGATCACGCAGCGCCCGTCCGATCTGGCCGAGGGTGTGCTGTCGCAATGCGGCACGATCGTCGCCATGCGGCTCAACAACGAGCGCGACCAGGCCTTCGTGCGCGCGGCCATGCCTGAGGGTGCGCGCGGGTTCCTCGATGCGATCCCTGCGCTCCGCAACCGCGAGTGCGTGATCTGCGGCGAAGGCGTGTCGATCCCGATCCGCGTCGCCTTCGATGACCTCGAGGAGCGCAAGCGACCCGCTTCTGGCGACCCCTCGTTCAGCGAGCTGTGGCGTCAGAGCGGGGGCGAGCAGCAGATGATCCTGCGCACCGTCCAGCGCTGGCGGGCAGGGGGGCGCTAAGCGGCTTCTTTCCGATTGGGAACAGAGTAACGGCTCAAGCCGCCGGCGCACCCGTCTTTGGCGGCAGAACCGCAGCCTTCCGCCACTTGCCCCAGACGTAATACGCCAGCGTCAGGCCCGCCGCGACGACTGAGCCAGCGGGATAGGCCCACCACACGGCTTCTCCACCCAGTTGCGGGTAGGCGGCGTAATAGAAGCCCAGGCGTGCCGGGTAGAGCGCCAGGAACATGATCGCCATGGGTGCGATCACCGCTCCATACGCACGCATGGTACCCGACAGGATCATCGTGACGCACATGATCACGAACGACCCGGTGCAGACCAGCTGGATGTGCTGCGCGATCGGCATCGCCGGGCTCTCGCCGCCCAGGAACAGCGCGAGCAGCGGACGATCGGCCAGCACGATCAATGCGGCCAGCACCACCGACATCGCCAGCGTGGCGGTGAGCCCGACGCGGGTCACGTCGCCCACGCGCTTGTGATTGCCCGCGCCCAGCGCCTGCGCCACCATCGCGCTGACCGCCGAGCTGACCGCGAAGGCGGGCATCTGCAGGTAGTTCCATAGCTGCAACGAGGCACCGTATGCCGCCGAGGCGTTCAACCCCTCGCGGTTGACGAGGCCGATCATCACAAGCCCGGCCGAGGAGACCAGCACCATCTGCGCGCCCATCGGAATGCCCTTGGCGACGATGTAGCGCAGCGCATTGCCCTGCGGGATCAGGTAGCGCAGCTCGGGCCCGCGCAGCCGCAGCGGCAGGTCCTGCCCGTAGATGCGCCAGAGCTGGAACACGAGGCCCGCGATATTGGCGAAGGCCGTCGCCATGGCCGATCCGGCGATGCCCAGGGTCGGCAGCGGGCCAGGGCCAATGATCAGCAATGGGTTGAGCACGACGTCGACGGCCGCGGTGAGGATCATCGCGTAGAGCGGCGTCTTGGAATCGCCCGCGCCGCGCATGCCCATGGACACCATCATCGACACCACGCCGAACGGGATCGTGATGAACACCACCTGGAGGTAGGCCAGCGCCAGCTCTGCGCTGGCTTCGGGCGTGCCCAGCGCCGTCAGGATATCGCGGGTAAAGACCCAGCCGACCACGCCGGTCAGCACCCCCAGCAAGATGCAGAAGCCGACGCCGGTGCCGAAGTTGCGGCGCGCCGCCTCGATGTCGCGCGCGCCGAAGAATTGCCCGACGCGCACGGTGGTCGCGGTGCCGAAACCGATCACCAGCGCGATCAGCAGGAACATCACGATGTTGGCGTTGGCAGTCGCCGCTAGCGCGCTCTCGCCCAGCAGCCGGCCGACCCAGATCGCGTTAATCGAGCCGTTCAGTGTCTGCAGGATCGAGCTGATCAGCATCGGCACCGAGAACGTCAGCAAGGTGCCCAGGATCGGCCCTTGCGTCAGGTCGCCCTTCATCGCGCCGGGTTTAGCGGGAGGCGGCGTCTGCGGTGTCGGCTGCATCTCTGCCGCGTTCTCACCGATGGGTATGGGGCTCGCCTCGTTCATGTGCCTCTCGTGTCGCCGTAGAGGTGAATGTGCAAGCGATCGGTGAAGCGCAGGCCGTGCTTTAGGCAGATATCGCTGAGCCAGCGGTTGCGGGCGTGCAGCTCGGCCGGGCTGCGGCCCTCTGCCATCAGGAACAGGCGATCGCCGGGGATGCCGTATGTGGCCTGGAGCGCGAGCACTTCGCCGACATCACCATGGTCCGCCACCACGAACTTGAAGTAAGCGCGATCATCTTGTGCCCAGGCGGTGAGGCGTTCGGGAATCAGCGCGAGCTCGGCCGGGTTGCCACTGTGGCTCAGCTTGGGGCTGACGTTGTACTGGTGCACTTGCGCGTCGAGCGCGGGATGGGGCGCGACGGTGCCGTTGGTTTCGATCTCGACGTGCATGCCGGGCAGCAACGCTACGAGGCGGGCGAGGGCTGCGCCTTGCAGCAGCGGCTCGCCGCCGGTGATCACCAGCCGGTCGGGCGAGAGTGCGCCAATGCGGGCGGCGACATCGTCCTCGCTCAGCGTGAGTTGGTTGGCCTGGCGATCGAAGGCGAGCGCATCACGGTGCGGGCGGTTATCGCCCTCGAAGCGCCAGGTGTAGGCAGTGTCGCACCACTGGCACGCCAGGTTGCAGCGCGAGAGGCGCACGAACGTGCTCGGCCGACCGAGTGACGCGCCTTCGCCTTGGAGCGAGGCGAAGATTTCCGGCTCGCCGGGGTTGGTGGTTGCGAGGGTCAGCATCGGCGGTTGCCGTTCGAGTTGCCGCAATTGCCGGTGTCCAGACGCAGACTTGCCGGGGTCCCCGTGCCAGTGTCCGGAGCAGACTGCGATGGGCAAACGACGAACATGGCGCGGCAGATGACAGATCGGCGCGAAGTAGGAAAATGCTTTCGGTTAGCACTAACCACCCACTCCCCGGCGGTGAGAGAAAGGGGGCTGTCAGCCTAGCCGCGCCAGTGCCGCTTGCAACCGCCCGGCCTCGGCTGCGTGGGTGGCGTGGTCGGCCTTGGCTTTCTCCACCGCTTCGGGCTTAGCCTTCTCGGCAAAAGCGGGGTTTTCCAGCCGCTTGGCGATAGAATCTCGCTCCTTCACCGAAGTCGCGAGCGCCTTTTCGAGCCGCGCCTTTTCGGCCGCGATATCGATCACGCCTTCGAGCGGGATCGCCAGCATGGCGTCACCCGCACCGACCTGCATCGCGGCGCCCGCGGGAGCCGCCTCGAACCGGATCGCGTCCAGACGCGCAAGCCGGTCGATGGCAGCGCCGTTGCGCTCGATCACCGCGCGGGTCGCCTCGGAAGGCTCGGCAAGGTAAGCCGTCAGCCGCGCACCCGGCGCGATGCCGAGCTCGGCCTTGGCGCCGCGCAAGTTGCCTATGAGGGAGATTAGCCACTCGACTTCGGCCTTGGCCTGCGCATCGACTTGGGCTCCCGGCTCGGGCCACTTGGCGACGATCAGCTCGTACGGCCGATCGCCCATCTTCGACCAGAGCTCTTCGGTGACGAAGGGCATGAACGGGTGGAGCATGACCAGGATCTGGTCGAGCACCCAGCCAGCTACCGCTCTGGTTTCCTCGTCGAAGGAGCCCTTGATCAGCTCGATGTACCAGTCGCAGAACTGGCTCCAGGCGAACTGGTAGATGGTGTTGGCGGCCGCATCGAAACGCAAGTCGGCCATCGCCTTGTCCAGCGCCGCGACCGTCTCGATCACTTCGCTGATGATCCAGCGGTTGACGGCGGAGGTCGCCGCAGGCGCCGCCACCGACTGGCTCGCGCCGATGCCGTTCGACTGGCAGAAGCGCGCGGCATTCCACAGCTTGGTGGCGAAGTTGCGGTAACCCTCGACCCGCTTCTCATCCATCTTCACGTCGCGTCCCTGGCTCTCCATGGCCGCCATGAAGAAGCGGAGCGCGTCGGCGCCGTACTGGTCGATGAGGCCGAGCGGATCGACCACGTTGCCCTTGGACTTGGACATCTTCTGCCCGTCCGCCGCGCGCACCAGACCATGGAGGTAGAGCCGCTTCCACGGCACTTCCTTCATGAAATGAATGCCTTGCATCGCCATCCTCGCATCCCAGAAGAACAGGATGTCGAAGCCGGAAATCAGCAGATCGTTGGGGTAGTGGCGCGCGACCAGCGCATCGTCGTCCGGCCAGCCGAGCGTGGCGAACGGCCAGAGCGCGCTGGAGAACCAGGTGTCGAGCACGTCCTCGTCGCGCTTGATCGGCTTGTTGCCGGCCTGCGCCTGCGCCTCTTCCACGGTCTCGGCTACGTAGATCGAGCCATCGTCAGCATACCACGCCGGAATCCGATGACCCCACCACAGCTGGCGGCTGACGCACCAAGGCTGGATGTTTTCCATCCAGTTGAAGAACGTCTTCTCCCAGCTCTTCGGCACGATCTCAATGGCGCCCGAGCGGACGGCTTCCATTGGCGCCTTGGCGAGCGTCTCGGCATCGACGTACCACTGGTCCGTGAGCCAGGGCTCGATTACCACGCCGCCGCGGTCGCCATAGGGCGTCTGGATCACGCGATCCTCGACCTTTTCGAGCAGGTCGGCCTGCTCCATCAGATCGACGACGCACGTGCGCGCAGCGAAGCGGTCCATGCCGATGAGCTGGGCCGGGATCAGCCCGTCGGCGGTCTGGCAGACATGCGCCTCGGCATCGAGCATGTTGAGCATGTCCGCCGCCTTGATGCCGGCGCGCTTGCCGACTTCGAAGTCGTTGAAGTCATGCCCCGGCGTGATCTTCACCGCGCCCGAGCCGAGCTCCGGATCGGCATGCTCGTCGGCGACGATCGGGATCTCGCGGCCGGTGATCGGCAGGATCACGGTCGCCTTGCGGTCGAGCAGCGGCTTATAGCGCTCGTCAGCCGGGTTCACGGCGACGGCCATGTCGGCCAGCATCGTCTCGGGCCGGGTGGTGGCGACCGAAATGTAGCCCGAGCCGTCCGACAGCGGGTACTTGAAGTGCCAGAACTTGCCGTCGATCTCGCGCGTCTCGACCTCGAGGTCGGAGATCGCGGTCTTCAGCCGCGGGTCCCAGTTTACCAACCGCTTGTCGCGGTAGATCAGGCCCTGGTTGTAGAGGTCGACGAACACCTTCACCACGGCCTTGGTGAAGTGCGGATCCATGGTGAACTGCTCGCGCGACCAGTCCATCGAACAGCCCAGGCGCCGCAGCTGGCCGGTGATGGTGCCGCCGCTTTCGGCCTTCCACTCCCAGACTTTGTCGATGAACTGTTCGCGCGTGTAGTTGGTGCGCTTGTCCTGGCGCTGCTCCATCTGGCGCTCGACCACCATCTGCGTGGCGATGCCCGCATGGTCCGTGCCGACCACCCACAGCGCGTCCTTGCCGCGCAGCCGCTCGTAGCGGATCACCACGTCCTGCAGCGTGTTGTCGAGCGCGTGGCCGATGTGCAGCGAACCCGTTACATTCGGCGGCGGGTTGACGATGGTGAACGGCGTCGCGTCCGGCCGCTCGGGGCGGAACAGGCCGGTGTTCTCCCAATGCTGGTACCACTTCGCCTCGATCGCGGCGGGATCGAAGGTCTTGTCGAGCATCTGTGCGCTGTCGCTGTTCTGGGCGTCGGTCATGGCGCGGCGCTTTGCCACCGTGCTCGTGTGGGGGCAAGGACGGAGCCATTCTCTCCTCGCCGGGGAGAGGAGCGGGAGCAAACCCAACTCACCGCTCAGGGGGAACTACTTGCCGCCCCAGCCATTTTCGCCCATTACGAGCAAGCATGCGGGAATGGGCTGACTTCAACCTTGCCGAGACGCAAGAAGGCGGCGTTTCCACCCTGGCGCTGACGGGGCCGTTGCGCGTCCACTCGCTGGGCAATCTCGATACCAAGCTCGACGGCGTCACCCCCGGGTTCCAGCGCGTCGACATGTCGGGGGTGACCGACATCGACACGACCGGCGCCTGGCTGGTCAGCCGCTTCGCGCGCAAGCACGACGCGCAGATCGTCGGCGAGAGCGAGCAGGCACGGCGCCTGTTCGCCGCGATCGGCGATCTCGATGAGAGCGACCCGGCGGCAGAGCCCCGGCTGGGCCTGATCACCCGCACGCTGGACGAAGTGGGCGACGTGATTGTCAACTGGGGCCATGGCCTCGTCAGCGTCATGGGCTTCCTGGGCGCGCTGATCGTCGCATCTGGCAAGGTCTTGCGCCACCCGTCGCGGCTGCGCGGCACCGCGATGATCCACCACATGCAGTATGTGGGCGTGAACTCGCTGTGGATCATCGGGCTGATGAGCTTCCTGATCGGCATCGTCATCGCTCAGCAAGGCGCGGTGCAGCTGCAGCAGTTCGGTGCCGAGATCTACACGATCAACCTGACCGGCCGGCTCTCGATGCGCGAACTGGGCATCCTGATGACCTCGATCATGGTCGCGGGCCGCTCGGGCTCGGCCTTCGCGGCGCAGATCGGCACCATGAAGCTGACCGAGGAGGTCGATGCCATGCGCACGATCGGCGTTTCGCCGATGGAGGCGCTGGTGATCCCGCGCGTGTTCGCCTCGGTGCTGATGATGCCGCTGCTGGGCTTCTACGCCTCGGTGATCTCGATCATCGGCGGCGCCTTCATCTCGAACTTCGCGCTCGACATTCCGTTCCTGACCTTCCTCCAGCGCACCCAGGAAGTGGTGCCGATCACGGACGTTTGGATCGGCCTGATCAAGGCGCCGGTGTTCGCGCTCATCGTCGCGCTCGCCGGCTGCTATCAGGGCATGCAGGTGGAGGCGAACGCCGAGGAAGTGGGCCTGCGCACCACGCAGGCCGTCGTCACCGCTATTTTCACCGTGATCGTGCTCGACGCATTTTTCGCCATATTCTTCACCGAGATCGGCTGGAAATGAGCGAGCTGCACGCACCCGAGGCGCCTGTTATCACGCATGACCACGATCCGGAGTTCCCGATCGTGGTCAAGGGCCTGCGCAACTCGTTTGGCGAGCATGTCATCCACGAGGACCTGTCGCTGGAGGTCCGCAAGGGCGAAATCCTCGGCGTGGTCGGCGGCTCTGGCACCGGCAAGTCGGTGCTGATGCGCTCGATCATCGGCCTGCAGCAGCCCGACGCTGGCGAGATCCACGTGCTGGGTCGCAACATGACGCACCCCGAGGAGCAACCCGGCGAGATCGACATCCGCTCGCGCTGGGGCGTGCTGTTCCAGGGCGGCGCGCTGTTCTCCACGCTGACCGTGGGCGAGAACGTCGAAGTGCCGCTCAAGCAGTTCTACCCGGACATGTCCGACTCGCTGCGCAGCGAGATTGCGCGCTTCAAGGTCCGGCTCTCCGGCTTGTCCGAGGAGGCCGCGCTCAAGTACCCCAGCGAGCTTTCGGGCGGCATGAAGAAGCGTGCTGGCCTGGCGCGTGCACTGGCGCTCGATCCCGAGCTGCTGTTCCTGGACGAGCCCACTGCAGGTCTGGATCCGATCGGCGCCGCGGCGTTCGACCAGCTCACCCGCGAGCTGAAGGAGACGCTGGGGCTGACGGTGTTCCTGATCACCCACGATCTCGACACGCTTTACGCCATCTGCGACCGGGTGGCGGTGCTGGCGGACAGGACCGTGATCGCGGTCGGCACGATCCCGGAACTGCTCGCGCTCGATCATCCGTGGATCCAGGAATACTTCAACGGACCCCGCGGGCGGGCTGCGCAGGCGAGCGAGGAGCGGCAAGAGCCCGAAAGGGCGCCGCTCGCGCAGATCGCCACCAAGGGGCTCGACGCGACCGACGCCCGCATCAAGAATACCGACATCCAGGGCACTGGCGGAGCATAAGGCAAAGGCGATGGAAACACGGGCAAACCACGTCTGGGTCGGTGCGATCACCCTGGTGCTGCTGGCGCTGCTGGCTGCTTTCGTGATCTGGATCGCGCGGCTGAATCAGGGCGCGCAGAACGAATACGACATCTTCTTCAAGCAGTCGGTGGACGGGCTGGCGAAAGGGTCGGAGGTCGCCTACGCTGGCGTTCCGGTCGGCCAGATCAGCCAGATCGAGCTGTGGCCGCAGGATCCCAGCTTCATCCGCGTGCGCATCCGCGTCGACGAGAAGGTGCCGATCACCGTGGGCACCAGCGCGACGATCCAGGGCAGCTTCACGGGCGTCAGCGACATCCAGCTTGAAGGCGCGCAGAAGGGCGCCCCGCCGATCGTCGAGCCGGGCCCTGAAGGCGTGCCGGTGATCCCGACCAAGCGCGGCGGCCTAGGCGAAATCCTCTCCAACGCGCCGCTGCTGCTGGAGCGGCTGGCGACGCTGACCGAGAACCTCAACCTGCTTCTGAACGAGGACAACCGCAAGTCGCTGAGCGGTATCCTCGAGAACACCAACAAGATGACGCGCGACATCTCGTCCGCGACGCCCGAATTCCGCGGCGCCATGGTGGAGCTGCAGAAGTCGCTGGCGCAGGCGCGGCTGACGCTGCAATCGTTCCAGAACGTCGCCGACAAGGCAGACGACGTGCTGGGCAACGAGGGCAACTCGCTCGCGGTGCAGCTGCGTCAGACGCTGGGTTCGGCACAGGCGGCCATGGAGCAGCTCAACAAGACGCTCGACACCGCGCAGCCGGCGCTGCGGCAGGTCTCCACCTCGACGATCCCGTCGGCCGAGGCGGCGATCCGCGATCTGCGCGCCACCACCCGCGCGCTGCGCAACGTCACCGAGAAGATCGACGAGCAGGGCGCGGGTGCGCTGCTGAAGGGCCAGCGCGTGCCGGACTACAAGCCATGATTTCGGCCATGATGCCGGCAACGATTTTGGCACCAGCGCCGAAGAACAGGGAAGAGGCACGCCGCATGTCCGCACACCGTCCGCACAGCCGCCTCATCGGCTCCACGCTTGCTCTGGCTTCCAGCCTGATGCTCTCGGGCTGCCTCGGCCTTGGCGGCAAGGCGCCCAAGCAGCTGATCAGCCTGGTGCCCGCGACATCGGCGCAAGTGGGCCCGGCGACCACCGGCACCGGCGCCGATGCCATCGTGCTGATGGACCCGGAGTCCGACCGCAGCCTGGAGATGCTGCGCGTGCCCGTGCGGGTGAACGCAGCGACGATCGCCTACCTGCAGGACGTCGCCTGGGTCGAGAAGCCCTCGCGCCAGTTCCGCAGCCTGCTCGCCGAGACGCTGCGCGCCAAGACCAGCCGGCTCGTCGTCGAGGACGGCGACTTCGACGTGGTCGGCAGGACGATGGTGACTGGCCGCCTGCTGGCCATGGGCTACGACGCGCCGACGCAGTCGGTCGTGGTCCGGGTGGACATCCAGCGCCAGGACAAGGGCGGTGCCATCACCTCGCGCCGGTTCGAGTCGGTGGTGCCTGGCATCCAGGCCAAGGCCGAGCCAGTCGCCGCGGCGCTTGGCCAAGCGAGCAACGATGTCGCCGGGCAGGTCGCAAGCTGGTTGACGCAGTAAGGCACCGTCAGCGGTGCATCGTCGTCCCCGACTTGATCCGGGACCGGTTTCGCCATCTCGCAAGCTCCCGTGGTGGCGTTGTTACGAGAGTTCCATCGTTGCCGAACCGGTCCGGCGTCGAGCCCGGGACGACATGGCCGGCCAAGTCAGCGCTTGCTGCGCATTCCTGCCCTGATCTTCAGCGCGGGATCCGCGAGCAGGACTGCATAGTCCGGATCCTCGATCGCAACTGCCGCCACTCGCCCCTGGCAATCGTGGTGCAAGCCCCAGCCGTGCGTCTTCACCAGTGGCGAAGCGCGTAGGCAGGCGCGCGGCTTGCTCTCGAACTCTGCGCGCAACGCCGCATGCTCGGCCTCGGGCGCTTCGTGGCGAGCGGCATGCACGGCGAACAGCAGATCGTCGCTGGTCAGCGTGTAAGGGGCAGCAAGCAGCCGTTCCAATTGCTGGGCCGCCACCGAGCCCGGCTTCGGTGTACGATTGGCCGCGGCGAGGCCGCAGTCGGGCGAGACGGTGATGAAGGTATCCTGGTAGTTCGTGGTCATAGCACTCCTCGCAACCTACCCGCGCTCACACCAACCGCATCGCAAAGGACGGATCGTTGCGATCGCTCGAGCCGCCGCCGCTGCCCAGGCCTGCTTCGCCCTCGCCGACGGGATCCATGCGGGTGTAATCCACCACCATCTTGCGCCGCGCGATGCGCCACACGCCATCGCGCCGCTCCACGCGATCGATGTAGCGGCCATGCGCGATCCAGTCGCGCAGTGGGCCCTTATTGTCAGCGGCGATGCGGTGCGAGGAGATCGTGTAGTGCTCGGCCCAGGCGGCATCGCCATGCACCTCGACCAGCTGGTTGCCGGTGTTATGCCAGGTCACCGTGTACTGGGCGAGGATCTGACGGCCGAGCGCCAGGAACGCCTCCAAGTCCAGCCCCTTGTGCAGCTCGATCACCGCATCGGCGTGGAAGCAGCTGCGCATCAGCTCCTCGTCGCGCCGATCGTTGGCGCGGCAGTAACGCAAGTGGACGTCCCTGATCTCGGACTCGGCGATCACGTGTTCGATGCTCTTGCCCACGATCTCTCTCCCGCCTTATCGTTCTGAGCTCAGCCGCTCCGCGCCAGTGCCGCGAACCGTGCCGCCAGCGCGAAGGCGTCGCGCCGCTGCGCACGGTGTTCCTCTGCCTCTTCGTCGCGACCCCAGAGCTCGGCCTGCCACTCTTCCTCGAGGCTCGCAGCATCCCACAAGCCGCCAACATCGGCGTCGGGCTCGATCGCCAGCAGCGCGATGGCGAACGAGGCGGCGAGGCTCGCCAGCATGCGCAGGGCGGCGAGGGTGAAGGGATCCTTCGCCTCCAGCTCGGCGCGCAAGCTGGCCAGCGTTTGCGGGGGCTGCGGCTTGTGGACGATGCCCGACACGCGCGTGAAGTGGACGCCGAACCGCTGCTCGGCGCGCGTCAGCACTGGCTCCCAGGCGTCTAACTGGCGGCGGTGCAGCGGCTCGTCCGGATCGGCACGATAGCACAGCGTATCGGTCTCGGCGTAAGGAAGCAGGGCGGTGACGGCGTCCTCCTTCCCACCGGCGATGGCATCAATCGCAAAGTCCGTCAGGTCGCGCAGCGGAAAGGTGGTCGCGTCGATCGTCTCGCCTTGCGCCTCCCACTCGGCGGCAAGCGCCTGGGCGAGCGCCTGCGTCGGCACGACTTGCACGGCCCCGGCGGCAGTCTTGATCCCGCGTCCGTCCAATAGCACGCGCCAACCGCCGTCCTGCATCTCGACGGTCACGGCCTTGTAGAAGCGCTTCACTCCGGCGATCTCCATTTGCGCGCGAGCCTTACGGGAATGACGAAGACGTCCACTAGCCCGTTGACGATCAGCAGGTAGCCGAGCCAGGACGGCAACCTACCGGGCAAGGCGATGCGGTGCGAGGCGATTAGCATGCCGACCACCACGAAAGCGACGCCCGCCAGCCGCACGGCCTGGATCGTGAAGAAGCGTCCGCGCGCCGGATCGACCTCCTGCCGAGCCATCAAGCGAGCAGCAGCGCCGACAGCGCGGCCGGGCTCTCGACCACCGTTTCGGCGCCCGATGCGAGCAGTTCGTGCGGATGGTGGTATCCCCAGTCAACGCCGATCCCGCGCACGCCGGCATCGCGCGCCATCGCCATGTCGTACGAGGTGTCGCCGATCATCACTGCCTCGCCGGCTTGCGCGCCCGCTTCGAACAGCGCGGCCTCCAGCATCGCCGGGTGCGGCTTGGATGGGTGCCGGTCGGCGGTCTGGAGCGTGACGAACAGCGCGGCGATGTCGTTGTCAGCCAGGCAATGCGCAAGACCGCGGTCGGACATGCCGGTGGCGACGCCGAGCGTCCAGCCTGCCTCAACCAGCCTATGCAGCACTTGCGCGATCCCGGGGAACAGCGGCTGCGACACGCGCCCGTCGCTCCGCGCAGTACGGAACGCCGTCTTGTAGTGCTCCGCCAGCGCATGATGCAGGGCCTCGTCGCGGCCCGGCAGCAGCGCGCGCATGGCCTGCGGGAGCGAGAGGCCGACGGCGCGGCGAATGGTCGGTCGCTCGGGCGCGGTCAGTCCTTGCGAGGCGAATGCGGCCTCCATGGCCTCGCAGATCGGCGCCTGGCCATCGACCAGAGTGCCATCGCAGTCGAACACGGCGAGCTTCACGCCGGCAGGCTCCGCATCAGCGCTTGCCCCGCGGTGCGGACGGCCTTCCCGATGGACCACGCGGTGGAGCGCCGGTCCTTGCAGCAGGTTTGCCGCTCGCCGGGCGAGAGGCGCCGGGCCCGCGCGGCGCAGGCTTGTCGCCGCTCGGTCTGCCGGCTTTGGGAGGTTTGGCGGAAGACTTGGCGGCGCTCGGCTTGCCGGCTCCGGCCTTCGGACCTGACCTGCTCGGTCCCGGTCGCTCCGGCGCGTCGCCCCCGCGCGAGCGGCGCTCGCCGCGGCGTTCCTTGCGGAACTGCTTGGCATGCGCCTTGGCCAGCCGCTTCTTGTCCTCGCGGGTGTCCTCCGCGCGAGGCTCGGGGATGTCGGCGCCGTCAGCCTCGTCGAAGCCCAACTGCTCCATACCCATGGCGAAGTGCTCGGGCAGGGGAGCGGTGACGTCGAGCGGGGTGCCGTCGGGATGATCGATGATCAACCGACGGGCGTGCAGGTGCATCTTGCGGCTGATCGAGCCGGTGAGGAACGCATCCTGGCCGCCGTACTTGCCGTCGCCTACGATCGGATGTCCGATCGCCGCCATGTGCACGCGCAGCTGGTGCGTGCGGCCGGTCAGCGGGTGCAGCTCGACCCAGCAGGCGGCGTTGCCCGCGCGATCCAGCACGCGGTAGCGGGTGCGGGCCGACTGGCCGCCCTCGACATCGACGTGCATCTTCTCGCCGCCTGTGCCGGGCTGCTTGCTCAGCGGCAGCTCGATCATGCCGTCTTCGATCGAAGGCACGCCCACCACCAGCGCCCAGTAGATCTTGCGCGCCGAGCGACCCGAGAAACGCTTGGAGAAGTAGGCCGCGCTGCCCGGCGTGCGCGCGATCAGCAGCACGCCCGAGGTGTCCTTGTCGAGCCGGTGGACCAGCCGCGGGCGGGGGCCACCGTCTTGCGCGAAGGCATCGAGCAGCCCATCGACGTGCTCGGTCATGCCCTTGCCGCCTTGCGTGGCGAGGCCCGGCGGCTTGTTGAGCACGATGGCCGCGCGGTCTTGCGTCAGCACCATCGAGTCGGCGAGTTCGAGTTCCGCCTCCGTCAATTCGCGGCGCGCTGGCCGGCCGGCGTCCTTGTCACCGCCAGGCGGCACGCGCAGGGTCTGGCCGGCCACGAGGTGCGTGTCCACCTTGGCGCGGCCACCGTCGACGCGGATCTGCCCGGTTCGCGCCCAGCGCGAGACGGTAGCGAAGCCGACCTGGGGCAAGTGGCGCTTGAACCAGCGGTCGAGGCGAACGCCGTCGTCGTCGGCACCGACCTTGAACTGGCGCACGTTGTCGCTTTGGGCGGGACCTTTGCTCACGCGGCGCCTCGTACAGCCAAGAGGCCGGCGGTCAGGCCGAGCAGGCCGGCGCCAAGCGAGGCAGCGAGATAGGCGAGCGCGAGGCCCGGTTGGGTACGTTGGATCAGGGAGACGACTTCCAGGCTGAAGGAGGAGAATGTGGTGAAACCGCCGAGCACGCCGACTGCTAGCAGCAGCCGTGTCGCCTCACCGGCGCCATGACGCGCAAGCCAGCCCACCAGCAGGCCCATGGCTAGGCTGCCGGTGACGTTGACGGTCAGCGTGCTCCACGGAAAGGCGCTCGCACGGACCGGGCCGATGGCCGAAACCCACACGCGTCCGACACAGAAGCGCAGCCACGAACCGATCGCGCCACCGGCGGCGACAAGCAGCGAGGCTGTCAGAAACGAGGGTTGCGGTGGCTGCGGCATGGTGTGGCCCATAGACCGGGCGCGGCGACAAGCCAAATGTTTCGGAAGAAAGCGGGGCCACGTCGTCCCGGGTCGAGCTCGGGACGACGCTAGCCTGCCGCGCTAGTTCAGCCCAACTTGGCCTTCAGGATCTCGTTCACCACTTGGGGGTTAGCCTTGCCCTGCATCGCCTTCATCGTCTGGCCAACGAAGAACCCGAACAGCGCTTCCTTGCCGCCGCGATACTGCTCGACCTTGTCGGCGTTGGCGGCGAGGATCTCGTCCACCTTGGCCTCGATCGCGCCCGTGTCGCTTTCCTGCTTGAGCCCTTCGCGCTCGACGATCGCGGCGGCGCCGTCGCCGCTCTCCAGCATCTTCTCCAGCACCTGCTTGGCGATGGAGCCCGAGATCGTGCCCTTGCCGACCAGCGCCAGCAGTTCCGCGCCGGCCGAAGGGCTGATCGGCGAACTCTCCAGATCCTTGCCGAGCTTATTGAGCGCGCCGAACAGTTCGGAGATCAGCCAGTTCGCCGCCTGTTTGGCGACGTCGGCCGGCTGCTTGCCCTGCGCTGTCGCGGTTTCGCCCAGCAGCAGCTCGAACCAGCGTGCAGTCTCGACATCGGCGGTGAGCACGGCCGCATTGTAGGGCGACAGGCCCAGCTCGCCCTCATAGCGCGCGCGCTTGGCATCGGGCAGTTCGGGCAGCGAGTTGCGGCAGTCCTCCAGGAACGCATCGTCGAGCACGAGCGGCAGCAGATCGGGATCTGGGAAGTAGCGGTAATCGTGCGCGTCTTCCTTGGATCGCATCGAGCGGGTTGTGCCCGTCCCGGGATCGAACAGGCGTGTTTCCTGAACGATCTTGCCGCCGCTTTCCAGCACGTCGACCTGGCGGGAAGCCTCATGCTCGATCGTGGCCATCACGAAGCGCACCGAGTTGACGTTCTTGGTCTCGGTTCGTGTGCCGAACTCCTCACCCGGCTTGCGCACCGATACGTTGACGTCGCAGCGCATCGAGCCCTGGTCCATGTTGCCGTCGCACGAGCCGACGTAGCGCAGGATCTGCCGCAGCTTCGCTACGTAAGCGCCTGCCTCCGCAGGAGAGCGCATGTCGGGGCGGCTGACGATCTCCATTAGCGCCACGCCCGAGCGGTTGAGGTCGACATAGGACATCGTCGGATGCTGGTCGTGCATCAGCTTGCCCGCGTCCTGCTCGACGTGGATGCGCTCGATGCCGATGACCTTTGCCTCGGGGATGCCGGCCTTCTCGTCGGCATCGACGGTCAGCGATCCCTCGCCCACCAGCGGATGGTAGAGCTGGCTGATCTGGTAGCCCTGCGGCAGGTCGGCATAGAAGTAGTTCTTGCGGTCGAACCGCGACCAGGTGTTGATCTGCGCATCGATCGCCATGCCGGTGCGCACCGCCTGGCGGATGCATTCGCGGTTGAGGACAGGCAGCATGCCCGGCATCGCGGCATCGACCAGACTGACTTGCGAATTAGGCTCTGCTCCGAACGCGGTCGCCGCGCCGGAGAACAGCTTTGAGTTCGACGTGACCTGTGCGTGGACTTCGAGGCCGATCACGACCTCCCACTCACCGGTGGCGCCCTGGATGCGGTATGTGCTGTCTGACATGAGGCCGCTATACAAAGGCGCGGCGCGGGACGCAAAGTGGGATTTGGGTGTGGGGGATCTTGCATTCCCACATCGGGTAACGACCATTCTTCCGTACGACACGAACCGGCATGGTGCAGTGAAAGCATGTGCGGGGATCGTCAGGCAGACGCAGGCCTGGCCAGGGGGAACTCCGCCTTACGCCGCACCGGACGAGCAAGCCCGAACACCGGCAACAATCCGCGCGAGCGCAGCACCTGGTGCGCCGCGAAAGGCCCCAGCACGCCCACGCTGGTGCATGCGGCAATGAGCCCCCACTGTGGCAGCGGCAGCCCTAGCTTGGTCAAGGCAATGCGGGTGCCCGCGTTGGCCATGATGTGCATGACGTAGATGCTCATCGACGCCTCGCCCAGGGCCATCAGCCCGCCCTTGAGCCGGCCGCCGATCCCCTGCGCCAGCGCGAAGACGACGCCGATGCCGGCGAGCGCCGCCGGGAATGACCAAGGCGTGAGGTAGGGCATGGTATCGGTGCGCGGCACGATCTGGAACGCCAGCAGCCACGCGACCGCGAGCGCCAGCCCGGCTTGCAGGGGCAGGGGCAGCGCCTTGATCCGCTCCGATCCGAGCACGCCGATGACGAAGAAGGGCAGCATGTAGGTGATCTGATGGACCAGGCTCTCACGCTCCAGCAGACCGCTGACGATCAGCGCGGCAACCGCCAAGGCGGCGAGGGCGACCGCATTGCGGACCAGCACGACCAGCACCATGAAGGCGAAAAGCGCGTACAAGAACCAGAAGGGTGAGAGCGGCTGCCAGGCGATCGCCAGCAGGTCTGTCCAGCGCGCCTGTGTATTGGTCATGCCCGAGAGCGCGATCAGCAGCATGCCCTGGATGAGCGACCACAGCACATAGGGGTAGAGCACCGTCCAGCACTTGGCCGCGAGGAATGGGCGGGCGCCTTTGGCTAAGGACGCCGGGACGTTGATCCCTGCCAGCAGCATGAACAAGGGCATGTGGAAGGTATAGAGCGCCAGGTCCCAGGTGCCGAAGCGCGGCGGTCCGGTCATCGCCGCGGCAACCACGCCGCGCTCGGCATGTCCTGCGACGACGAGCAGAATGCCGACCCCGCGCGCTACGTCCAGCCAGTCGACACGGGCACTTTGCATGCCGGCGAGAGTATTCGTGAGGTGGTGTTGTGTAAATCGGCGCTAAGGTACTTGCGTCCGTAGTGGATGTTCTTGGTGGCGAGCGCTAGCTGGCGGGCTTCGACATGCTCAGCCTTAGCAGCGTCGGGCAAAGCTTCGGCGGGTAAGCGCTGAAGCTTAGAAGTGCCAAGCACCCACGACTGCTTCGCTGAGTTTGTCGCAGCCCGCGCGCTGCCTCCGGGTTCAGCCGAGCCTTACCACCACTTCGCAGGCCGCGCCGTAAAGCCCGCCCGCTGCTCGATCGCCAGTCCTGCGTTGAGCACGCCTTGCTCGTCGAACGCGCGGCCGATGATCTGCAAACCGAGCGGCAGGCCCTCCCGGTTCAGTCCTGCGGGGACCGACATGGCAGGCAGGCCGGCAAGGCTGGCAGGCACCGCGAACACGTCGTTGAGGTACATCGACAATGGATCATCGACATTCTCGCCGAGGGCGAAGGCGGCGGACGGAGCAGTCGGCGCCAGGATCACGTCGCACTTCTGGAACGCGGCTTCGAAGTCGCGCGCGATCAGCGCCCGGACCTTCTGCGCCTGGGTGTAATAGGCGTCGTAGTAGCCGGCCGAGAGCACGTAGGTGCCGATCAGAATGCGCCGCTTTACTTCCGCGCCGAACCCGGCTTCGCGCGTGGCGGCGTACATGTCCTGCAGGCCGGCGCCCTCGGGCAGATCGCGCAAGCCATAGCGCACGCCATCGTAGCGCGCGAGGTTGGATGAGGCTTCGGCTGGCGCGATGATGTAGTAGGCGGGCAGCGCGTACTTGGTGTGAGGCAGTGAGATGTCGACGATGGTCGCGCCGGCATCCTTCAGCCAAGCGATCCCGTCATCCCATGACCTGGCAACGTCGGCGTCCATGCCGTCCATGCGGTACTCGCGCGGGATGCCCACGGTCTTGCCGGAGAGGTCGGTATCGAGGCCGGCCTCCCATGCGGGCACCGGCAAGTCGAGGCTGGTCGAATCCTTGGGGTCGAACCCGGCCATGGCCTCCAGCATGATTGCGCAGTCGGTGACGTCGCGCGCCATCGGTCCGGCCTGGTCGAGCGAGCTGGCGAAGGCGACGACGCCCCAGCGCGAGCAGCGGCCGTAAGTGGGCTTGATGCCAGTGATGCCGGTGAAGGCGGCGGGCTGGCGGATCGAGCCGCCGGTGTCGGTGCCGGTTGCCGCCGGGCACAGCCGCGCTGCGATGGCGGCGGAGGAGCCGCCTGACGAGCCACCCGGCGCGAGCGCGGCATTACCGCCGTCGTTGCGCTTCCAAGGGCTGACGACGTTACCGAAGTAGCTGGTCTCGTTCGAGGAGCCCATCGCGAACTGGTCGAGGTTGAGCTTGCCGAGCATGCCCGCGCCGGCGTCCCACAACTTCTGGCTGACGGTGCTCTCGTACTGCGGCACGAAGCCTTCCAGCATATGACTGGCGGCGGTGGTCTGGATGCCGGCCGTGGCGAACAGGTCCTTCATGCCGATCGGCACGCCGCCCATCTTGCCGAGCGGCTCGCCCGCGGCACGCTTGGCATCGACGGCCTGTGCGGCTTCGATCGCCTTTTCCGGCGTGGCGACGATGAAGGCGTTCAGCGCGTCCTGCGCGGCAGCGACATTGGCGTTGAACGCCTCGGCCACTTGGACGGCGGTGAACTGGCCCGAGGTCACGCCAGAGCGGATGGCGGCGACGCCGAGGTCTGTCAGATCGGTCATGCTTATTCGATCACCTTGGGCACGCCGAAGAAGCCGTGCTCGGCTGCGGGAGCGTTGGCGAGGACCTTGTCGCGCACGCCGCCGCCGGTGAGCGGATCGGCATCGATCACGTCGTCGCGCAGGCGCAGGGTGTTGGGAATGACGGCGGTCATCGGCTCGACGCCGGTCACGTCGACTTCGCCGAGCTGCTCGACCCAGGCCAGAATGCCGTTCAGTTCAGGCACCATCGCCTCGACTTCGGCGGCGCCCAGCTTGATGCGGGCGAGCGAGGCGATCTTCGCCACGATTGCGGTATCGACCGACATGGTTGGTCCTCATGTCCGAGAAAGCGTGAAGGCGGGCAGCTAGCACCCGCCTCCCAAAGCCTCAAGCGCGGCGTGCCAGCCGCACGGGTAAGCTTACTGCGTCGGCGGGACGCCTTGCGGTGCTGCGCCGGGTGCGCCGGCAGGGCCACCAGGAGCGCCCGCGCCCGGCATACCGCCCGCGCCTTGCATCTGCTGCAGCTGTTGCATGATGCGCTGCTGCTGCTCGATGTCGGCGCGGCTCTTGAAGTCCAGCAGCTCGATCTCGAAGTCGAGGTCGGTGTTTGCCGGGATCGGGCCTGCGGCCTTGTCACCGTAAGCCAGCGAGCTGGGGATATGGACCTTGTACTTGCCGCCGCGCTGCATCTGCTCGAGCGCCTTGGTGAAGCCGGGGACGACTTCGGCCAGCGGCAGCACGGCCTGCTTGCCCTCGTCGAACACCTTACCATCGGGCAGCGTGCCCTTGTAGTTCACCAGCGCGACGTCTTCGCGCGTCGGCGACTCGCCGGCACCGGCCTTGATCGTGTCGACGTCCACCGACGCAGGCATCGCGGCCCAGGCCACGCCACCGGCGAGCAGCGCAACGGCGGCGATGCCGACCCACAGCTTGGTCAGGCTGCCACGGGCGATCGGCTGGAGCGGGACGCGGGTGATCTCGGTCATGTCTCGAAAGGCCTCATGAACTGGTTGTCGGCAGATACGCAAAGGGCGCGGATCGCCTCCGCGCCCTCATGGCTCAGGACGGTGCGGTCATCAAGCGGGAAGCCGGGCGCTTCCCGCGATAAACCGCGCAAATCCTACTTCGCGCCATCGCGCTCCAGGCGCTTGCGCTCCAGCTTGCGAGCGCGGCGAACGGCGGCAGCCTTCTCACGCGCGCGCTTCTCGCTCGGCTTCTCGTAGTGACGGCGCAACTTCATCTCGCGGTACACGCCTTCACGCTGCAGCTTCTTCTTGAGAGCGCGAAGGGCCTGATCGACGTTGTTGTCCCGTACGAGAATTTGCATAAACTAACCAACCTCACAAAATGCGAAACGAGGCCGTCCCGCGCAGCCACTTGGCGGGACAACCCATGAAATCTTCGAATGCGAACGCCGCTTGAGTCCCGGTCAGGACTGGCGACAACGGCGCGCGGCTACCAGAGGTGCCCGGCTTTGGCAACCCGCAAGCATGGGAAAGCGGCCAGTTGCGCCTAATTTCACCCAACCCGCGTGCCGGTCAGCGCCATGGTGCCGAAGATGCCGGCTTTCACTCCGCCCTCCAGCGTGTCGCCTTGGACCAGCGCGTTGCAGTCGAGGTCGAGCGGCATCGGCTTGGTGGTCTTCATCCTCCAGGTGAGCCGATCGCCATCGATCTTGCCGGCGATGTCCATCGATCCGGGATCGCCGCTGATCGTGCCGGTGAAGCCGCCGATGTGATCGGGGGCGACGGTGACGCGTGCGGTCTGGTCGCCGATCGGCGTCTTGATGCGGATGTCCCAGGTTCCGGCGGCGCTCATTGCGATGTGTCCTTTGTCTCAGGTGCGGCCGCACCACCCTCCGCGCCATCGTTGGCAAGGGCCGGCGCGGCGCGGTATTCGATCGGCACGGTCAGGCCCGTGAGCTGTGGCTCGACGGCCTTGCGGTCGCCAACGATAACGATCGTCATGCCGTCCGGCTGCAAGTACTGGCGCGCCGCGGCTTCGATCTGCTGCGAATCGATTTTGCGATAAGTGCTGGCGAGCGTCTCATAGTAGTCGTCGGGGCGTCCAAGCCGGTCGTTGTTCTCGATCGCCTGCAGCACGCTGCCGTTGGTCTGGAACGAGTTGGGCATGCCGCGGATCGCGCCTTCGGTGACGCGCTGGAGCTCGACCGGGGTGGGTGGGGCCTTAGCGGGGAAGGCGGCCATGTCGGCCAGGATCGCCTTGACGGAGGCGCCGGTCTTGTCGGTCTGCACCGGTGCGCTGACCAGCAGCGTGCGTGGACCGATCGGCCGTGAGACCGCACTGTAGACGCCGTAGCTCCAGCCCTTGTCCTCGCGCAAGTCGCCGTTCAGGCGCGAGAGGAAGCCGCCGCCCAGCACGTCGTTGGCAAGGTTCAGCGCCTCGGTCCCTTGCGTCGTGCCCTGGATCGGCAGCGCGCGGCCCGCGGCGATGTACGACTGCGGCGAGGCGGGACGATCGAGCACGACGATGCGCGCCTGCTGCCGGGGCAGCGCGGCATCGAGCGCCTTGTGCGGCGCGGGAGCGGTAGGGACCTTCCAGCCGCTGAACGCCGCCTCCAGCATGGGCTTCAGCTGCTCCATGGTGATGTCGCCCACCACGGTGATGCGCGCGAGGTCGGGGCGGAGCCACTTGGCATGCGCCGCGCGCAGCGACTCCGGGCTCAGCGCGGCAACGGCGGCCGGGGTGCCGAGGCCGTCCGACGGTAGCGCATAAGGGTGCGCGCCATAGACCAGTCCGTCGAGCGTGCGCTGGGCCAGCGCCTGGGGCGAGGCCTGGACTTGCTGCAAGGCCGTGAGCTGCTGGTCGCGCACGCGCGCCACGTCGGCCGGACGGAATGCCGGGTGCAGCACCACGTCAGCCAGCAGCGCCAGCGACGGTGCCAGGTTGGCGGTGAGGGCGGACAGGCCGACGTTGCTGCGGTCCTGGCTGCCGCCGGTGCTGATCGAGGCGCCCAGCCGCTCCTGCTCCTCGGCGATGGCAGTGGCATCACGAGTGGTGGTGCCTTCCTCGAGCGCCGAGAGCATCAGCGCCTGCGTGCCCGGCGTGTCGAGCGAATCGGCGGCAAAGCCTGCGTCGAAAGCGATCGACAGCACCACCTTGGGGATCGCGGTGCGGCGCGCGAGCGCCACCGGGATGCCGTTCGACAAGGTCGCATGCTCGACCGTGGGGAAGTCGAGGTCGGCGATCGGCGCGACAGGTGGCTCGCTGAGCTTGGGGGCGGGCGGCAGCTTTGCCGCTGGCGCCTTGGGGTCGACGGGGGCAGGCTTGGTGCTGCCCTCGTCGCCCCACCCGCCCTTGGTCTCACCCGATTCGGTCCGCTCGCCGGGGACGACCGCAACCGAGACCACCGGGCGCGTCAGCCAGCGCTGCAGCGCGCTGCGCACGTCTGCCGGGGTGAGCGCGGCCATGCGCGCCAGGTCTTCCTTGTACTTGGCAGGATCGTGCGAATAGAGCTCGCCCTCGGCCAGGGTCGCGCCCTTGCCGCCCATGCCGCCGACGACTTCGAGGCCGCCGATCTCGCCGCTGATAACGCTCATCACCGCGCGGCGCACTTCGTCCTCATTGGGGCCTTGCTGCACGAAGGCGCTGATAACCTGATCGAAGGCGGCCTCTGCCTGCTTGCGATCGGTGCCGGGCTTCACGTCCATCGTCGCTTGCAGGAAGCTGACCTGCTCGAAAGTCTGCGCGCTGGCGGTGACGGAAACGGCCACTTCCTTGCCGCGCACCAAGGCATTGTCGAGCCGCGAGCTGGCAAGGCCGCCCAGGATGTGTAGGCCGATCTCCAGTGCGGGCGAGTCGGCATCGTTGAGGCCCGGGCCGCTCCAGTTGCGAGTGACCCGCGTGACGGGCACGCGATCGGTCATCTCGCGCGTCTGCGTGGCAGAAAGCGTGACCGGTAGCGCCTGAACAGGGCGGACTTCGGGACCGCGCGGGATGGCACCGAAGTACTTCTCCACCATCGGTCGTGCGGTGGCGGCGTCGATGTCGCCGCTCAGCGCCAGGACGACATTGTTGGGGGCATAGTGGTCGGTGAACCACTTGCGCACGTCGCCCAGCGTAGCGGCGTCGAGGTCGGCCATCGAGCCGATCGTCTCGTGGCGATAGGGATGGCCAACCGGAAACAGCCCCTCGCCCACGGCGTAGCTGAGCAGGCCGTAAGGCTCGTTGTCGCCCTGGCGCTTCTCGTTCTGGACGACGCCGCGCTGCTTATCGAGCTTGTCCTGGGTGACCGCGGGCAGCAGGTGGCCCATGCGGTCGGCTTCCATGAACAGCGCCAGCGGCAGCGCGCCGGTGGGCACCGTCTCCACGTAATTGGTGCGATCGTACCAGGTGGAGCCGTTGGTGGGGGTGGAGCCGGCGGCCTCCAGCGGGATATCGAAGCTGGGCACGTTGGCCGAGCCGCCGAAGAACAGATGCTCGTAAAGGTGCGCGAACCCGGTCTTGCCGCGCGGTTCGTGCTTGGAGCCGACGCGGTAGTAGGTGGTGACGCCCACTACCGGCGCCTTGCGGTCGGTGTGGACCAGGACCGTCAGGCCGTTCGCCAGCGTGAACTTCTCGAATGGAATGTCGACCGCGGCGACGAGGTCCTTGGGCGAGGCGGCCTGGCTGGTCGGCGGAGGAGAGCTTGCCGTCGGGGGAGCGGGGGTTTGAGCGCAGGCCGAGAGGGCAAGGGCGGCGGCAAGAGCGGGCAGGGCCGCAGTCGTGAGGTGACGCATGGGGAAGGGTGTAGCAGCTTGCGCAGACAGGGCCAGTGCTGCGTTAAGATCCCCTCCCCTCCCCATCGGGAGAGGATAACGAAGCTTGCTCCCAAAGGAGCTAGCGCTTGCAGAGGCGCGGCGGCTTAAGCTGGCGAGGGAGCCGTAAATGGCATGTCCCTCTCCAACTTCGGCTAGTTCGCTCGCGCTCTCAAGTCATCGTATCCTCTCCCCGGCGGGGAGAGGACGCGGGTGTCAGCGCTTGAAGATCTGACCGCTGTCGAACAGCGAAATTCGCCACTCACCATCTGCGCCGCGGGTGCATTCCATTTTCACGTCGGCGACCGCGAGAGGATCGCAATAGCCTTCAAACGGCGGTGTTCCGGCCTTGGCGAAGAACACAAGGAGGTAGCCGACCTTGGCATGATCCGCGCTATCGAGCGACACCCGCAGCGACGAGATGATGTGGCGCATGACCGGAGCATTGTCGCCCAGCGTCGCCTTGCGCCCCTGGTAGAACTGCGCGACCGCCTGCTTGCCCTCGCGCCACTCGCCACCGACGAAGTAGCGCACATCGTCGGCCAGCACGCCGGCGTCGAGGATCTTGAGGCCGTTGTTGATGTCGAGCTCGTCGCCCCACTCGTAGATCACCTGCTTGATCGCCAGGACGTCTGCCGCTTGTTGGGGAGTGAATTGGGCCACGCTGGTTCCTCGTCCTTGGTTGTTCGGTTTGCCCGCGAAGCTAGATGCTGCGCCGCGCCGCGCCAAGGGCGTAATCGACAGTAGTGTCGATCAGCGCCGCGCCGATGTTCGCAGCCCACGCGGCGTGATCGCGCGTTCGAGCAAGTGGAACCCGCCCTCGATCACCAGCGCGAACACGGCGGCGGGGATCGCGCCCTCCAGGATCAGCCCGTTGTTGGCGAGGCGGATGCCGGTGAGGATCGGCTGGCCATACCCGCCCGCGCCGATGATCGCACCCAGCGTCGCCAATCCCACCGCGATCACCGCCGCGGTGCGCACGCCCGCCAGGATCGTCGGCAATGCCAGCGGCAGTTCGATGCGCAGCAGGCGCGTGCGGCGCGACAGGCCGAGCGCCTCTGCGCTGTCGAGCAGGGCCGGCGCTATGCCGGTCAGCCCGGCGTGCGTGTTCCTGACGATCGGCAACAGCGAATAGACGAACAGCGCTGCTATAGTCGGCGCGGCACCGATGCCGAGCAGCGGGATCAGCATGACGAAAAGCGCCAGGCTGGGGATCGTCTGCAGCAAGCCCGCCAGTGGCAGCACAAGCGCACCCAATCGCGGCAGGCGGGCCGAGGCGACGCCGAGCGGTAGAGCAACGACCAGGGCAAGCGCCAGTGCGGCGGTGACCAGGGCGAAGTGCTCGCGCGTGCGGTCCAGCAGGCGGCGCCAGCGGCTGTCGTCCTGCGTTTGCGCAGCCAGGCCGAGCGCTTCGCGTGCGGCATCGGTCTCGCTCATGCCGTCGATGCGGACCTTGCGATTGAGCTCGCGCATCTTCGCCTCGTCTAGCCGTCCGGCAAGCGAGTCGAGCACCGCGACGGCGCGGGGATCGAGATCGCGGCGGTAGAGGAACGCGGCATCGTAGCGCGGGAAGAAGGCACGATCGTCCTCCAGTACCACGAGGCCGTAGGCGGCGATCTCGGCGTCGGTGGTGTAGACATCGGTGACGTCGATCTGGCTGCCGGCGATGGCCCGATAAGCCAGGTCGTGGTCGATGCCGCGCACCTTGATGGCGCCAAAGTTGTAAGCGGCGGAGAGGGCGCGCCAGCCGTCTGCGCGGTCGACGAACTCGTTCGACACGGCGACCGTCAGCTCGGGATGTCGGGCGAGGTCGGAGAGCTTGGTCAGACCCAGGCGTTTGGCAGTGTCGGCCCGCATCGCGAGTGCATAGCCGTCACTGAAGCCGAGCGGACGTGACAGGGCGAACCCGCGTTGCGCGAGGACGGGCCCCAGCGCGGCGTCGTTCGCCAGCTTGCGGTCGGCGAAGATCTCGAAGCGCAGCGTGCCGGTGTATTCGGGATAGGCGGCGATGTCTCCGGCCGCGACGGCATCGTAGAGGATGCGGCTGCCGCCCAGCTCGCGGCGGTGCTGCGCGGGGACGTGCGCCTGCTCGAGTGCAAGCCGCGCCATCTCGGCGAGGATGACGCTCTCGGTGAACTTCTTGGAGCCGATGGTGACGGGTTTGGCTTGGGCGAGGGTGGGGGTAATAGCGAGCAAGATGAGCAGGACCAGCGCTAGGATCTCACAAGGCCGCCTCACAACGCCGCCTCCGCCGCCAGGAACTCGGCCACGAAGTCATCCGCCGGCCGCTCCTCCAGCTCGGCAATCTTGCCCTGTTGCACGATCCCGCCGTCGCGCATCAGCACCGCGCGACCGCCGAAGAAGCGCGCCTCGCGCAAGCTATGCGTCACCATCACCACCGTCATGTTCAGCCGCACGAAGATGTCGCGCAGTTCTCCTGCCAGCCGCAATCGCGTCACCGGATCAAGCGCGGACAGTGGCTCGTCCAGCAGCAGCACATCGGGAGCCAGCATCAGCGCACGCATCATCGCCACGCGCTGCCGCTGCCCGCCCGACAGTTCGCCGGGAAAGCGGGCGAGCTGCTGCGCATCAAGATCGACGAGTTCCGCAAGTTCCTCAACGCGTCCTTCGATCCTAGCAGCGTCCCAGCCGAACTCGCGCGCCGCGAGCACCACGTTGCCGCGCGCGGACAAGTGGGGGAACAAGCCGCCTTCCTGGATGACGTAGCCGAGGCGCTGCCGCACCACGCGCCAGTCGCGCACCGGCTCGCCATCGAAGCGCAAGGTGCCCCGGTACGGCGAGAGCCCGATCAGGCAGCGCAACAGCGTCGACTTGCCCGAGCCCGAGGGCCCGAGCAGCACAAGCGTCTCGCCCCTGGCAATGGTCAAGTTGGTCCGGGCAAGGGCCTCAACCCCGCCAAAGGACACGCGCACGGCGTCGAGTTCGTACATCGATGCCGACGCTAGCAGGTTGGTGGGCATGCTCCATGCCGACACCTCCACCGCACCCATCAAAAATCAGGCCACCTCTCTTGTGTGGCCAATCAGCAACACCACATCTGCCGCAAGAGGAGGACACATTCCACCATGAATCTCGAAAAGTTCACCGACCGCGCCAAAGGGTTCCTGCAGGCCGCGCAGACCACTGCGATCCGGCTCAACCATCAGCGCATCACGCCCGAGCACATCCTGAAGGCGCTGCTCGACGACAGCGAAGGCATGGCCGCCGGCCTGATCCAGCGCGCCGGCGGCAATCCCAAGTTCGCGCTCGACGGCGTCAATGCCGCGCTGGAGAAGATCCCCGCCGTTAGCGGCTCGGGCGCGCAGACGACACCTGGCCTCGACAACGACGCCGTGCGCGTGCTCGACCAGGCCGAGCAGCTTGCCGCCAAGTCGAACGACGCCTTCGTCACGGTGGAGCGCATGCTTCTGGCGTTGACGCTGGCGCTGAACACGCAGGCAGGTAAGGCGCTCGCCGCATCTAACCTTACCGCACCCGCATTAGAAGCGGCGATCACCCAGCTGCGCGGTGGCCGCACCGCCGACAGTGCGGGGGCCGAGAACGCATACGACGCGATGAAGAAATACGCCCGCGATCTCACCGAAGCAGCGCGGTCGGGCAAGCTCGACCCCGTCATCGGCCGCGACGAGGAGATTCGCCGCACCGTCCAGATCCTGGCGCGGCGCACCAAGAACAACCCCGTCCTCATCGGCGACCCCGGCGTCGGCAAGACTGCGATCGCGGAAGGCTTGGCGCTGCGCATCGCCAACGGCGACGTGCCGGACAGCCTCAAGGACCGCGCGCTGATGGCGCTCGACATGGGCTCGCTGATTGCCGGCGCGAAGTACCGCGGCGAGTTCGAGGAGCGGCTGAAGGCCGTGCTCGACGAGGTGAAGGGCGCGGAAGGCCACATCATCCTGTTCATCGACGAGATGCACACGCTGATCGGCGCGGGCGCGTCCGAGGGTTCTATGGATGCGGGAAACTTGCTCAAGCCGGCGCTCGCCCGCGGCGAACTTCACTGCATCGGTGCGACCACGCTCGACGAGTACCAGAAGTATGTCGAGAAGGACGCCGCCTTGCAGCGCCGCTTCCAGCCGGTCTTCGTCGATGAACCCACGGTCGAGGACACGATCTCGATCCTGCGCGGCCTCAAGGAGAAGTACGAGCTGCACCACGGCGTGCGCATCACCGACGGCGCGATCGTGGCGGCAGCGACGCTGTCCAACCGCTACATCACCAACCGCTTCCTGCCCGACAAGGCAATCGACCTGATGGACGAGGCCGCCAGCCGCATCCGCATGGAAGTGGAGAGCAAGCCCGAGGAGATCGAGAAGCTCGACCGTCGCATCATCCAGCTCAAGATCGAGGAAATGGCGCTCTCCAAGGAGACCGACACCGCCTCAAAGGATCGGCTGACGACCTTGCGCGAAGAGCTCGGCAATCTCGAACAGCAGTCGAGCGAGCTCACCACGCGTTGGCAGAACGAGCGCGACAAGATCGCGGCCGAGGGCAAGCTGAAAGAACAGCTCGACGCCGCGCGGCTGGAGCTGGAACAGGCGCAGCGCCAGGGCGACCTGGCCAAGGCTGGCGAGCTTTCCTACGGCACCATCCCCGCGCTGGAGCGCCAGCTTGCCGAGGCCGAGGCGCAGGCGAGCAATGCCATGCTGCGTGAGGAAGTGACCGAGGACGACATCGCCGGCGTCGTCAGCCGCTGGACCGGCGTGCCCGTCGACAAGATGCTGCAAGGCGAGCGCGAGAAGCTGCTCAACATGGAAAGCGCGATCGGCGCGCGCGTGATCGGGCAGGCGGCGGCGGTGACCGCCGTGTCCAAGGCGGTGCGCCGTGCTCGCGCGGGGCTACAGGATCCGAACAGGCCGATGGGCTCGTTCCTGTTCCTCGGCCCCACGGGTGTAGGCAAGACCGAGCTGACCAAGGCACTGGCCTCGTTCCTGTTCGACGACGACAACGCGATGGTGCGCATCGACATGAGCGAGTTCATGGAGAAGCACGCCGTCAGCCGCCTGATCGGCGCGCCTCCGGGATACGTCGGCTACGACGAGGGCGGCGTGCTGACCGAGGCGGTGCGGCGCCGGCCCTACCAGGTCGTGCTGTTCGACGAGGTCGAGAAGGCGCACCCGGACGTGTTCAACGTGCTGCTGCAAGTGCTCGACGACGGTCGCCTGACCGACGGGCAGGGCCGGGTGGTGGACTTCACCAACACGCTGATCATCCTGACCAGCAACCTGGGAAGCCAGTATCTCGCCAACCTCGACGAGGGTCAGGACGTCAGCAGCGTCGAGCCGCAAGTCATGGAGATCGTGCGCGGACACTTCCGCCCCGAGTTCCTGAACCGGCTGGACGAAGTAATCCTGTTCCACCGCCTCGGACAGGGCGAGATGGGCCCGATCGTTGAAATCCAGGTCGGCCGGGTGCAGAAGCTGCTCAAGGACCGCAAGATCACGCTTGACCTCACCGAGCCCGCCAAGCGCTGGCTTGGCCGTGTCGGCTACGACCCGGTCTACGGCGCACGTCCCTTGAAGCGGGCGGTGCAGCGCTACCTGCAGGACCCGCTGGCCGAGAAGCTGCTCGGTGGGGAAATCCCCGATGGCACCACCGTGCACATCGACGAGGGCGACGGGGCACTGGCGATCAGCGCGGGGTAAGCGCTTCCGGGCCGGTCAGAGCGGCCGGCCCGGCGGCCCGCTAAGGTCCAGCGGGTCCTGGCGGATCCACTTCGACAGCAAGAACTTCGTGCCGCGTCTGACCGGGGTCCCCGCGTGCCAGGCCAGCGGCTCGGGCGCGCCCGTGCCATCGACATTCGCAAAGCAGAGCGCATCCCCCGGCTTGCCCCGCCAGCGGAAGTTCAGGCGCGGAAACTCCGTCTCACCCCCATCGTAGCTGTCGTTGAGCGCCACCAGAAAAGTCGTCGTCCGCTGGTTGTTACCCGGCGGCAGCGCATCGCTATGCGGCTTGTACTCGTCGCCGGGATCGTAGCGCAGGACCTGCAGCGGTTCGCCTTGCTCGTATGTCGTGCCAGTCGCCGCCGCGATGCGCCGATTGACGGCGTGCAGCACCGGGTCTTCCACCACGAAGGGAAAGCTGGCGCTGCTCGCTTTTCGGACCGGGTCTCGCATCAGTTGTCCGGAGCGCGGGTCGACCACTTCGGCGGGTTGCATGAAAGGCTCGGCCCGGGCGATCAGGTAGCGGCATTCCGCAGGGGACAGGAACCCCGCGATGGTCTCCACCAGCGGTTCGGCAAACAGTGTGGCGCGCGAAGGACGGGAGAGCGGATCGCCTTCGTCCGTGATCGCCATGTCGGCAAGCAGGCTCGCCTGCTGCAAAGCCCAGGGATCACGCGCGCCGCTTTCACGCAGCCGACGCAGTGCTTCAGCCCAGCGTCGCTCGGTGCCGCCGGCGCCGTTCGCCAGCAAGGCGATGAAGATCGGTTCGGAAGAGGCAAGGCCCAGTGCGGCGGCTCGGCCGAACCATGCACGCGCCTCGCGAAGATCGCGACGGATGATCTGGCCGGAAAGGCGCAGTTCGCCCAGGAAAGCCGCGGCTTGCGCGTCGCCGCTCTCCGCTGCCTGGCGAAGCAGGGCAATCGCGTCGTTGATGCGGCCAAGCCGGATAAGGTGATCGGCCCGTGCGACGCTTTGGCTCATCCGACGTGGCCTAGCGCATGATCGACGGTCGCCAAACAAGAAAGGGCGGGGGAATGTCCCCCGCCCTCCTTTACTCAGGTAAGCGTGCCTGGATTACAGGTTCGCCTTGAACCCGGCGTAGAAGTAACGGCCGCGGTTGTCGTACAGGCCGGTCACGCCGACGTTGTCGAAACCAGCGCCGATGCCGGTGCCGCCCCACGGCGGGAAGCGGTTACCGACGTTGTCGATGCCTGCGTAGAAGTTGAACTCGTCGGAGACCTGATAGTCCAGACGGATGTCGTGGTAGAACACGTTTCCGTAGCCCTTGGCATCCGCGTAGTCAGCGTTGACCGGGTCGCGGCCCTGCACCGAGATCGTGTTCTCGGCCTCACCGAACACCTGCTTGCCGATCCAACGGACCTGGTAACCGAAGGTTACCTTGCCATGCTGGATCGAGGCGTTGGCGGTGATGCGGTCCTTCGGATCGCCCACTTCGTACAGTGCCTGGTCGGCGAAGCTTGCATCGTCCGGATCAAGGAACGCGTCGTTCTGCAGGACATGGGTCCAGTTCGCGCGGAAGTTCACGGTGCCGAAGTCGAACGAGTGGCGATAGGCCAGTTCGGTATCGATGCCGCGGACCTTCAGCTTTGCGAAGTTAGCCGACGATTCCAGCAGCGTCCCGTCGAGCACCTGATAGGCGACTTCGCCGTTCGGACCGGTGCCCGCACCGTTGCGCTGGAACAGATCGCAGAACGCGTTGCCGGCGGAGCCGTCATAGCACTTGTTCAGGATCGTCTGCGCATCGATCGACGAGATCACGTTGTTCACCGTGATGTCGTAGTAGTCGACCGACAAGGACAGGCCGGGCACGTAGCTGGGCGTGTAAACACCGCCAACCGTGTAGTTGTCCGACTTCTCTTCGCGCAGCAGCGGGTTGCCGCCCGAAATGGTCTGCAGCGACTGCGTGTAGACGAAGTCGTAGCTGGTCGGGATGCCGGCGGCGGCGCAGTTCGCGGCCCGGTTCGACGAGCCCTGGCCGATGTTGCGCAGCGAGCAAGGGTCGTTCGGTGCCGGTGCGAAGTTCTGGCCCTGTGCCGAGTACAGCTCGGTCAGGTTCGGCGCACGGGTCGCACGGGTGTAGCTTGCGCGCAGGCGCAGATCGTTGATCGGCTTCCACACGGCTTCGCCGCCGTAGGTGTAGACGGTGCCGGTCGCGCCCTTGTAGTCGGCGATACGGCCCGAGCCCGAGAAGCTCAGTTCCTGGAAGAACGGACGGTCCTTGAGGAGCGGCACGTTCAGCTCGCCGAAGACTTCCTTCACCTCGAACGCCGGCGCACGGAAGGACGGAATCGCGTTGTAGAAGGCGTAACCTTCCTGCGTCAGATCGTCGAGATCGTAGCGCAGCGTCTCACGACGGTACTCGGCACCGACCGAGAAGCCGATCGGGCCACCCGGCAGCTCGAACAGCTGGCTGAGATCACCTGCGACGAAGCCGTTGGCGACGAACTGCGTGATCTTGCCGTTCGCCTTGGAGTCAACCAGCAGGTAGTTGCGCACCGCGTTGGTGACAGAGCCTTCACCGAATGGGTTGAGCGGCTGGCAGGCGGCGATGTCCGCAGCCAGGCGCGGATCGTTCGCGGTCGTGCGGGCGTCACCGTTTGCGTCCGTCAGCGCGCCGAGGGCCGCAGTCGGATCGATCTGCGAACGGCAGACGATCTGGCCGGTAGCAGGGTTACGAACCGTGTCGATCGCCAGCAGGTAGCGCTGGACGTTCACGTTCGAGAGGATCGTGTTCTTCTCGTGGTGTTCGCCGTAGTTGACGGAGACCTCGAAGTTCCAATCGTCGTTGAAGTCGCCACGAACGCCCAGAACGCCCCGGTACGTCTCACGGACGATCCGCTCGTCGCGGATGCCGAAGTCCAGCCAGTTGCGACGCAGCGAGAAGCGCGTGGCAGCCGTCGTGGCCTGACCGTTCGCGAGGCGGGCAGCGATGATCTGGTCACGCGCCTGCGTGCTCAGGTACGGGTTGTTGATGCTGATCTGTTCACGATTGATCGGCGAGGGATCACCCAGGGTCGTACCCTGCGAGAAGAACGGACCGCTCTGCGAGCCCTGCGCTTCGGTGCGCACGTACTTGGCTTCGAAGAACGGTACGAACGCCGGCGAGATCTCGTAGTGACCCAGCACGTTAACCGAGTAGCGGTTCAGCTCCGGCGAGAGCGCGACCAGGCGTCCTTCACGGCCGCTGTAGCCGTTACCACCCAGGAAGCTGCCGTTCGGGCCGAGGCCGACGCGCGTTCCGGTCTGCGGCACCAGCGTGCCATCGGGCTGGAACAGGTAGGTGCAGTTGAAGTTCACGCCGTTCGACGCGACGCCGCAGCGGTTGCCCGACGCCAGGTTGATCAGGCCGCCCAACGAGATCGTGGTGGAACGGATATCGCGCAGGAAGGTGCGGTCAGGCGTATTGTCGGCACCAGCTGGATCGGTGTCGACCACGACGAAGCCGTCAACCTGGCGCAGGCGCTTGCGGCCCGACGCATAGTAGTCGGATTGGTGCGCGTATTCCAGGTTGGCGACGATGTTGCCGCGGCCGTCGCCGAAGTTCTTGCCGGCCAGGACCGAAACGTACTGGTTGCCCGCGTCCTTGTACTGGCTGATGCCGTTCTGGCCGCGGATCTGCAGGCCTTCGTAGTCCTGCTTCAGCTTGAAGTTCACCGCGCCGGCAATGGCATCGGAACCATAGACCGCGGAACCGCCACCGGTCAGCACGTCGACGCTCTCGATCAGGTCGGTCGGGAAGGTGTTGACGTCGGGCGAGACGCCGTTGCTAAGGACGTCGCCGGCCACATGGCGGCGGCCGTTGACGAGAACGAGCGTGCGCTGCGTGCCCAGACCGCGCAGATCGAGCAGGTTCAGGCCGCGCGTTCCCAGGAAGCGGGTCGAGTTCTGCTGGCTGAAGGTGCTGCGCAGCTGCGGCATTTCGTTCAGCACGTCGCCGATGGAAACGCGGCCGGTGTCGAAGAACTCTTCGCCAGCGACGGTGCTGATCGGTGCGCCCGATTCCAGGTTGGGGCGGCGGATGCGCGAACCGGTGACGACGATCTGATCAGATTCGGCGGCCGTGTCAGCGCTCGTCTCTGCGGCCGGTGCCGACGTGTCCTGCGCGAACGCAGCCGTCGAGCCTAGCACCGCGAACACGGTGAGGCTGGTTGCGCCACGCAGCGCAGCCTTGGTGAAAGTTGATGCCACTTGTTGTGTGTCCCTTCGTACAAGCCCGCGCTGCCTGATTTCGCCGTCAGGCCGGGCCGGAATCAGCTTGGGACGCGTCAAGCGCCCCCGCCATGACACCGTGTGTTGCAAGGTTGGCACGCTGTGACAATCGCTAACGCCACTGCGGAAAACTTGGTTATCCGGCTGTGGCTTGCAGGTCACACTCGATGATTAACAATGATTACCTAGTGGGTTGCGTAAGGTTCTTCGTGTGGCTCAATCGCCCGCGCCGCCCTGTCCGGCATACCCGTGACGGTCGGCGACGGGGTAGAACGCCGCGAGCAGCGTCTGCTCGGCTCTCGTCAGGTGAGGATTCCAGACATCGAAGATGAGGATGGCCCGCCGCTCGCCCGAGCGGTTCCACGCCTCGTGCTCGATCGTGTCGTCGAAAGCCCAGGCCTCGGCCACGCGCCAGGTGCGGGTCTCGCCGCCGACGCGGAACGTGCAATCCTGGGGCACCACCAGCGGCAAGTGGATAATCGCGCGCACGTTGCTGACGCCGGTGTGCGCGGGGAGGTGAGCGCCCGGTTCCAGCACCGAGAAGAAGACGGTCGGCGCGCGCCCGGGAATGCGGGCGAGCGGCAGAGCCTCGACCAGCGCCGCGGTCTGCGGGCAGCGTGCGCAGGCCTCGTCGTTGCGAGTGCCGTTCTTCCACAGGTGGTAGGCGCCCCAGTCCAGCCGGTGGTCGAGCGGGCTCCACTTGTTGGCGGGCGTGCCCGGTTCCATCGCGACGTAGGGCTTGAACTCGCCATCGGTGCCGCTGCGCAAGGCCAGGTACTCGGCGGTGATCGTCCCCGTGGCCGCTTCGAGTTGATCGAGCCACGGGAAGTGGCGGCGCTCGAAGAATTCATCGGCGGGCAGGAACGGCATGTGCAGCCCGGCGCAGACGTTGGGATAGATCTGGCGACGCCCTAGCAGGTGATCGATCGACGCGTCGAAGCGCCTGCGTTCGGCTGGAGTGTGCTCCGCGCGCACCATCTCCAGATCGGCATCGACCGCCGCGGCGAAGCCGGCCTGCTGCTGCTCCACAAAGCTGCGGGCATGCGCGAACATCGCGGCCATCGCCGGCGTGGGCTCCTCGATCAGCGGCGCCATCGCGAGAACGCCACGCCACTTCTCCGCCGCGCCGGTCGCATCGCCAGTCCGCTCGCACAGTTCCGCCATGCGGACGTTCGCCATGAAGTGGCGCTGGTCCAGCCCGAGGGCACCGAGCAGCGCCGCGCGCTCGCCGCCCGCATCGCCCTCATGCCGATGGGCCGTGGCCAGGTTGAGCCACAGGTCGATCGCGCTGGCATCGACCGCGAGCGCCCGCCGGAACAGGATGGCGGCCTGCGCGAACGACCCGGCCGCGAGCGCCATGACGCCCAGAGCATTGAGCGCGACCGGGTGCTCGCCGGCCTGTGTCAGCACGTCCTGGTAGAGGCGCGCGGCGCGATCGATCTGCCCGGCCTGCCGCGCACCGGCCGCAGCGCGCAAGGCCTGCTCGACTTCCATCTGGTTCATGGCCCGCCTATATCGCGGCGGCGGCCACTGGACAAACCGGAGCGCGCCTGCAAACCAAAGCGCATGCCCGCCGGTCCCGCATGAGCCTATCAGCCTCTTCCGCCCCCTTGCTGGCCGACGCGACGTGGCTCGCGCATCGGTACGATCCCGGGCACGACGCGGTCCACTTCGTCCGGGTTCCGCGCGAGGCGCACCGGACCGCGACGTTCCTGACCGACGATCACTTGCCACCGGGGCTCGAACCGCTGGTGGTGCGGCGCGCCGATGCACTGGCGCTGACGGCGAGCCCTGCGCCGCTGCACTTCATCTTCCACTCGGCCTATTGCTGCTCCACGCTGCTGGCGCGCGCGTTCGATCGGCCGGGCTGGGCGATGGGTCTGAAGGAGCCGGTGCTGTTCAACGATCTCGTCGGCTGGAAGCGGCGCGGGGGGAAGGGGCCGGACATGGCCTCCGTGCTCGACGATGCGCTGACTTTGCTGGCCCGCCCCTTCGCGGCAGGAGAGGCGGTGATCGTGAAGCCGTCGAACATCGCCAACGGCATTGCCGCACCGATCCTCGCTTTGCGGCCGCAGAGCCATGCAGTGCTGCTCTACGCGCCGCTGCGGACGTACCTCGCCTCGATCGCCAAGAAAGGCCTCGACGGTCGGCTGTGGGTGCGCACGCTGCTCCTGGGGCTGCTCGACGATCGCCTGATCGACATGGGGTTCACGCCGCGTGACCACCTTGGGCACAGCGACCTCCAGGTGGCGGCGGTCGGCTGGCTGGCGCAGCAGGCGCTGTTCGCGCGGCTGGTGGCGCAGTTCGGCGAAAGTCGCGTGCGCACCTTGAGCAGCGCCGAGCTGATGCGCGATCCGGCAACGACGACGACGTGCCTGGCCACGCTTTTCGGCTTGTCCTTGGATCCAGCGGCGGCGGCGCAGATCGTCTCAGGGCCGGCGTTCACGCGTCACTCCAAGTTCGGCAACGACTTCGCCGCAGCCGAGCGCGAGGCTGAGCATAGCGCGGCGGAGCAGATCCACGGCGACGAGATCGACAAGGTGGCGCAGTGGGCCGAGGCCGTGGCGAAAGCGGCCGGGATCGCGCTCGATCCGCCCGCGCCCTTGCTCGCCGGGCAGCACGCGTGATGACCCCGGCGGCGGCGCTGCAGGCCGGTCTGACGGCCTTGCGCCGAGGCGATGCAGCGGCGGCGCGCAGGGCACTGGAGCCGGTCGAGAGGGCAGGGCAGGCGACGGCGCAGATGAAGCTGCTCCTGGCGCAGGCCTGCGCGATGCTCGGCGATGCACCGGCGGCGCACCGGGCGCTCGACGGCGTGCTCGCGGCAGAGCCGGCCAACCTCTACGCGCTGATCATGCGGGGAGACTCGCTGAACTCGGCCGGCGACCCGCGCGCTGCGGTCAGCTGGTACGAGGCTGCGCTGCGCCAGGCTCCGCGCGCGGGACGTCTGCCGCAGGACCTCATCGACATGCTGCGCCGCGCGGAGACGGCTGTCGCCGGGTCCGGTGCGATCTTCGAGGCGCATCTTGAACAGCACTTGCAAGCCAGCGGCGTGGTGCCGGCCAGCGTCGGCGCGCGCTTCACCGAAGCCCTGGAGATCCTGGCGGCCAGGGCCGAAGTCCAGCTGCAGCAGCCGACCAGCTTCTACTACCCGGGCTTGGCCCAGCGGGCGTTCTTCGAAGCGGAGGAGTTCGCCTGGGTGCCTGCGCTCGAAGCTGCGGCACCGGCGATCCTGGCCGAGCTGGAGACCCTGTTGGCAAGCGACGCGGTGCTCGCGCCTTACGTGGCCCCAGAGGAGAACCGCCCGGCCAAGCGCCACCCGCTGCTTGCCGATCCGCGCTGGAGCGCCTTCCACCTCTATCGTGGCGGCGCGCTCGTACCGGAGAACGCAAGCCGCTTTCCCAAAACCTTGGCGGCGCTGGAGGGCTTGCCGATCCCGCACATCGCCGGGCGCTCACCGATGGTGCTGTTCTCCGTGCTCCGGCCCGGCACGCACATTCCGCAGCATCACGGCATGATCAACACCCGGCTGATCTGTCATCTGCCGCTGATCGTGCCGCCCGGTTGCCACTTGCGCGTCGGCAACCACAAGCGCGCCGTCGAGCAAGGCCGGATGATGATCTTCGACGACACAATCGAACACGAAGCCTGGAACGAGAGCGATCAGACCCGCGTCGTGCTGCTGTTCGAGATATGGCGCCCCGACCTTAGCGCTACAGAGCGCGAGGGGCTGACGGCGCTGTACGAGGCGATCGGCGCATACGGCGTCACCGCCGAGGATCAGGCTGGAGCGTGAGCCTGAGGCTCAGCAGCCGCCCTTTTCAGCCATGTCGCGGCACGAGTTGATACCGTTGCCGAAGGCGCGCGCGGTGTCCCGTTCCCGCTCCCATTCGCGCTTGGTCTTGCAGGCGCGATAGCCGCGGACCAGCGAGCCGGTCTCGGTGAAGCGCTTGCAGATCTTCTTGTCGTCGTTGTCGGCCGATCTTTCGGGTTCGTCCCCCTTTGTGGGTGCGGCCGGCGTCGTGGCGCTGGCCAGAAGAACCGCCGCGGCGGCCAGGAACTGCATCATCGTCGTGCCCCTTCTGGATATCGCGAAATCTATGACAGGTTGCGGCATGCGTAAAGATGCGCGAGAGCTTGCGCGCACATGCGAAGCAAGACATCGGCCAACTTGTCGACGGGCAAACGCGCCAAGGCACGCGCGGGGATCGAACAGGCGCTCGCCTCGGGCGACATCGCGCAGGCCGCCGAACTCGCTGAAGCTCTGCTGCGCGCGGGCGAGCGCGATACGATGCTGCTGAACTTGGCCGCATGGCGGCGCGAGGAAGCGGGCGACTACGCCGGCGCGCACCGGCTGCTGCGCGCCGCGCTGAAGATCGCCCCGGGCGACGTCATGGTGCTCGGCGCGATCGGCGCGGTCCTGCGCAAGGAAGGGCAATTGCGCGAGGCGCTGGCGGTGCTCGACCGCGTCGTCGCCGCCGAGCCGCGCCACGCCGCCGCCTGGCTGGAGCGCGGGTACACGCTGGACGCACTGCGTGAGACCGCCGCCGCGAGCGAAAGCTACCGTCGCGCGCTGGCCGTCGATCCCAACCTGGCGCCGGCGCTTGGGCGACTTGCGGATACGGCGGCGCGACGCGGCGAGGCTGAGGCTGCACGTGACCTCGCGCGCCGGGCGCTTGCGCTGCAGCCACACGATCCGGCGGCGACGTTCGCCTTGGCGACACTGGCGATCGAGGCACGCGACGGAGCCGCTGCCGAAGCCGACTTGCGCACTTTGCTGGCGGCGGAGCCGAGCGGCGACGATCGCACTCGTGCGCTCACCCTGCTAGGCGATGCGCTCGATCGCCAGGACCGCATCGACGAGGCGTTCGCCAGCTATACCCAGGCGCAGGCGAACTTCCGCAAGGTCTATGGCGATGTGCTGAGCCCTGGTCCCGACCGGCCTTCGCATCGCGCTTACATCGAGACCATCGCGCGCCAGGTGACGGCAGCGCCGGCCGTGCGGGAGGTTCCGCCGGTCGAGGGCGAGGCGGCCACGCACGTCTTCCTGATCGGCTATCCCCGTTCGGGCACCACGCTGGTCGAGAACATCCTGGCGAGCGCGCCCGGCGTCGTCGCGCTGGAGGAGCGCGACACGCTGGCGGACACCGACGACGTGCTGGTCCGCAACGACGGCACCATGCGCGATCTGGACAGCCTCGATGCTGCCGAAATCGCCCGCTTCCGCGCGGCATACTGGAGCCGTGTGCGCGGCTACGGCGGCGATGTAGCGGGCAAGCTGTTCGTCGACATGAACCCGCTCGGCGGTATCAAGCTGCCGATCATCGCGCGCCTGTTCCCGAACGCGCGCGTGCTGATCATGCGCCGCGACCCGCGCGACGTGGTGCTCAGCTGCTTTCGCATCAACTTCACGCCAAGCCCCGCCGCCTGGGCCTTCAGCGACCTGGGGGACGCAGCGCGGCACTACGCGGCGCTGATGGACCTGACCGAGCGCTGCCGCGAGCACCTGCCGCTCGCCTTCCATGAAGTGCGCTACGACCGGCTGGTCACGCACTTCGAGGAGACGGTGCGCGCCATGGCGGCGTTCATCGGCCTTGCCTGGACCGAGGACTTCCGCCGCTTCGACCGCACCGCGCAGACCCGCGGCGTGCAGACCGCCAGCGCCACGCAGGTACGGCGCGGTCTCTATGACGGGCGTGGCCAGTGGCACCGCTACGCCGACCACCTCGCGCCGGCGCTGCCGATCCTGCGTCCGTGGATCGAGCGCTACGGGTTTGAGGTGTAGCTGGCCCGGATCTCCTCTTGCAGGGCAGGGGGACCGCCAGCGTAGCTGGTGCCGGAGCGGTGTGACCTTCCCGGTCGAATACTCCGCTAGCGCTGACACCCCTCCGTCAGTCCCGCGGACTAACACCTCCCCTTGCGGGGGAGGATCTTACGGCCGTAGCTTGGCTTTGCTCCGTTGCGCCGACCTCACAACAAAAAAGGGGGCGGGCCGAAGCCCACCCCCTCATCGATGTGCGTAGTGTGGTGTCTCAGAACTTGACGCGAGCGCCCACTGCGAAGCGACGACCCAGCGCGTCGTACGTCGACGGGTAGGTGTTGCCGCTGTTGAACGTGGTCGAGCCGATGGTGCCGCCCACGATCGGGGGCTGCTTGTCGAACAGGTTCATCACAGTGAAGGTCAGGTCGAAGTTGTCGCTCACGCCGACGCGGCTCGCCAGGTCGAAGTAGTCGTAAGCGCCGATGCGACCGAAGTTCACGTCCTTGCCGGCCAGAGCGCCCGCAGCGATCGTGCCGTCGAACGCGACTACGCCATCCTCGACCTTCATCTTGCTGATGTGACGCCACAGCAGCGACAGATCAACTGAACCGAAGGTCAGCGTGGTGCGCTGGTTCCAGGTGAACTCGGGCTGCAGCGAGCCTGCGCTCGAGCTCGGACCAGCCGAACCCGGCGAACCGCAGTTCTGACCATAGCGAGCAACGCAGCTGCGCACGTCGGAGACCGGGGTAGCCTGGAACACCGACTTGTGCGTCCAGTTGCCCAGGAAGCTGAGGTTCAGCTTCGCGAAGCCCAGATCGCGGCGGTAGTTGACACCAAGGTCGATACCGTCGGTCTTGATCCGGCCCAGGTTGCTCGGAAGGATGAACAGACCCGGCGTGGTCGCCGCGTCACCGTCCAGGGCGCCCGTATCCGGGTTACGCCGGATCTGGGTGCAGAGCGGGTCGGTCGCGCTGGCGGCGGTGATGCCGCTGCCGGCCTGGTCGCCGAAGCACAGGTTGTAGGCGTCACCCGCGGTCGGCTGCGAGATCGCGTCCTTCACCTTGATGTTGTAGTAGTCGACGGTGATCGACAGACCCGGAACGAAGTCGGGCTGGAACACGAGACCCAGGGTGTACGAGTCAGCCTTTTCCGGGCGCAGGTTGATGTTACCGCCGCCGGTGAAGTTGGCCTGGGCCGAGGTCGGCGTTTCGATGTTGCCGATCGAGGCCACCGGAGCACCCTGCGCAAGGCAGACGGCGCGCAGGTTGGCATTGGTCAGCGGGCCAGCACCGGCGCAGGCGTCGTACGACAGGTTGGTCAGAGCGGTGGAGACCGGCGCGAACAGCTCGTTGATGTTCGGTGCACGAACGGCACGCTGGTAGGTGCCGCGCAGCTTCACGCTCTCCACCGGTTCCCAGGTTGCCGCACCCTTGTACGTCCACGTGTCGTAGCTGGGCGTGCCGGGAGCCTGGACCTTGTAGCTCGAGTAGCGAACGCCGCCCTCGACCGTCAGGCTGTGGAAGAACGGCCGATCGGTGACGAGCGGCGCGATGACTTCGGCATAGCCTTCCCAGACCTGGTAGCCACCGTTGAAGGTCGGAGCGGCGCCGCCGGCACCACCGAGCTCACCAGGGGTCTGCGACAGGATGTCGGAGTCCTGCGAAGCGCGGTACTTGCGGAACTCGGCACCGAGAGCGAAGCCGATCGGGTCTTCCGCGAACGGCGAGGAAGCGCCGATGTCACCCGAGAGCAGAGCGCGGGCTTGGGCCAGCGAAGCGCGGTTGGTCGAAGTGCTGTTGGCGGTCAGGTAGCCGACCTGCGCGGCGCTGATCGAACCATCGGGACCGAACAGGTTAATCGGTACGCAGCCTGCTGGGCCGGCATCGATCGGGGCGCCACCCGGAGCGCCGCCGAGGCAGGTCGTGGTGTTGGTGGCGAAAGCGGCCGAACGGGCGCGCGAGGCCAGAACGTAGTTCTGGATGGTCTGCTGGTTCTCGGATTCGCCGTAGCTGCCAGAGATATCCAGGCCGATTGCCTCGGTGATGCCGATCTTGATGCCTGCGCGGTAATCGAAGATCTGCGTAGTGTAGTCGGAGATACGCGGGCCGACTTCGGTGGTGCGGCGGTTCGTGGCTGCCGTGAAGTACCGGAAGTTGGGATCGGTGATGCTAGTGGCGGTCGCCGCCGCGTTACACTGCGCCGTAGTCAGCTGAGCCACCTGCACGCCGGCGGCGGTGAAGGTCGGGTTGTTGGCGCAGAAGGTCGCACGTGCCGCTGCCGGCAGGTACGGGTTTGAGAACGGGATGGCCAGGCTGGTTCCGAAAATGCCCGACGGCGCGATGATCGTGCTGACGGTGTTCTTCGAGAACAGGCCGCGCGAGTAGATCTCGATGTTGTCAGCGATCTCGTACTTGCCGGCGCCGTAGATGTTGAAGCGCTCGAACGGCGTCTGGAAGACGTTGTACGGGTTGAAGTTGAAGTTCGTGACGCTGCCCAGAGCACCCGTGACCGGGTTAATCTGCCGGTTGCCCGACACGAAGCCGGGGTTGCCGGCGCCCGCCAGACCACCAAGAGTGAAGCGGCTGGGAACCGTCGTGCCCGAACCGCCGACGCCGCCGGAGGTCGAGGTGTAGTTGTTGCGCGAGAACTTGCGAGCCGACTGATAAACCGGGTCGGCGTTCTGGTAGCCGACCGAGAACACGACGTTGCCCTTGTCGTCGTCGAAGTTGCTGCCGATGGTCAGGTCGATGCGATTGTATTCGCCATCGCCCTGCTCGGTAATCTGCTCGGATGCATTCAACTCGATGCCCGAGAAGTCGGAGCGCGTGATGAAGTTGATCACGCCTGATACGGCGTCGGCGCCGTAGGTGGTTGCGGCGCCACCGGTCAGGGTGTCGACACGCTCAATGAGGGCGAGCGGAATGTTGTTGAGGTCGACGCGGCCAACCGCGCTCGAAGGCACGATGCGCTGACCGTCGAGCAGGATGACGTTGCGGAAGTTGCCCAGGCCGCGAAGGTCGGCATAGGACGAGCCGCCGTTGCCGTTGTTAACGGCCGAGCCGATGCTGGCGACTGCGCCCGGCAGGTCACGCAGGACCTGTTCGGCGTTGTTCACCTGGCGGAGGTTCAGTTCTTCCTGGCCGATCACGCTGACGGGGCTGGACGAAACCAGGTTCGGGTTGCGGATCAGCGAGCCGGTGACGATGATCTCGCCGGTGCTGTTCTCTGCTGCCGGCGGAGCGGCGTCGGCGCTGGAAACGCCGGCTGCGGGCGCGGCGGGATCGGTGCTCTGGACGCCGGTCTTGGGCTGGCTGGCCGGATCAGCCGTCTGCGCGAGTGCAGGCGTGGCGACGAGAGCGGCGCTGACCAACAAAGATGAGTTGAGCAGGCGCGCGCGATAGCGAGTGTTCATATGTGCATGTCCCCTATTGGGGTCGTGCTCGGAGCAGGTTGGTCCTTTTCGCGGGACGCATCATGCTGAGCCTTGACCCAATGAGCACGACGCTAATTCGATTTCCCCGCATCGCAAACGAGATCGCGGGCACGTTGAAATAATCTTGCGACATGTCACACGAATGCAACAGGTCCACGTAGAGGCTTGTGGAAGGTGCCGGTGCGGCGTAGCCCTTTGGCCACAGCACATCGGGAGGGATAATGAGAGGGCGGACGATCACGGCGGCGCTAGCACTGTGTTTTTGCACTTGCGAAGCGCACGCGCAGCAAGCGGCAAGTTCGCGATTGCTGGACTCTTTTGCCAAGTGCCGCACGATCGCGGCCGCCGAGGCACGCGCCGACTGCTTCGATGCGACCGCCCGCGAACTGGAGGCGGCGGTGAAGTCCAAGGAGGTGACGATCCTGGATCGCCAGGACATCCGTTCGGCACGCAAATCACTGTTCGGCTTCACCTTGCCACGCATCGGCCTGTTCGGGGGCGGCGATCGGGACGAGGGCCGTGGTGGCGGGCGAGACGCCGAGGCTGAGGAGATCAAGGAACTCAACACCACGATCGCGTCTGCGCGCGTCGTCGCCAATGGCCGGGTGGAGCTGCGACTTGCCGAAGGTGGTGCGGTTTGGGTAACGACCGACCCGATGCCGTTTCCGCCCAAGCCGGGTGATAAAGTGCGCATCCGCAGCGGATCGCTAGGCAACTACTTCATCGCGGTGGCCGGGCAACGCTCGGTGCGGGGCATGCGCCTGCGCTGAGCAGCCTGTCTCAATCATTTGCTCAGGAGATCAGCGCGGCCTTGGCGATCGTGTCGAGTGCCTCCGGAACGTCGGCGCCGTTGGCCTCGATCCAAGCCTCGGCGCTTGCGATCTCTGCGCTGAGCTGGGGCAGTAGAGCTTCGCTTCGGGCTTGCCGCGCAGCGTTGTCAAAGGCTTGCGACGGGTTCTTGGAGTAGCGCGTGAACAAAGGTCCTTGCGCAATCTGTGCGATGGCCTTGTCGTCGAGCGGGATCGAGAACAGCGCGGCCGCCGCTTGCAGCACCGGCTGCGGCTCCTGGAAGAAACGCTCGGCATCGAGGCTGCGGCTGTTCGGGTATTGCGAGATGCTGGCCGCATAAGAGCGGATCTGCCCAAGCCACAGCGCTGCCGCGCGTTTGCCGTCCTGCAGCCCTGACAGGTCGCCAAGATGAGGTGCCAGCTGCTGCGTCACCCTGCGCAGCCAGACGCGGTGATCGTCGCTGCGCAGGATCGCCAGCAGGTAGTCACGCAAGCCCAGATAGAGGAAGATCGCCGGCGCCTCGGCATAGAGCGCTCGCAGCTGCGGCAGCATGAAGTTGACCGGCACGTTGGCCTTCACGACGGTCGGCAGGTCCGCCTGATAGCGCTTGGACACCATTGCCGCGGCCAGCGCGAGCACGCCGGCGTCGCCGTTCACGGCCGCCTGGCGCAAGGCCAGCGGCTCTCGCAGCACCAGGTTGGTTTCGGCCGTGTCGAGTGCGCGGGACAGAAGGGTCGAGCCGCAATGCGCGACGTGGAAAATCCATCCGGTGTCGGCCGGGCGCGGAACCCGCCCGCCGAATGTCGCCAACGGCACCTTCATCGACCCGGAGCCCGCCGGCGAGATCCGCCCGTCGAGGAAGATCGAGCGATGGTACGCGGCGCGGTCCATCGGCACGTAGACGGCGGACTGGTCCTCGAAGGAATGCAGGTAATGGTCCGGCGAGGCGAGGAGGTCAGCAAGGGTCAGGGCCATCGCGCTTGGGTATAGCATGCGGGCTCGTCAGCGGCTACCTGCTGGCATCATGCCGACCGTCAGTCTGCCAGAGCCGGGCCGCCCCTACGTTCTGATCCAACCATCCGAAACACGCGATATCCTCGCCGTGGATCGTGACGAGGTCGTGGCGCTGTACAAGGCGCATGGCGCGTTGCTGCTGCGCGGGTTCGCCACCGATGTCGAGGCATTCGGCCGGTTCGCGCGCCAGTTCTGCCCGACTTCGGTCATCAACGAGAGCCCCGGGCGCCGCGTGCTCGATGCGGAGCGCAACGTGCTCACGGTGGATGGCGGGGCGGGGGCCTTTAACTTTCACCCCGAGCTCTCGCGAGAGCCGTGGAAGCCCGATGCCGCGTTCTTCGGCTGCCTCTCCGCGCCAAGAGCCGGCGGCGCGACGACGATCTGCGATGGCGTGGAGCTCGTTCGCGCCCTCCCGACCGAAGTTCGACAAGGGCTGGAAGGGCGGCGCCTGCTCTATATCAAGCCGACCTGGCCGGGCCTGCTGGAGTTCTGGCTGGGCACGCCCACGCCGACCGACGCGCAACTGCTCTCGCCGCCGGAGAACTGCCCCTACTTCTTCCGCAAGCTGCATGGCGAGATTGTGCGTATCTTCACCCGGCCCGCGCTGCATTGGCCGATGTTCAGCGACCAGCCGGCATTCGGCAACTTCCTGCTGTTCGCTCGCTTCAACAACCGCCGCCCGGACTTCCCATTGCTCGACGACGGGCGGCCGGTGCCCGAGCCGTGGCTCCAGGCGATCCGCGCGACGGCAGAGCGCGTCGGGGTCGCCGTCGATTGGCGCAAGGGCGACCTGCTGATGCTCGACAACACGCGCTTCATGCATGGCCGCACCGCCATCACCGATCCCGGCGAGCGGCTGATCGCAACGTTCTTCGGCTATGTCGGCTTTGCCGAGCGCGACCCCGAGGAGCCACCACAGCCCTTGTGGCGCCAGCGCGACTTCATGCCGCCGCTGCCGCCAGACTGGTGACCGCAGCTACGCTGCAGCGCTGTTGTGCCGGTCCGTGGCGAGGGGTTTCTTTCGTCGATTGACCCTTGTGGTAGTGCGGTTTAATCGAGCGATTAAGAAGGCCAACGCGCGAGAACTCGTGTCCGCCCGCGGCCGATGCAACAAGGGGTGACAGGCATGATTCTCGACAGCAGCGTAGCGGCAGTGGTCACGGGCGGCGCATCGGGCCTGGGCGCCGCAACGGCACGGGCGCTAGCGGCCAGGGGCGTCAAGGTTGCCCTGTTCGACCTCAACGCCGAAGCGGGCGAGGCGATCGCAGCCGAGATCGGCGGCGTCTTCTGCGAGGTCAACGTGACCGACGACGCCAGCGTCGACGCCGGCTTCGCCAAGGCCCGCGCCGCGCATGGCCAGGAGCGGGTGCTGGTGAACTGCGCCGGCATCGCGCCTGCCGCCAAGACCGTCGGCAAGAACCGCGAGACGGGTGCGCCCAAGTCGCACGATATGGTGCTGTTCGAGAAGGCTATCGCCATCAACCTGGTGGGCACCTTCCGCTGCATCTCCAAGGCGGCGGCCGGCATCGTCACGCTCGAGCCGGTGGACGAGGCGGGCTCGCGCGGCGCGATCGTCAACACCGCATCGGTCGCGGCACAGGACGGTCAGATCGGGCAGGCGGCTTACGCGGCTTCCAAGGGCGGTGTGCTGGCGATGACGCTGCCGGTCGCGCGCGACCTGATGAACGACGGCATCCGCGTGAACACCATCCTGCCCGGCATCTTCGAGACGCCGATGATGGCCAGCATGCCGCAGCAGGTGCAGGATGCGCTCGCCGCGATGGTGCCGTTCCCCAAGCGCCTGGGCAAGGCCGAGGAATACGCCAAGCTCGCGCTGTTCATGATCGAGCACGACTACCTCAACGGCGAGTCCGTCCGCCTCGACGGCGCGATCCGCATGGGGCCGAAGTGATCCTGCCATGAAGCGAGTGGCTGTCGAGGATGTCGCTCTGGCCGTGCCGCCCGGCGCGCGCGAGCACTTGCTCGACACCGCCAGCGCGATCATGCGCGAGGGCGACATCGTCGACATCTCGCTGTCGGAGCTTTCGCTGCGCTCCGGACTGAACTCGGCGTTGGTGAAGTACTACTTCGGCAACAAGGCCGGATTGCTGAAGGCGCTGCTCGATCGGGACTGGGACGCGATCGTGCGCAGCGTCGATGCGCTGGTCGCCAAGGGGGACATGGACCCGGAGGCGAAGCTGCGGCGTCATATCTCCAAGGTCATCGACACCTTCTACGCGGTGCCGTACCTCAACCGCCTGACCATGCGGATGGTGCGCGAGAGCGACGATGCGGAGGCGCGGCGGATCGCCGACTGCTACCTCTCACCGATCTATCGCGCCTACGAGGACCTGATAGGCGAGGGCGTGCGGGCAGGGGTGTTCCGCCCGATCGATCCTCAGCTGTTCTACTTCACCGTGACGGGCGCGGTGGACCGGTTCTTCTCGACGCGGCTGGTGATGAAGTACTGCTTCGACCAGGACACGCTGACTGAAGAACTGCGTGACCGGTACCGCGAGCATACAATCGACATCATCATGGCGGGAATTCTGGCGCGCTGAGCACTCGGCCCTCTCCCCCCGTCCGGGAGAGGGCACCGACCTTAGTTCCCCGCCGGCCCGCCACCCGAGAAGGCATCGGCGATCGAGCACGCCGCCGGGCCGAGGATGACCACGAACAGCACCGGCAGGATGAACAGGATCAGCGGCACGGTCATGATCGCGGGCAGGCGCGCGGCCTTTTCTTCGGCCCGCATCATGCGCTCGTTGCGGAATTCAGCGGAGAGCACGCGCAGGGCCGATGCCAGAGGGGTGCCGTAACGCTCCGTCTGGATCATGGTGGTGACGACGCCGCGCACCGAGTCCAGATTGACGCGATAGGCCAGGTTCTCGAACGCGGAGCGGCGATCGGTCAGGAACGCGAGCTCGATCGAGGCGAGCGAGAACTCGTCGCCCAGCTCGGGATAGGCGCGGCCCAGCTCGCGAGCGACGCGCTCGAACGCGGCGTCGACGGTGAGGCCGGCTTCGGCGCAGATCACCAGCAGGTCGAGCGCGTCGGGCAGGCCCTTGCGGATCGCGTCGGTGCGCTTGGAAATCTTGTTCTGCAGGAAGATGTCGGGGCCCTTGTAGCCCAGGCCGACCGAGGCGGCGAAAACCATGAAGCGCTTGAACTCGCCCCATTCCGGCCAGTATTCGACCCAGTAGATCAGTGCGCCCATCAGCGAACCAAGCACGATCGGCGCCACCAGCCGGGCGAAGATCACCGCGACGGCGTATTCCTTCTTGCGGATACCGGCCTGGAACAGCTTTTGCTGCACCGTCTTGATCTGGCTGTCCTGCAACATGCGGAACTTGCCCAGCATGTGCGTCAGCTTGTCGGTATGCTGATTGCGGCGCACCACGCTCTGGCGTTTGCGCGGCGCGACGGTGATGCCGGCCTTCAGCTGCTCGCGCCGCTCAGTCAGCGCCTTGACGCGCTTGGTCATCGGATCGCGCACGGTGATCGCGGCGTAGATCGCCAGGATCACCGCGCCAGCGGCGACGGCGACCAGGATCGTGCCGATGAACAGCACGTCGAAGCCCAGGATGGTCGGACCGGCAGGTTGGGTCAGCATGATGTGGTAACGTCCCCGCTCAGATCTCGAAGCTGACCATCTTGGCCATGATGAAGGCGCCGATGCTCATCCAAACCATGCCGCCCATGCCGGCGACCATCAGCCGCTCATCCTGGAAGAACTTGCCGATGTAGCCGGAGTTGACCCAATAGATCATGCCGAACACGATGAACGGCAGCGAGCCGACGATGTAGGCTGAGGCCTTCGATTCCGAACTCATCGCGCGGATCTTCAGCTTCATTTGCGCACGCTTGCGCAGCACGTCGGACAGGTTCGCCAGCGTTTCGGCCAGGTTGCCGCCGGTCTCACGCTGGATGGCGAGCGTGATGCAAAAGAAGCTGAATTCGGCCATGTCGAGGCGGTTGGCGGTGTCCTGAAGGGCGTCCTCCATCGACTTGCCGATCTTGATCCGCTCGGTGATCAGCTTGAACTCTTCGCCGACAGGCCCAGGGACCTCGTTGGCGACGATGCCCAGCGTCTCGGAGACCGGAAGGCCGGACCGCAGGCCGCGCACCAGCAAGTCGATGGCGTCAGCGAACTTGACGGTGAACTGGGTGTTGCGCTTCTTGATCAGGTAGTTGACCACCATGTGCGGCAGCCCGGCGCCGGCAAAGATGCCGACCACCAGCGCCAGCAGCGGCGCGCCCGACTTGATCAGCACCAGCGCGCCGACCAGCACGAAGATCCCCAGCGAGACTAGGATGTACTGCTGCAGCGTCCAGCCCTTGCCGGTACGGTGCAGCCGCAATGCCAACGCCTCGATGCGCGAGCTGGAGCCGGCAACCTGGTAGGTCTTCGGACGGCGCGCGGCGACGGCCTTGCGCATCTGCATCTCGACCCGCTCGAGCGCATTGTCCGAGTGCCGGAAGCGGACTTGCTTCAGGCGGCGCGTCGACTCCTTCTTGGGCGAGGGGCCCGCGAACGCCGCCCACACCATCGCCATCGCGCCGGTCAAGCCAAGCACGGTCAGCAGGAGTTGGAGCAAGTTCATGGCCGGGTTCGCCTTTCGAATTCAGATCAGGATCGCTTGGGCAGGGCTCAGCGCCCCGCCTTGGCCTTCGCCTTCGGCTTGGGCGCGGCAGCGACCTTGTCCTTCTTGCCCAGCATGGTCTTGAAATCGAACTTGCTGAGCAGTGCCTTCTTGGGAGCGGCCTTGTCGCTCTCCTCGCTGGCGCCGACGACCAGTTGTGCCAGCTCACGCATGGCGGCACCGGCCTTGCTGGCGCGGTTGGCGTGTACGAAAGTCTGGCCGAGCTTCGCCGCGTTGCTCGATGCCTTGATGTCGTACGGGATCGACAGGCTCAGCTTGCGCTCGATCGAGGCTTCGAAATCGGCCTTGGTGATCTCCGAGAACGCGGCCTGGACCTTGTTGGCAGCCACGATCACTTGCGCATGCGGCGCGTTGGACTTCAGCCACGAGAGCAGGCGGATGGAGTCGCGTGCCGACGCCAGCGTCATCTCGGTCGCCAGCACCACCACATTCACGTCGGCGAGCAGCATCGGAAAGTTGACCAGCATCGAGCGCGGCAGGTCGATCACGGTCATGTCGAAGGCGGAGCGGAACTCCTCCTCCAACTGCAGGAACGCGCCGCCGTCGGTTAGCAGCGGCGTGTGGATCGGCGCCTCGGCCGAGAGCAGCGCGAGGTTGTCGTTCGCGCGGATCATCGCGCGCTCAATGAACAGGCCGTCGATGCGGCTGGGGTTCTCGATCGCGTCGGTCAAGCCACGGCCGGGCTCCAGATCCAAGCTGAGCGCGCCGGTGCCGAAGTGAATGTCCAGGTCGAGGAGGGCGGTCGAAAGCTTGTCCTCAGCGCTGAACAGCCAGGCGAGCGAGGTTGCGATCGTCGATGCGCCGACGCCGCCCCGCGTGCCGACCACGGCGGTGGAGACGTGACGCTTCTCGGCGCCCGTATCGACCGACTTGGGATTGGCGAACGCGGTCTGCGCCTCGGCCAGCGCATCGCGCACGGCGGCAGGAGACAAGGGCTTCAGCAGGTAATCGTGAATGCCGCTGGAGATGAGGTCGCGATAGAGGCGCACGTCGTTGACCTGGCCGACGGCCAGCACCACCGTGCCCGGCTCGCAGACTTCGGCCAGCGCGTTGATGTCGTTCAGCGGATCGCCGCTTTCCGACAAGTCGACCATCAGAATGTTCGGGCTCGCCGCGATCGAGAGGGACTGCACGGCACTGCGCAGGCCACCCTTGTTGCACTTCTCGGGCTGCCAGCCCAGCTCCATTGCGAGCGGGCGCAGCACGTCAAGCGAGGCGTCGTCGCACAAGTAGGCGGCGAAGGGATCGCGCGAACCGGCTTTCCAGGGTGCATTCATGATCAGTTCCCCTTGGTGCCGCTGGCCTTGAGCTCGGCAGAGCCGCTCGGCGTCTTGGCGCGATAGGCGTTGATCGCCTTGTTCGAGCTCATGATCGTGGTGTCGCTCTGCGATCCGTCGCCCTTCACGAGGTGCTCGGGGTTGGCGATCATCGCGGCAAGGTTGCTGTTGGTGGCGCAGCCGTAGTTACGCGACAGCCCGTTGTGGAAGTTCGCGTCCGAATGACCCGACCAGTCGGGGCAGCCATGGACCACCGCCTTGCTGCGCGTGACGACCACGCGGGTGGTGCCCGCCTCGACGAAGCCGGTGCTGACCGGAACCGTATCGCTGACGTTCAGGCCGTAGCGCGAGGCGAGAGCGTCGATCGTGCCGCGCGTCTCTGGGCTCTGCATCGGGTCCTGCAGTGCAATGGTGTCGCCATAGCGCAGGCCCAGCTCCTCGAACCAGCCGGCGAGCCGCTGCTGTTCGGGGTACGATAGGCCGCCGTTGCCGGTGGCGAGGTCGAGCGTGTAGTTGACGCGCTCGACCACCGGCTCGTGGACCGAGTTCATCGAGCGGTTGGTCGGCATGCCGGCACACCCAGCGAGCGATGCGCTCAGGGCAAGGGCGGCGATGGAGAGGATGTGGTGCTTCATCGTCGATCCCTTCAGAACTTGGTGGCGAAGCCGGGCGCGGCGGAACCCGCGTCGGCGGAGCGCTTGGCGGACTTGGCCTTCTTACCGTCGGCGGCGGGCAGCGTGGTGGCGGCGCCGATGCCCGGCGCCTCGGTGGCGACGGGCGCGGAGGTCGGGCGTGAGCGGCCCGACTTGCTGCCGACGGACGAGTCGGTTTCCATGTTGCCCAGGATGCGCTGCAGATCGTCGGGCGCGTTGAAGCCATCGGTCGGCAGCGAGATCTGGCTGCCGTCCACCGGGTTTACCAGGTATGGCGTCACCACGATCACCAGCTCGGTCTCGCCGCGGCGGTAGCTGGTGGAGCGGAACAGCGAGCCCAGGATGGGCAGGTCGCCGGCGCCCGGAAGCTTCTGAATCGTGTTCTGCGAGTTGTTGCTGAGCAGTCCCGCGATCATGAAGCTCTGGCCAGAGCCGAGTTCGACCGTGGTCTCGGTCCGGCGCACGGTGATGCCCGGGATCGAGTAGCCGTTCAGCACCACCGACCCTTGCGTCGTCAGCTCCGAGACTTCGGGGCGCACGCGCAGTGAGATGCGGCCGTTAGACAGCACCGTGGGGGTGTACGCCAGGCTGACGCCGTATTTCTTGAACTCGACCGACGTGGCGCCGAGGCCCTGCGAGATCGGGATCGGATATTCGCCGCCTGCCAGGAAGTCGGCGGTCTCGCCCGACAGCGCGGTGAGGTTGGGCTGAGCCAGCGTGGTGACGAGGCCGATGTTCTCGCCCGCGTCCAGCGCGCCAAGGATATTGAGGCCGAACAGCTTGCCGGCTCCAGCGAGAGTTGTCAGCCCGTCGACCCGCGTAACGTTGGAGCCCGGGATGGTCACGGTGGCCCCGGTGATCGGGTTGATGCCGGTGGCGCTGACGCTGGTTCCGATGCCCAACGGAGCGCGTGGGTCCGCGTTGAAGGTCGTGCCCGGCTGGCGACCCTGGCCCAGGCCAAACTTGAAGCCGCCGGTGCCGTCGATCGTGGTGAGGTTGGAGTTCAGCTGCTTCACCAGCGAGCGGCTCACTTCGGCGAAGCGCACCTGCAGGTTGACCTGCAGCGGCGTCGCGGTGCGCACGCGGCTGATGACGTTCGCTTCCTTGCCGACGAAGGCCTGCACCAGGCGCTCGGCCTCGGCGCCGTCCTCGGGCGACTTGACCGTGCCCGTCAGCAGGAAGGTGTTCGAACCCATCGTCGAGACGCCGATCTTGGCGTCGGGCATGGCCATGCGCAGCATCGAATCGACGCTGTCGAGATTGGAGCCGACCCGCACGTTGGCGGACCACACCACGTCGCCCTTGGCGTTGCTGGCGTAGACGGTCGTGAGGCCGCCACCCTTGCCGAACACGTAGAGCTGGCGCTGCGACTTGACCTGCACGTCGGCCACCGCGTCGTTGGACACGAACACGTCGGCCATGGTGCCCGGCAGGCTGACTAGCTGGCCAGAGCCGATCGACAGTTGGATGTCCTGCGCCGGGCGGATCACCGCCTGTGCGGCAGCCGGAGCGGCAGGCACCAGCGCCAGGGGCGCGGCGGCACATGCGGCGAACAACGCATTCCTGAGAAGACGGAAGGTCATGGCGTTACCCTTCTGGGCGAAATGAGGCTGGTTGAGGCGGCGCATTTACTTGCCCGCCGCTTCGGCAGTGGTGGTCTTGCCGCGAGTGACGCGGACCACCGGACCCATGTGGACCACCGGGGCCGCCGCGACGCCGCTGGACGGTGCCGCCGGAGCCGACATCATCGGCGCGGCGGGAGCTGCGGACGATGGCGGGATGTAGCGCGAGGGCTGGAAGCGCGAGACGTCGCCGCCGGTCACGAAAGTCGTGCTGCCCTCGATCGGGTGGTTCATCGCCTGGCGCATGAGCTGGTCTTCCTGCTCCTTCGACGCGCCTTCGGGTACCTTCAGGTCACCACTGGCGAGCACGCGCTCGAAGTCGGCCTGGTTGTCCGCCAGCGGGCGCAGGCTGAGGCTGAGCTGGCCGACGGTCTCGGCGACCGAGATCTTCTCGGCGATGCGCGGAGTGACTTCGAGGGTGACGGTGCGCGAGGTCTTGACCACGCTCTTGCCCTCGACCGTCTCGGTGGCGGTTGCCTGATCGGTGGCGAGGACGCGCACGTTGCGCAGGATCGTCTCGGCTGCCTTCAGCTCCTGGTCGGCGCCGCTCTTGACCGACTGGGTCAGCATCAGATCGACACGGTCGCCCGGGAACACGAACCCGCCGACGCCCGAGGTGTCGGAAACGGGGATGGTGATGGCGCGCATGCCCGGCCCGAGCGCGGCGGCCAGGAAGCCGCGGTCGCCCGGCGCAACGAGCGCACCTTGGGTCAGCGGCTGGCCGGCGGTGATCGGATAGCGGACCACGGTGCCCAGCAGCTTGCTCATGTCGGCCTGGCCGTTGAGGAAGTAGGCGTCCTGCACCAGCTCCTTGGGCCAGTCCTGGAACGAGACCGAGTCGGCGGTGATGATCGTGCCGGTCGGCAGCGCGCGCTGCGCCACCAGGACCTTGGGGCCGACCGGAGTCACCGGAACCGCCTCGGCCGTGGGCGCAACCGCGCCGCCGGAGAAGACGGAGCGGGCCGCAAAGGCCGTGGTCACTGCAATCAGCAGCGCTGCGACGAGCAGCAGCAGCTTCTTCTTATCCATGGCTTGGCAGCCCCCTGAAGATCCCCGAGTTGATCCGTGCTACTTGGGGCAAATTGGTAAAGATCGGGTTCACTCTGGCTCTTATTCTTACGATGCCGCCGCAAATGGCCCTGAGATCATATTCTGGCCGAGCACCCAGAGCCCTGCCGCCGAGATCGCGACACCGTAAGGTATGGAAATCGCATCGCCCTGGCGGCGGAAGATGTGGCGCAGGCCAGTGGCGAACACCGCCAGCAGCGCAATCCCAAGAATCGCCGCGGCCCACGCTCCGGGCAGCAGTTCGGTAACCTTGTCGAGCGATCCCGGCGCGATCAGCGAGCGTCCGGTCGCCGCCGTATAAGTCACGGCGCAGGCGCCCAGCACCCAGGCCGCCGCGGTCACGGTAGAGAGTGCGTTGCGCAGCGTTTCGTGGGGCGCGGGGCGCATGTTGGACACCGCCATCGCCACCGAGGCCGCGCCGCCGATCACGCCCATGATGACGATCAGCTGCACGAAGCTGCCCGGCACGAACCATAAGGCTAGGGCGCTCAACAGCTTGACGTCGCCCCCGCCCATCTGGCGCACGGCATAGAGGGTGCAGGCGGCCACGAAGGTGAACAGCGCCAGCACGAGCTGGAAGCCTACGGCCACCCAGTCGAGTCCCGCGGCCAGCCAGTACAGCGGCGCGCACAGGGCGACGGTAAGGTTCAGCCAGTTATCGATCTCGCGCCGGCGCAAGTCGGTCACCGCGGCGACCAGCAGCGCGGTTGCCAATGCGGCCAGCAGTGCGTACGAAATCCAGCCGCCCGCCATCTCTATGAAGCTCCCTGTCACGGGGCACCGCACTAGCGAACATGACTTACCGAACAGTAACCAAGGCACCCCTCCCGGCGTCTGCGCGATGAGCCCGGCGGACGGTCCCGGACCTGCAGACCCAGCCGAATACGACGGCCGCTCGATCCCGGCACATGCGCGGGAGGAGACCTGGCGCGCGCGTGACGGCCATGCCATTCGCCGCATCGACTGGCCGCAATCGGGCCCGGCGCGCGGTGCGCTGCTGTTCGCGCCTGGCCGCGCGGACTTCTACGAGAAGCACTTGCCCGTGCTGCACGGCTGGCATGCGGCGGGCTGGCACGTCACTTCGATTGACTGGCGCGGGCAGGCGCTTTCGGGTCGACTCGGTGCGGACGCGACGACCGGCCATGCCGATGACTTCGCGCCCTGGATCGCCGACTTCGAAGCGTTCTGGAACGATTGGCGCGCCAGCGTGCCGGGTCCGCACGTCGCCGTCGGCCACTCGATGGGTGGGCATCTGGTGCTGCGCGCACTGGCCGAGCAGCGGGTCCGGCCCCAGGCGGCAGTGCTGGTTGCGCCGATGCTGGGGCTCAATCCGGGCTGGGCGCCCTCGGCCCTGCTGCATCCGCTAGGCCGCGTGATCGCCGGAATGCGCGGGACGCGCACGCCCGCCTGGAAGTGGCAACGAGGGCCGCTGCCGCTCTCGAACATGCGCATGCAGATCCTGACGCATGACGAAGTGCGCTTTCAGGATGAGGACTGGTGGTACGAACAGCGGCCCGAGCTTCCCCTCGGTCCGCCCAGCTGGGGCTGGATCGTCGCCGCGCTGGCTTCGATCCGGTCGCTGGAGAAAGCGGGGCAGCTCGAGCGCGTGGACTTGCCCGTGCTCCTGCTGGGCAGCACCGCCGACCGACTGGTGTCCTGGCGCGCCATCCGGCGTGCCGCCGCGCGCCTGCCCCGCGTCGAGCTGGTGACTTTCGGAGAAGAAGCGCGGCACGAGATCCTGCGCGAATCCTTGCCGGTGCGCGTCAGGGCGCTGAACGCCATCGCCGAGTTCCTGGACCGGACGGCACCGGTTCAGCCATGACCGAGCGCTTCGACATCGTCGTCGTGGGAGCAGGCATGGCCGGCGCCTCGATCGCCGCCGAGCTTGCCCCGCGCGCCAGCGTGCTGGTGCTGGAGGCAGAGGATCGCCCCGGCTACCACACCACTGGCCGCTCCGCCGCGTTCTGGACCGAGAGCTACGGCGGGCCCGGCGTGCAGCCGCTCACCACTGCGTCCGGCCCCGCGCTGCGGGCGCTCGGCGTGCTTGCCCCGCGCGAGGCGCTGACGATCGGCACCACCGATCAGATCGGCGAGGTCGAGCGCTTCGCCGAGACGTTCGCCGGCATCGGCGTCGAAGTGCAGCGCCTCGACCGCGCCGGACTGGAGGCGCGCATTCCCGGCCTCAAGCCCGCGTGGACGCATGGCGTGCTGGAGCCCAGCTGCAGCGACATCGACGTGGCCGCGCTCCACCAGCACTATCTCGCAAGACTGCGAGAGGGCGGAGCGCAGCTGTGGTGCCGCGCCGACTTGGCCTCAGCTATGCGCCAGCCGTCCGGCTGGTCGCTGACGCTGAGCGATGGCCGCGCCGTCACGGCCGAGATCCTCGTGGACGCGGCCGGCGCCTGGGCCGACTCGGTCGCGCGGATCGCCGGCGTCGCCCCGCTCGGCATTGCGCCGCTGCGCCGCACCATCGCCCAGCTGCGGGTCGATCCGGTGGTTCCGGCCAGCCTGCCGCTGGTGCTGGACGTGGCCGAGCGCTTCTACTTCAAGCCCGATGCCGGCCGCCTCTGGCTCAGCCCGCATGATGAAACGCCCAGCGTGCCATGCGACGCCGCCGCGGAGGAGATCGACGTGGCACTCGCCGTGGAGCGGTTGGGCGGGGTGGTCGACTGGACCGTCGAGCACGTCGAGCACCGCTGGGCCGGCCTGCGCAGCTTCGCGCCCGATCGCCTGCCGGTCTACGGCTTCGACCGCGAAGTGCCCGGCTTTCTCTGGTTCGCCGGGCAAGGCGGCTTCGGCATCCAGACCGCCCCCGCTGCCGCCCGTCTTGCGGCCGGCCTGGTGCTGGGCGAAGTATGGGGCGACGTCGATCCCCAGCCGTTCGCGCCAGGGCGATTTGAGCGCTGACGCAGACCGCATGGAGCTAACGCCCCGGCAATTGGCATGCTTCGTCGACGTGAGCCCGAAGAGGCAGAGTTCGATGATGCGCTTGATCGCTCCATGCCTAGCCATTTTGATCGTCGGCGCCTGCGGAAAGGCCGATCATCCTGCGATCGAAAGGATCGAGATGCGGCGCTCGGGCTGGGTCGCTGAAGATGTGACGATCAGCTCCGCAGGCTCCGGTACATATCACATCAACGAACCGCCCTTGGCTGCGAGGAGCGGCACCTTCAAAATGACGCACCGGCAGTTCTTGAGGTTCCTAGCCACCCTGGAGCCTTACCGCGCCGAAGCTGAAACGTACTCGGACCAGAGCGCTTGGCGGTTTATAAGAGGCACATGCCCAAGTGAGGTGCCAAAAACGACTGATATGGGTGCCATGTACATCCGTTGGAAAGGCCCGAGGTATGACGCGCATTTCCTGATGGACTTTGGCTGCGATGCCCGCCGTAACGCTGCCCGGAACACTAGGATGCACAAGATCTTCGAACAACTGCCGCTGCCGCGCCCTTGATTGATTTTCGATGTTGACCATTTCCGCGCATCTCTGCGGCAACAGCGCCCATTGTGCTTCCCTGGATCAATCGCCCGTTCACGCCTATGTTGCGGTTATTCGCGACAACAGGCATTCACAGCATATGAGATGGCTCGTGCTCGCAGTGCTGGTGGTCGTATCGGGCTGCAACACCGCCACCAACAGCTTTGCCGTTGAGGATGAGCAGGGCATAGTTAGTGGAGCAAACCTTCTGCTTTGCGGCGCCAAGGTTCCACTAAGACGAACGGGTAAGCAGCTTCTTGTTAGCTACGCAATAGACTGCGAAGCGACCGGACATGTCGCTCTTACTTACACGTCAGGCGAGCAACACGATTGTCTCGTCGGTTATGTAACCCAGGGAGCAGTCCAGAGCTTCACATTTCGAGCCACTAAGAAGGGGTGTGTGGCAGCCCTGCGCTGACGTCCGCTTTCTCACTCCAAAGCAGACCTAAGCCTTGTCAACCGCCAAACCTCACTCCGACCCGGCTCCGCTCTCCGACCGAGCCTCAACGCCTCGCCGCCCACTCACCGCATGCCACACCAGCAGCACGGGCTCGAGCAGGGCCATGCCCAGGAGGATGCTGATCAGTCGCTGCACGCCGGGTCGGATTTCGGCGGTGGCGTAGCTATCGGGGACGAGCACGACCAAGATCGCCAGCGTGAACTGCAGGCCGATGTAAGGCGCGCGGGTGCTGCCGTTTTCGATGTGGCGGCCGATCAGGATGCCCACAATCGTCCCGGCGACCAGCACCGGCACCGAGCCCTCCGCGACCAGCAGGATGGCCAGCGCCAGCGCGCTGCCGCTGAGGCAGCCGATGGCGCGGTGGAGCAGGCGGCGGCTCACCGGCACGAGGCCGCTGGTGCCCAGGCCCGTGGCCGGCACGATCATCACCGCCATGATCGTGACGCCCGCTTGCGCCAGCTCGTGAATGCCGGCGAAATGGTGGAGCAGCGGCAGCAGCGCTAGCGTCACGCCCGCTTGTGCCGCGTGGCGCGCCGCGGCCGGGTGCCAGTACATGCGCCGCGGCGTCTCGATCGGCGCCGCGTTCGCCCCGGGCCGCGTGAACAGGCGAACGGACAGGCTGACTGCCACGCAGGCGATCGTGCCGGCGACCACTTCCAGCATCCGGGTCTGCGAGAACGCGTGCGTGTCCAGCGTGGGATGCTCCAGCTTGTCGAGCAGGATCATCTCGAAAGTCAGGCCCACCAGCAGCCAGGCATAGGCACGCCGCGCGGTCAGCATGCCATAGAGCGCCACGGTGCCCACCAGCGCCGCGCATGCCATCGCCAGCGGGAGCGACCGCGCGGCGAGCGGCACCACGGCCAGCGCCAGTCCGGCTCCGAAGCCCGTGCCGACGATGCGGAGCACGCCGCGCAGCATCGTCTCGCGCGGGTCTCCCTTCATCAGCACGAACGCGGTGAATGCCGCCCAGGCGACCATCCGCGCGCCGATCGCATGCGCCAGCAGGATGGCGAGCATGACCGAGGCGATGCAGGCCCACTCGTCCGCCATGCGCGGGCCTGGCGTGACCAAGGCCCGCAGCTCGGCGGCGAGCTGGCCCGGCAAGGGTCTCAGGTCGACCGGCAAGACGCTTTCAGCGGCCGCCCGCCGCCAGCGCGGCGTCGCTGGCCAGCTTGTCGGCGCGCTCGTTCTCGACATGGCCGTCGTGGCCGCGCACCCATTTCCATTCGACCTTGTGACGGTGGCAGGCGTCGATCAGGTCGTGCCATAAGTCGGCATTGCGCACCGGCTGCTTGCTGGCGTTGACCCAGCCCTTCTTCTGCCAGCCGTGCACCCACTTGGTCATGCCGTCGATCACGTAGCGGCTGTCGGTGCACACGGTTACCTCGCACGGCTCGATCAGCGCGTTGAGCGCGCGGATGACGGCGGTCATCTCCATGCGGTTGTTGGTCGTCTGCGGGTCGCCGCCCGAGAGTTCCTTTTCGTGCTTGCCCATGCGCAGGATCACGCCCCAGCCGCCGGGGCCGGGGTTGCCCTTGCAGGCGCCGTCAGTGAAAATCTCGACTTGCTTCAAGGAACTGGTCGCCGGCTCAGACATGCTCGAAGAGAGCGGCATTGCAGTCCTCGCCATAGAAGGCAAGCCTGCGGGCGAAGGCCAGCGGGTCCTTGGGCGTGACCAGCGCGTCCGCGGGCGTGTTCATCCAGTCGTAAGCGCGAGTCGCCAGGAACCGCAGCGACGCGGCGCGGGCGAGCAGGGGAAGGGCGGCGCGCTCCTCGGCCGAGAGCGGGCGCAGCGATTGGTAGCCCTCGAGCAAGGCGGCCGAAAGCTGGGGCAGGAAGTGCCGGCCATCAGCGCTGAAGCACCAGGCGGCATGAGTCACCGCAACGTCGTAGGCGGTGACGTCTACGCAGGCGAAGTAGAAGTCGATCAGCCCGGCGACCTTGTCGCCCAGCATCAGCACGTTGTCGGGGAACAAGTCGGCGTGGATGACCGAGTGCGGCAGGTGCTCGGGCCATTGGCTGGAGATCAGCGTCAGTTCCCGCTCGACCAGGTCGGCAAGGCCAGGGTCGAGCGCGGTCAGCCCGTCGCGCCCACAATCGCCCAGCAACTGCGCCCAGGCCGTGCGACCCAGACCATTGGCGCGCTCGCCGGGGAAGTCGCGCCCGGCCAGGTGTATCTGCGCCAGCGCTTCGCCCACTGCGCGCGCCTGGCCGGCGGTCGGTTCGCTGACCGAAACGCCGGGCAGGAACTCGATCAGCGCCAGCGCCTTGCCCTCGTAGAGGCGAAAGGATGCGCCCTCGCGGTCGTGGATCGTGCGCGGAACCGGGCAGTCGCGCGCGGCAAGGTGGTCCAGCAGGCCGAGGAAGAACGGCAGGTCGCCGATCTCGGTGCGGCTCTCGTAGATCGTTAGGATGAAGCGCCGCGCATGTTCGAAACACTGTGTCTCGATCAGCCAGTTGCTGTTGGACACGCCTTCCGCAATGCCCTTGGCCGAGACCAGCGTGCCGACGTCGAACGCGGCGATGATCCGCGCCATCTCCTCGGCGCCGAGCCGCGTGTAGACTGCCATTGGCCCGCTCCCTGGTGCTTCAGTCGGCGAGTTGGCGGGGCAGCTTGAAGATCATCCGCTCGCGCGCGGTGACGATCTCCTCGGCGCTGACCTCGCGCAACTCGCGCAGGCGGGCGAGCACTTCCTCGACCAGAGCTTCGGGAGCGGAAGCGCCGGCGGTGATGCCCAGCGTCGCCACGCCGTCAAGCCAGGCCGGATCGATGTCGGTCGCGCGCTGGATCATGTGCGCGGGCTTGCCGCAGCGCTCCGCCACTTCGACCAGCCGCAGCGAGTTGGAGCTGTTGGGCGCACCGATCACCAGCACCATGTCGCACTGGGGCGCGATCTCCTTGACCGCCGCCTGGCGGTTGGACGTGGCGTAGCAGATGTCCTCGGCCTTGGGCGCGACCACGCCGGGGAAACGCCGGGTGATCGCCTCGATGATGGCAGCGGTATCGTCGACCGACAGCGTGGTCTGCGAGAGGTACGACAGTTGCACGTCCGGACCGATCGACAGCGCGGCGACATCGGCTACCGTCTCGATCAGCGTCATCGTGCCTTCGGGCACCTGGCCGAAGGTGCCGATCACTTCGGGATGTCCGGCATGGCCGATGAACAGGATGTGCCGCCCGGCCTCGATCTGGCGCTCGGCCTGGCGGTGGACCTTGCTGACCAGCGGACACGTCGCGTCCAGCCAGTCGAGCCCACGCGCGGTAGCCTCGGCGGGCACGGCCTTGGGTACGCCATGCGCGCTGAAGATCACCGGCACGCCGTCGGGCACTTCGTCGATCTCCTCGACGAACACGGCGCCCTTGGCCTTGAGGCTGTCGACCACGAACTTGTTGTGCACGATCTCGTGCCGCACGTAGACGGGCGCGCCATAGCGCTGGATCGCGCGCTCGACGATCTCGATGGCACGGTCGACACCGGCGCAGAAGCCACGCGGCGCGGCAATCAGCAAGTGCAGCGGCGCGAGATCCGCGGAGGTCATCGGAGCAGGAAAGGGCGCGTTCATCCTGCGGCCTCTAGCGCTTTGCCGCGCGCCTCGCTAGGGCAAGCGCATACTTGGCCATCTTGGCTGACCCGAGGATGTCTCGCATGATCGCACGCCGTCTGCCCGTTCCCACCTTGCGCGCCGTCACCGTCGCAGCGCTGCTGGCCGGGACTCTCGCAGGCTGTGCGAAGCGCGGCGACATCGTCGTGGACGAAGGCGTGGGCATCACCGCGATCCGTTCGCGCTGCCCGGCCGTCGGCATTCCCGACTACACCGGCGACGTCACCATGTTCCGCGCCCCCGGCGACAAGACCGCGGCCAACATCGACGTCGTCGCGACGATGACCAACGTGCGCAGCCAGTGCAACGAGGAGCAGGGGGAAAAGGTCTTCGCAACCGCCACGTTCGACGTGCTCGCTCGCCGGTCCGATACGGGCGGCGCGCGTCAGGTGACGATACCCTACTTCGTTTCCGTTCTGCAGGGCGGCAATACGGTGGCCAGCAAGCGCATCGGCTCGATCACGATCAACTTCGCCGCCGGCCAGGAGCGCGCGCAGGCTAAGGGTACCGCATCGGCTTACATCGACCGTGCGGCGGCAACCTTGCCCGAGGACATCCGCGAGCGCATCACCCGCAAGCGCAAGCCTGGGGACACCGACGCCGCGGTCGACCCGCTGGCGGACCCGCAGGTCCGCGCCGCAGTGGCGCGCGCCTCGTTCGAGTTGCTGGTGGGCTTCCAGCTGAACAACGACCAGCTGGCGTACAACGCCACGCGTTGATCCCGGGTAGGACGCTCCAACCCACCTCCGTTCGTGTCTCGACTGCGCTCGACACGAACGGGAATGAGGGAAACTCGCCCTAGGTAGTGCCGAGAGCGCTCGCCTCGATCGCCTCACGAGCAGCCGCTGCGATGGTCTTGCGATCCTGGCGCTCTTGCGGTCCGAGCGGAGCAAGCATGTGCAAGGTCACCTGAACCGGCCTCGCACGCGCCAGCACGCGCGTGAAGTTCGCGAGCCCGCCTTCATCACCGAACCAGGCGATCTCGCCCGCCTCGGCCCCATAGTCGATCCACACCGGCTGGATCGCAACCGTCTGATCGCCGCCATCCACCGCCGCCAGCAGTGAGGACTTGAACGGCAGCAGCGTCACGCCGTCATCGCAAGTGCCCTCTGGAAACAAGGTGAGCACCCCGCTCTCGTGCAGGCCCTCTTGCACTTGCTCGACTTGCCCAGCGACACTGCCGCGCTCGCCCCGGGCGATGAAGACGGTGCGGTTCAGCCGGCACAGGAAACGCAGCGCGGGATTGCCGGCGAGCCCGTCATGCGCGACGAACGCGGTGCCGGTCGCCCCGGCCAGCGCCAGGATATCCATCCAGCTGAGATGATTGGCGATCAGGAAACACGGCGCCGGCGCTCGTTCTCCGAGCACGCGCAGCCGCGCCCCGACGATCCGCAAGGTGCCGCCCAGGAATAAGCGCGGCACCCAGTTGCGGCCGGGCAGAATTGCGCGCAGGCCGTAGAGCGCCAGGCACAGCGCCAGCCACCCGACCAGCGCTGCGCCGCGCAGGGCCAGGCGCAGCCGGCCGGCCACACCTGTGCCGGGGCTCATCTCAGCGCTCGCCGCCCTCGCGGCCGATCTTGACGCCGAACAGCTCCATGCGGTGATCGACGAGGCGGAAGCCGAGGCGCTCGGCGATCTGCCGCTGCAGCGACTCTAGTTCCGGGTCGACGAACTCGATCACGTTGCCCGTCTCGACGTCAATCATGTGGTCGTGGTGTGCCTCGGGCGCGGCTTCGTAGCGTGCACGGCCGTCGCCGAAGTCATGCCGGTCGAGGATGCCGGCCTCCTCGAACAGGCGCACGGTGCGATAGACGGTGGCGATCGAGATGCCCGGATCGATCTTCGCCGCACGCTCATGCAGCTTCTCGACGTCAGGATGATCGGTGCTCTCGGACAGCACCTTGGCGATGACGCGGCGCTGCTCGGTGATGCGCAGGCCACGCTGAGCGCAGAGAGCTTCGATGTCGATGGGCTGGTGCACGTCGTTTTCCTAGGGGTTGCGGCGAACGCGCTGCGGCGGCGCCGTCCCATCTAGGACGACGCCGCCGCATTCACAACTATTGCAACGATGGTTCGGCTATTGAGCCCGCCGTTCAGGCGGGGACGGCCGGCGCAGCCTTGGCGCGGCGACCGCGACGGGCATTGGGCTTGCGACCCAGGCCGATCTTCTTGGCCAGTTCGCGACGCTTCTCGGCATAGTTGGGGGCGACCATCGGGTAGTCGGCAGGCAGGTTCCAGCGCTGGCGATACTCTTCGGGCGTCATGTTGTAGTGCGTCATCAGGTGACGCTTCAGCATCTTGAGCTTCTTGCCGTCTTCCAGGCAGACGATGTAGTCGGGCTTCACGGAGGCGCGCACCGAAACGGCGGGCTCAGGCTTCTCTTCCTGCACCGGCTCGCTGCCGCCCAGACTGGCGAGTGCGCCGTAGACGTTGGTGATCAGCGAAGGCAGATCTTCCAGGGGGACGTTGTTGTTGCTGACATGAGCGGCCACGATGTCCGAAGTCAGCGTGATCAGTGTTTCGCTCATGTCGGTTTCGATGTTCTGCATATTGACCTCTAGATGCGACCATAGGTTATGGGATTGCACAAGCTCGTTCGCTTGATGCACCGCCATTGAACCACTCGGCCCGCGATGACAACACTATTTGATGTGATTTAAGTGTAACAGCTATGTATCGTCACAATCGACAGAATACCGCGTAACTCTTCAGGCGATTTCACAGGCAAAGGTGATCGCGTCGATACGCGTGCCAACAGGAGTTCGGTAATAATCGCGCCTTTCGCCGATCACGCTGAAGCCGAACGTGCGATACAGCCGTTCTGCTGGATTACCGCGGCGCATCTCCAGTAAAAGCCGCCGCGCTCCGCGCGAACTTGCAGCGCTGGATAGCGCGACCAGCATGGCGCGCCCGACACCGCAGCTGCGATACTCTGGCACGACGCCGAACAGCAGCAGTTCCTCTTCTTCGAACCCTGTGCGCGACAGCGAAAAGCCGACTGCGCGTTCCTGCGCGCTGACCGGTGCACCATCGGGTGCGGCGAGGTAGGCGTGGCAGTTACCCAGCAGTAATGCGTCCTCGACTTGGCGACGAGTCCAAGCTTCGCCATAGGCCGGGTCGAACGCCACGGCCATGATCGCCATGATCTGGTCGACGTCGTCGCCGCAGGTCATCGCGCCGCCACCTTCGCATCCGGCGGTCGGCCATACATGGGGGCGGGCGATTGCAGGTCCCCCTCGCTGAGCAGCGCAAAGGCGCGCGCGTCCGGCCAGAGCTCGATCGAGCGGCCGGTGCCTCGGGCGGCGACCAACGCCGCCGCCTGATTACCTGCGACGAGATCGTCGGCGCCGGCCGCCGCCACGTCCGGGCGCAGGGAGCCGACGGGGCTAACCTCGCCGCCCTCCGCATCGTAGCGCGCGACGAACCACTCGCCATGGCCTCCGGTCATCGCCACGGTGATGGGGAGGGCGCCCGCCTGCGCGCGGGCCATCGCCGCGACTAGTGCCGGCGTCGGATAGCCGAGGACTTCAGCGCCCCACGCAAGTCCTAGCGCCCGCGCCGCGGCGATGCCTACGCGTACGCCGGTGAAGCTGCCGGGCCCAAGGGCGACCGCGATCCGTGTCGCCCGTCCGCGTTCGGGCAGCGCCGCGATCATCGGCACCAGGTTCTCGGCATGGCCACGCCCGAGCATGCGCCATTCGCCAGCGACGCAATCGCCGCCCTCGAACAGCGCGACCGAGCAGGCCTCGGTCGCGGTATCGATGACCAGAGTGCGCCCGGCGTGCATGCCCAAGGCCTAGCGGATACTCAGGCGGCGCGCACTTCGGTGACTTCGGGCACGTAGTGCTTCAGCAGGCCTTCGATGCCGTGCTTCAACGTCGCCGAGGACGAGGGGCAGCCCGAGCAGGCGCCCTGCATCGTCAGGAACACCACGCCCTGGCGGAACCCGCGATAGATGATGTCGCCGCCGTCATTGGCGACCGCCGGTCGCACGCGCGTGTCGATCAGGTCGCGGATTTGCGCGACGATGTCCGCGTCCGCAGGGTCGTCCGCCTGACCGTCGAGCAGGTCGTCCTCGTCACCAGGCACGGAGAAGCCCGCCGCGGTGCCGGCGGTGAACAGCGGTGCCTGCGACACGAAGTGGTCGAGCAGTACCGACGCGACCTGCGGCTTGAGCGAAGCCCACTCGACGCCGGGTGCCGCGGTCACCGAGACGAAGTCGTGCCCGAAGAACACGCCGGTCACGTCGCCCAGATCGAACAGCATCTGCGCCAGCGGCGAAGCTTCGGCCGCTTCTGGCGAGGTGAACTCACGCGTGCCCGCCGTCATCACCTGCCGGCCAGGCAGGAACTTGAGCGTGGCGGGATTGGGCGTCGCTTCGGTTTCGATATACATGAAGGCGATGTAGGCGAAGCGTCCCTGTGGTCAAGGTGCGCCGGGCGATGATTGCGCCGCAAAGCTTTGCCTATTCACTGGCCCTTCAGCAATGCAGCCCCTATACCTTTCGCCATGCACATCTCATCGCGCGCCGTCCGCTCGCTCGCCTGCCTTCTCCTCCTCTCCACTTCGACGCTTTCACCCGTTCTGGCGCAGCAGGCTCCCGTGTCGGCAAAGCCGGCGCCTGCAAAGCCGGTGCCCGCCAAGCCTGTGCAGGGCACCGTGGCTCCGGGCAGCGCCAGCAAGGTGCCGTGGCTCTACAAGGGCAGCGACGTGCCGCCCGACTTGGAGTGGAACTTCGGCGAGCTGAGCAACGGCATGCGTTACGCCGTGCGCAAGAACGGTGTGCCGCCGGGCCAGGTCTCCATCCGCATCCGCGTCGACGCCGGCTCGCTCTACGAGACCGACAACGAGCGTGGCTATGCGCACTTGCTGGAGCACATGGTGTTCCGCCAGTCCAAGTACATCGAGAGCGGCGCGGCGATCGCGACGTTCCAGCGGCTGGGTGCCTCCTTCGGCACCGACACCAATGCCGAGACGAGCAACACGCAGACCGTGTTCAAGCTCGACCTGCCGAACGCCACGCCCACCTCGCTCGACGAGACGATGAAGCTGCTTTCCGGCATGGTCACCGCGCCCACGCTGAGCGCGGACAACCTGAAGGCCGACCTGCCGATCGTCATGGCCGAAATGCGCGAGCGCGGCGGGGCCGCCAAGCGCGTGCAGGACGCGATGCAGGAGGCGTTCTACCACGGCCAGCCGCTCGCCGACCGCTCGCCGATCGGCACCGTCAAGTCGCTGCAATCAACCACGCAGGAGAGCGTGCGCGCGTTCTATCACCGCTGGTATAGGCCGCAGAACGTCGTCGTGATCGTTGCCGGCGATGCCGAGCCGGCGCAGCTGGAAGCTTCCGTGAAGAAGTGGTTCGCCGACTGGAACCCGCCCGGCAAGGCAGTGCCGGCGCCCAGCTTCGGAGATCCGGTGGCGCCGGCCGGCGTCGACCCTAAAAATCCGATCGGCGAGGCAAAGGTGCTGGTCGAACCCGATCTGCCGGCCGGGATCAACTATGCCGTCCTGCGGCCCTGGCGGCAGGTTAACGATACCATCGTCTACAACCAGGGCCTGATGACGGACGCGCTGGCGCAGGCGATCATCAATCGCCGACTGGAAGCCAAGGCACGGCTGGGCGGTAGCTTCCTAACCGCGCAAGTGAACCAGCAGGACGTCGCGCGCTCCGCCGATGCGACCTTCGTTTCGATCACGCCGTTGGGCGACGACTGGAAGGCGGCGCTCCACGACGTGCGCGCGGTGATCGCCGACGCCCTGGTGCGCCCACCGACGCAGGCCGAGATCGACCGTGAACTGGCCGAGCTCGATGTCGCGTTCCAGGTGCCGGTCGAGCAGCGCCGCCTCCTGCCCGGCGCCAAGCTGGCCGACGACCTCGTCAACGCGCTCGACATTCGCGAGACGGTCGCCTCGCCCGAAGCGGTGCTGCGCATCTTCCGCGAGTCCAAGCCGCTGTTCACGCCCGCTGCCGTGCTCCAGCACACGCAGCAGCTGTTCACCGGCACTGTGACGCGCGGCTTGTTCATCACGCAAAAGCAAGGCACCGCGACCGATGCCGGGTTGCGCCAGGCGCTGGCCGAGCCGGTCAAGCCCGACGAGCAGGTGCGCCAGGCCGCCAACTCGGCGCCAGTCTCGTTCGACAAGTTGCCCGCGATCGGCAAGCCGGGCCAGGTCACGCAGTCGCAGAGCACCGGCTTGCTCGGCATTCAGCAGCTGGCCTTCGCCAACGGCGTCAAAGTGCTGCTGTGGCCGGTACAGGAAGAGCCCGGTCGCGTGACCGTGAAGGTCCGCTTCGGGGGCGGCTATCGCGAGATCGCGCCCAAGGACGCGCCTTATATCTCGCTGGGCGAGACGGCGCTGGTCAGCTCCGGCCTGGCAACGCTCGGCCAGGACGATCTCGACCGTATCTCGACCGGCCGCAAGATGGGCTTCGACTTCGACGTCCAGGATGCCGCGTTCGAGATGACGGCCGAGACTCGGCCAGCGGACCTTGCCGACCAGCTCTATCTCTTCGCCGCAAAGCTCGACCTGCCACGCTGGGACAAGCAGCCGTTCGAGCGCGCCAAGGCCGCGGCCAAGATCCAGTACGACACCTTTTCGACCTCGCCCCAAGGCGTGCTCAACCGCGACTTGCAGTTCTACCAGCGCGGGCAGGACCCTCGCTTCGAGACGCCGACCCCGGCCGAGATCGACAAGACCACGCCTGAGGGCTTCCGCAAGGTCTGGGAGAAGGCACTCGCCAGCGGACCGATCGAAGTGCAGATCTTCGGCGACTTCGATCCCGCAACCACCGTGGCGGCGCTGCAGCGCACTTTCGGTGCCCTGAAGCCGCGCGATCCGGCTCCGGTACCCACCGGCACGGCCGAGATCACGGTGCCCAAGCCGTCCGACACGCCGATCGTCCTGCACCACCATGGCGATCCCGACCAGGCGGCGGCGGTGATCTCATGGCCGACCGGCGGTGGCTCCGTCGGCGTGCCGGAATCGCGCCAGCTGGAGATTTTGACGCAGCTGTTCACCAACCGTCTGCTCGATGCTTTGCGTGAGAAGCTGGGCGCGTCCTATGCGCCATATGTGTTCTCGACATGGCCGGTCGACCTCAAGGCCGGAGGTTCGATCACAGCGATGGCGCAAGTCGATCCCAAATCGGTGCCGGTGTTCTTCCAAACGGCCGACCAGATCGCGCAGGACCTGATCACCAATCCACCCACGGCCGACGAACTCGCCCGCGTGATCGAGCCGCTGCGCCAGCAGATCACCCGCGCCGCCAGCAGTTCGGCCTTCTTCATGCAACAGATCGAAGGCGCCACAACCGACGCCTCGCGCCTTGCGTCGCTTCGCTCGGTCATGACCGACTACACGGTGACCACACCCGCACAGATGCAGGCGCTCGCCGCCAAGTACCTGGGCAAGGACGCCTCGTGGCGGTTGGAAGTGGTGCCGGAGAAGGACGCGAAGGTGGCGGCGCGCAAGTAGCGCCGCACATCGCCAACGCTGGGATTGCCGATCACGCTTACCAGCAAACCCGACTTTGCAATCCTTGCGCGCAGGGCGTATGTGCGCCGCCTTGTATTGCGCCGGCACCCGCCGCGCGCTGAGGAGTGAGTGACGTGGCGAGCAATTGGACACCGGAAGGCTGGAAGGCGCACGAAGCGCGGCACCTGCCTTCCTATGGCGACGCGGAGAAGCTGGGCGAGGTCGAGGCCACGCTAGCAAAGTTCCCGCCGCTGGTGTTTGCAGGCGAAGCGCGCGAGCTGAAGAAGGACCTGGCTGAGGTTGCCGCCGGTCGCGGTTTCCTGCTCCAGGGCGGGGACTGCGCGGAAAGCTTCGCGGAGTTTCATCCGGACAACATTCGCGATACCTTCCGCGTGCTGCTGCAGATGGCGGTCGTGTTGACGTTCGCGGGCAAACAGCCGGTGGTGAAGGTCGGCCGCATCGCCGGCCAGTTCGCCAAGCCGCGCTCGGCCCCGACCGAGACGATCGGCGGCGAGGAACTGCCCAGCTACTTGGGTGACATCATTAACGGTGTCGAGTTCGAGGCGGGCATCCGCACCAACGATCCGGATCGCATGCTGCGCGCCTACACGCAGTCGGCATCCACGCTGAACCTGCTGCGCGCTTTCGCGAGCGGCGGCTACGCGAACCTGCGCCAGGTTCACCAATGGACGATGGATCACATTGGCCGCAGCCCCTGGGGCACCAAGTTCGCGCAGATGGCGGACAAGATCAGCGAAGCGCTGGACTTCATGGCGGCATGCGGCGTCGATCCGCAGACCGTGCCGCAGCTGCAGGGCACCAGCTTCTACACCAGCCACGAGGCGCTGCTGCTGCAGTACGAGCAGGCACTGACCCGGCGCGATTCGCTGACCGGCGACTGGTACGACTGCTCGGCGCACATGCTGTGGATCGGTGACCGCACCCGCTTCGAGGGCTCGGCGCATGTCGAGTTCCTGCGCGGCGTCGGCAACCCGATCGGCATGAAGTGCGGGCCGAGCCTGGAGCCCGACGCGCTGCTGCGCATGCTCGACATCCTCAACCCGGGCCGCGAGCCTGGCCGCATGACGCTGATCAGCCGCTTCGGGCACGACAAGGTCGAGGACGGGCTGCCCAAGCTGGTGCGCGCGGTGCAGCGCGAGGGTCACCCGGTGGTGTGGTCGTGCGACCCGATGCACGGCAACGTCATCAAGACCGACAGCGGCCTCAAGACCCGTCCGTTCGACCGCATCCTCGCCGAAGTGAGCGGCTTCTTCGCCGTCCACCGCGCCGAGGGCACGCATGCGGGTGGCATCCACATCGAGATGACCGGCCAGGACGTCACCGAGTGCACCGGCGGCGCCATCGCCATCACCGACGAGATCCTGGCGGACCGCTACCACACACACTGCGACCCGCGCTTGAACGGCGCGCAGTCGATCGAGCTGGCGTTCAAGATGGCCGACATGCTCAAGCTCGAAGCGGTAGAGCGGCACAAGCAGGCCGCTTGAGGTCAGGAGCCGCCAGTCGAGTGATCGACTGGCGGACTTCGACCGGCCAGCCAGCGGATGTCAGGGACGGCCGCACCGGGCTGGCTTGTCCTGGAGCAGCTGACACCAATACCGCCAAGGCTGAGCACGTCGAAGCGTACCAGCTATCCTCTTGACCTCACGATGTCCCCTCACGTGAGGGCGTCGCCAACGTCACCCCGCCCGTCGCACCGCCTGGCAGACCGGCCACAGCTGCTCCGCCGGCATTGGCTTGCCGAATAGGTAGCCCTGACCCTCGTTGCACCCGAACGCTGCCAGTACGTCGCGCTGTTCGGCCGTCTCGATCCCCTCCGCCAGGATTGACAAGTCGATCCGCCGGCCCAGCTCGATCAGGGTCGAGACGATCGCCACGCTCTTGCCGTTCGACAGCATGTCGGCGACGAAGCTGCGGTCGATCTTCAGCCGATTGACGTCGAGCGCGCTGATTGCGGTGAGCGAGGCGAAGCCGGTGCCGAAGTCATCCAGCGCCACGGACACGCCCAGCCTTCGCAGCGATTTTACCGTGCGCGCGGCGCTGTCGATGTCGTCTAAGGCATGGCGCTCGGGGATTTCGATCTCCAGCGCTTCGGGGGAAAGGCCGTGTTCGCCCAGCACCCGTTCGACATCGGTGACCAGCCGATCGCCTAGTCGATCGGGGAAGATGTTGATCGCCACGCGCACGCCGGGCTTGGTGCCGCTCCAGGCCGCGGCCTGCGTGGCGGCGGTCTCCAGCACCCAGGTGTCGACCGCGCGCGCTTGCGACATCTGCTCCAGCCGAGCCAGGAAGTCGCCCGGAGCCAGCAAGCCGTGGGTGGGATGATGCCAACGCATCAGCGCTTCGGCGCCGACGATACGCCCGGTCGCAAGGTCGACTTGGGGCTGGTAGAACAGCTCGAATTGGCCTTCCTGCTCGGCGCGCTCCAGGTCCTGTCGCAGCCGCGCGCGACGGATGGCGCGGGCCTGCACGTCGGAGCGGTAAGTGGCGAAGCTGCTGGATTGCTGCGAGCGCAGCTCGATTACTGCCAGCTCGGCGCGAGCGAGCAGCGTCTCGAAGGTGGTGCCGTGATCGGGTGCAATCGCCAGGCCGGCGCGCACATCGAGCGGCACGGGAATGCCGGCGCCGGCGAAGATCAGCAGCGGCCCGGTCGCCACCGCTTCGGCCAGGCGCTCACCTTCGGCGATGTTGCTGAGTTGTGGGAAGATCAACGCCAGCGTGCCCCGGCCAACCCGAGCAATCCGCGTGTCGGGGGGCAGGCCGGCGGACAGCGAGACGGTGGCCCTCTCCCCCGCGGCGACGCCGTGTTCGCTCACCAGCGCGTCGAGCTGTTCGCTCAGGCCCCAGACTTCGAGGAGCAGTAGACCCAGCCGCTCGCCTGCGGGCAAGTCGCGCAACGCGCGTTCGACCACCTGGGCGCAGGCGCGCATGTCGAGCCAAGTGCCGGCAGACGCGGTGAACTGGCGGTGGAGCCCAGCGGGGTCGGCAGAGGGATCTGCCCTGGGGGACCATTTCATGTCCAAGTGCAAAACCTTTCCGTCGCAATAAAAAGGGGAGGGCGGCGGTGCCGTCCTCCCCGAGGTGTGCGGTCAGAACCGCAGGGAGAGCCCCGCTCGGGCGCCGCCGCCCTTGTACGAGCTGCTGAAGTCGCCCTGAGCCTCGATGAAGCCGCTGACCCGCTCGCCCTGGTCGATGGCGACGCCGATCTTGGCCTGTCCGTAGTCGGGCACTGCCGGCAGGCGGTAGGCGAAGCTGAACCCGCCACCCTCTAGCGTCATCCGATCGCGGCCCTTGAACTCGTGCACGTAGGCGCCCGAGGCGTAGAGGCGGATCTTGCTCGGCCCGTCGGAGACGAGCGTATCGACGCGCGCCCCCGCCTTGCCGCGCAGGCCCTTGGCGGTGTCGAAGTCGGCGGTGGCGACGCCGAGGTCGAGACCCTTCCAGTCGAGGTCCGAGTAGTCGAGCGAGGCGAAGGGCGAGAACGTGAACCGGTCCGACCCGAACGCGCCCGACACCTTTACATAGCCGCCAAAACCGTCGGCCTTGGAGCGGTCGCTGACGCCGATCAGGGCATCGCCGTACTTGGCCTTGACGTGCTCGTACTTGGCCAGGCCCTCGATCCGGATCGGTCCGGCAGCGGCGCGGCCGTAGAGGCCGACGTTGAAGCTGTCGTATCGCGCCCGGCCAGCGCCTGCCGCGATGTTCAGCTGGCTGCTGGCATAGCCGCCGGTGATGCCGGCAACCGTGCCGGTCTCGGTCCCGAGCAGGTCCACGCCGGCCTGGACGCCGAAGAAGTCCTGCGTGCTGTCGAGCGAGTAGCCAACCGGCTGGCCGAAGGCGGTGGTGGCGAAGCCCTGCCGGCGCTTGTCGACCAGGCCATACGCATCCATCCAGAACGCCTTGCCGGTGCGCACCCCATCGAGGTGGGCGGCGACCGCGTCGCTCGACCGGTAGGTGATCTGGCGGGCACCATCGACGAGCAGCAGTGGCGATACGGCGGACTGGTTGGGCAGGCCATAGACCGCGAAGTCGTTGGTGCCCGGGTTGTAGACCAGCGAGTAGTCCACGATCCCGACAGTGCCGCCGTTGCCCAGCGTGAAAGCACCGGCACTGGTGCCCGCGCCGGCATCAACGACGACGGCGTTGTTGACGAAGCCGCCGTTGAGGCCGTTGACCAGCACCTGGGTGGAGCCGGTCGCCGCGCCACCGACGACGAGGCGGTCGGCAGTGGTGGCACCGACATCGACCCCCAGCGTGCTCGCGCCCGAGCCGACGAAGGCGCCCGGAACGGTCAGGCTGTCGCCCACCCGGCCGTTGCGCATGTCGATGAGCCCTGAGTTGTTGAGCGTCTCCAACCCGGTGAAGGTCACAGCCGCCGGCGCTGCCGGGGCGCCTGGGTTGACGACGATCGAGCCGGAATTGTTCAGCACGTCGGTGCCCGCGCCGAAGCTGCTGTTGCCGACCGGGCGGAAGCTGCCGGCGTTGTTGAACACGTCGTTCGCATCGGTCAGGTCGATGCGGCCGATCACTTCGCCGGTGGCCTGGTTGGTCACCACGGTTGCCGCACCGTTGACCTGCACCGCCAGGCCGTTGCCCGCCTGCACCAGGTCGCCGATGGTGATCACCGAGCCGGTGCCCGAAGTCACGTCGATGCCGCCGGTCGCGCCCTGGACGGGGGCGCCGTCGAGCGTGGTGACGGTGACCCCGCAAGCGCTGGCGACTTCGATGCCGGTGCCGGTGCGCGAGTTGATCGGGCCGGTGGCCGTCACGTTGACCTGGGTGCAGCCGGTGCCGACGTTGACGCCGTCGTCGTCGGAGGTGATCGGGCCGGTGATCACGGTGACGGTATCGCCGCCGGTGCCGCCTCCCGGTCCGCCGGTGCCGCCGCCAGGTCCGCCGGTCCCTCCACCAGGACCGCTACCCGGATCGGTGATGACGACGCCGCCCGAGCCTGGGCCGCCGGTGTCGATCGGGCCGGTGTTGACGGTGGTGACGCAGTCGGTGCGGCCGAGTGCCAGGCACAGCGTCGGGTCGATGGTGACCGTCACGCCGTCCGAGTTGCCGCCGCCCGTGGTGATCGGACCGGTGGTGATGGTGGTCGGGCCGGTCACGCCGACGGTCACGCCAGGCGAGTCGGTGCCGCCGGTCTGGATCGGGCCGGTGACGATCTCGGCCGTGCACAGCGCCGCGCCGACGGCGAGGCAGGCAGCGGGGTCGGTGGTCACCGTCAGGCCGGGCGACTGTCCGCCCGCCGTGGTGATCGGACCCGTGCTCACCGTCGTCGGACCGCCGGCGATGATGCCGACGCCGGGCGAGTTGCTGCCGCCGGTGGTCACCGAGCCGGTGTTGACCGTGGTGGTGCAAGTGCCGTTGCCGATGATGGCACAGGCCGCCGGGTCGGTATCGACCACCAGGCCGGGCGCGTTGTTGCCCAGCGTGGTGATGCTGCCGGTGTCGAGCCGCACAGGCCCGGCCGCCGCGACGCCGATGCCGGTGGAGCCGTCGCCTCCGGTGGTCACCGGTCCGAGCACGCCGGTGGTGGCGCACGAGACCGCACCGACCAGCACGCAGGCCGTGGGATCGGTAACCAGGGTGATGCCCTCGGCATCGGTGCCCAGCGTCGAGATCGGCCCGGTGGTGACGGTCAGCGGACCGCCCGCGAGCACGCCAAGGCCCGGCGAATCGTCGCCGTTGGTGGTGATCGACCCGGTGTTGATGGTGGTCGTGCAAGCGCCCGAGCCGATGATCGCACACACAGTCGGGTCGGCGCCGACGACCACGCCCGGTGCATCAAGCCCGAGGGTCGAGACGTTGCCCGTGTCGAGCTGGAGCGGTCCCGCTGCGACCAGTCCGATCCCGGTCGAGCCATTGCCGCCCGTGCTGACAGGACCCGTGGCGACGGTCATCGGGCACGTGGCGACGCCCGCGACGAGGCAGGCGGTCGGATCGGCGACCAGGGCGATGCCGTCGGCATCGGTCCCCAGCGTAGTGATCGGACCGGTGGTCACCGTCACGGGGCCGCTGACCAGCGCCGCCAGGCCAGTCGAGCCATCGCCGCCCGTGGTGATCGATCCTGCGGTGACGTCGGTGGTGCACTCGCCAGCGCCAAGAATCGCGCAGGCCGTCGGGTCGGTGGCAATGCCGATCGCCGGCGAGTTGATCCCGTTCGTGGTCACGCTGCCGAGATCGAGCGAGATCGGGCCGACGGCGGCGATGCCGATGCCGGGCGAGTTGGCGCCGCCAGTGGTGACCTGGGTTGCGTTCAGATCGACGCCGCAAGCGCCCACGCCCAAGGTCGCGCAAGCCTGCGGATCGGCGTTGAGGACGATTCCGGGCGCATTGTCGCCCTGCGTGATGACCGAGCCGAGATCGGCGGTGATCAGCGCCGGCACGTCGACGGCAAGGCCACCGGAGCCGTCGCCGGTAGTCAGCAGGTTGCCTACGTTCACGCCCGTGTCGCACGCGCCCGAGCCGAGCAGGACGCAAGCGGCGGGATCGCCGACGATGGCGATGCCGGGCGAGTCGACGCCGTCGGTCTCCAGCAGGTCGACGTTCGCGTTCGTCGGGCCGACGATGGTGGCAAGGATGCCGGGCGAGCGGTCACCAAACGTCAGCAGGTTGCCCACAGTGAAGTCGGTCCCGCAGGCGCCGGCGCCGAGCACGAGGCAGGCTTGCGGAGTGGTGGTGAGATCGATGCCCGCCGCGTCGTTGCCGTTGGTCTGCAGCACGTCGACCGTAAGCGTGGTCGCGGCAGCCGCGTTGACCAGCGCGCCGATGCTGCCGGGTCCTTGCGTGGTCAGCGTGCCGACCACGCCGTTGATGTCGCAACTGCCGGCCGCCAGCGCAGCGCAGGCCGTCGGGTCGGTCGAGAGATTGAGGCCGAGCGCCTGCCCGCCTTCGGTGCGCAGCACGCCGACATCGAGGTCGATGCCGCCAACTGCGTTCAGGATCGCACCGTCGGCGAGAGCGCCTTGCGTCTCGACCAGATCGACGTCGAGCGCGATCGGACCGTCGAGCGTGACGAGTTCGAGGCCGTCCGCATCGGCGCCCAAGGTCTGCACCGCGTCGGCCGTCAGGTCGAGTGAGGCGGACAGCACGTTGATGCCGTCTGCGCCACCGGCGGAGGTGGTCACCGGTCCCAGCGCTTGGAGCGTCACGCCGGCGCCGGCGCGCAGCAGCGCAGCAGTGGCGTTGGCGCCGCTGGTGGTGAGGCTCTGGACCGTCGCATTGATCGCATCGTCGCTGGTCAGCGACAGGGCTGGCGCGTTGGCCGTGTTGGAGAGGATGTTGCTATTGGCCGCCAGATCGACGGCCCCGGTGGCGTCGGCCGCGACCGAGCCGAGGAGGTCGGTGGCGCTGTTGACCGTCACATCCAGCGTTCCGGTGACCGGGAGCAGTGGCGTAACCAGCGTGTCGGTGGTTACGTCGCACGTAGTCGCTCCAAGCAGAGCGCTGCAGATATTCTGTGCCTGTGCTTGTGATGCAAAAGTAGTCGTGCCGATTGCTGCAAGACAAGCGGTCATTGCGACTCTGCTTGCCGTACCCCTGTAAGTCTTGGGCATCGCCGTATCCTCTCTGCCCCCTCGCACGACAATGCTGTGTCCCGAAATCTTAAGAAGAACCTAAGCCCGCGGGATAACGCGAAATTAACCAGCGCAAAAAATCGCAGGAACTTTCATACGTTTGCGGCATTCGGAAGCGTGATGCTGCAGCGTGCACCGGCGATCGGCCGGGATCATGCTGCACGCCACATCTACGAAGCTTCATGTGCGTTACTTGCGGCGCTTGCGAGACGACGCGCCCTCCGTGCTCCGGAAGCTAAAGCCCCCGGGCGATCGCCGCGAGAGTCAGGCGCGTGGTGCGGCGTGCTTCGTCGAGCGCGGTGCTGTCCCCCAGCGAGATGTCGAGCCAGGCCGCATGCGCTTGCGCGAAACCTAGGGTACCGCACAGGCCGGCCAGACGATGGGCCTCGGCGGTATCGATCTTGTTTCGGTCCAGGCTGGCCAGCGCGGCTTCGAGGCGCAGCGCCAGCCGCTCCATCATGCCCGCGATCGGGCCTGAACCGAACATGGCCACGATCCGCCGAGTCGGCTCGAGCGAGACCGGCTGCCAGCGCTCGAGCGCGCGCACCAGCTTCATTCCAGAGTCCAAGGGCGGCAACATACCGTCCACACTGGTCGGTTTCGGATCAGTTTGGTGTTCGTTACTTGAGGCGAGCGCGAGGATCGGCGCGGCCTGGCTGGGTCCCGAGCTATCGCGAAGTGCACAGGCCAGCGGGTTCGTGTCATCCTGTGGTTCGCTGCCGTCGATGATCAGCATCGCGATCGGCTCTGCCGCGGCGATCCTGCGAGCCTCCTCGGCATTCGTTGCGATTCCGACCCGCCAGCTTCGGGCCTGCAAAACCTCGCACAATTGGGCGGATAGGCTGCGATCACGCGTCGCCAAGAGGACAAGCGGCGCGTCTTGGAACAATAGATCGTCGTTCTTCATCGTTATTGGACCCTGGGCGCTTTGTTTATCTGAACGCCTCTGGAATGAATAACGCTGTACACCAGAACGATAAATCCGAACTTACCCCTGTTTGAAGCAGGAAACAGAGCGCGAAGGCGCCGCCGGGTCGGAACAATGGGAACGCAAACGCGAAGGATCTTGATCGCGGACGATCATCCGCTGGCGCGCGAGGGATTGGCCCTCGCGGTGCGCCACGCAATACCCGGCGCCGCGATCACCGGCGCCGGCACGATTGCCCAGGCCGAAGCCATCGCCGGGCAAAGACCTGCTTTCGATCTTGCTCTGCTGGACCTGATGCTGCCCGATACGCAAGGGTTCTCCGGGCTGCTGCGGTTGCAGTTCTGCCTGCCGCAAGTGCCCGTGGTGATCGTTACCGGGCGCGAGGATGCAAACCTTGCCCGGGCCGCGCGCGAGCTTGGCGCCGCCGGTTTCCTGCGCAAGTCGGCGCCGCTGGATAACCTCGCCGATGCGCTGCGTGGGATCGTCGCGGGCAAGCCGGTATTCTCGGTTGGTCCGGTAAAAGGTGATGCAGGCCCGATCCGCGACCGCATGGCCCAGCTCTCGCCGGCTCGGCGGCGGGTGCTGTTTGCGCTCGCCGACGGACGCGCCAACAAGCAGATTGCGCATGATCTCCACGTCAGCGAGGCGACGGTAAAGGCGCATCTCACCGCGATCTTCCGCCAACTAGGCGTCACCAATCGGGCGCAGGCCGTCCTTGCCCTTCAGCCGCTGCTTGGAGAGACCTCCCAATGACAGCGCAGGTGACCGCGACGCCCGGCATGGAGCGAGCGGTCGATGCGCCGCGGCCACCCTGGATGCCGCGCTACCTCATCCTCGCTCTCCTCCTGCCCGCGCTACTGGTGGCATTCGGTCTCTGGCTCGACGGCGAATATGGACGCATGCGGCACACCGGCGACCTGGTGACCGGCGTTTCCGAGCGGCACGTGCGCGCGCTCACCTTGCTGGCGAACTTGCGCAAGGCGGAGACGGCACAGCGCGGCTTCGTCATCACTCACAACCCTACGTTCCTGCGCAGCTACGAACCCTCGCGCCAGCAGATCATGGACGAGCTCGACGCACTGCAGCGATCGGCCGGCAGCTTGGGACACGGCGGCAGCAGGAATCGCGTCATGCGGGAACTGATCACCGCCAAGTTCGCGGAAATGGACCAGGTGCTCGGTTCGGTCCGGCGTGGGGCGCAAGAAGCGGCTTTGGCGCGTGTCTCGGCCGGGCAGGGGCTGCTGCTGATGAACCGCATCGAGGCCGAGCTGCAGGGGCTGATCGCCGACGATGCCCGGCAGTTGGAGGCAGGCCGGGCCGTTTATTGGGATCGGACCTACCGCACGCGGCAGGTCGTCTGGCTGCTGATCATCGTCATCGGCGCGGTGATGCTGGGGGGCATGGTGGCGATCTGGGTGTCGCGGCGCCAGCGCTGGCAGGTCATGGTCTCCGAAGCCGACGCATCGGCACGCAACCGCGCCATCCTCGACAGCACCAGCGACGCCATCATCATCCTCAATCCCAGCGGCACGATCGAGAACGTCAACGCGGCTGCGCGCTCCGTGCTGGGGTACGAGCCGGCGGAACTCAGCCGCCGCGACGTCTCGGTGGTGCTCGATATCGCCGATGGAGACGGCAGCTTCCACGAGCGGGTCGGTCTGGCTGAGGGCAAGCTGCGGCGCTCGCTGTTCCTCGATCGCGAGGCGCGCACGCGGGACGGGCGGGTGATTCCGGTCGATGTCGCGCTGGGTCTGATGCCGGTGCCCGACGGCCTGCACATCGTCGCGTCGGTGCGCGACATCTCGCACCGGCGCGAGATCGAGCGGATCAAGGACGACTTCATCGCCACCGTCAGCCATGAGCTGCGCACGCCCCTCACTTCGGTCGTCGGTTCGCTGGGCCTGCTGCGGGGCGGAGCGGCGGGTGCGCTGCCCGATCCGGCCCGGCAGCTGGTCGAGATCGCCGAGAACAACGCGCGCAGGCTGATCCGCCTGACCAACGATATCCTTGACCTCGAGAAATTCGGCAGCGGCCGCATGGCGCTGGACATGGTGCCCACCGATCTCATAGCGGTCATCCGCCAGGCTGCGGCCGAGAGCCAGGGATCGGCGCAGGTCAAGGGCGTGACGCTGCGGGTCGATATTGACGAGGATACCTGCGCGGTCGAGGCGGATCGCCAGCGCCTGCTCCAGGTCACCGCCAATCTCCTGTCGAACGCGCTGCGCCACACGCCCGAGCACTCGACCGTGACCGTCGGCCTCCAGTTCGAAGCGAGCGGGGCGGTCACGCGCATCTGCGACCAGGGGCCGGGCGTGCCGGCCGCTTATCGCGAGCACATCTTCGATCGCTTCGTTCAAGCTCCGACCGCTGGCTCCGTCGGCGGCACGGGTCTTGGCCTCGCGATCGCGCGCGAGATCATCCACCGCCATGGCGGCACGATCTGGGTGGAGAGCGCGCCATCGGGAGGCGCCTGCTTCGCGTTTTCGCTCCCCTGCATCGAAGCCGAGACTGCGCCGCCAGCGGACGAGGACGATGGCGCCGCCGAGACGCCGGCGCCGCTGGGAAGCTCTACTGCGCACTGTCCGACCGTGCTGCAGATCGACGATGACGAGGACCTGGTGAAGGTCGTCGCCGCCTCGCTATCGGGCGAGGCGCGCGTCATCCGCGCCAACGGCCTGGTCTCGGCACGTGCGATCCTGGAACTGGAGAAACCGGACCTCGTCATTCTCGACATCGGCCTGCCCGATGGCTCGGGCCTGGAGATCCTGCCCTTGCTGGTCGACGCGCGAGGAGAGCCGCTGCCGACGATCGTGTTCTCCGCTCAGGATGTCCCGCTCGATCCGAGCAGCCGGGTCGAAGCGGTGCTGGTCAAGTCGCGCAACACGCTGCCGACTTTGCGGTCGACGGTGCTGCGCATCCTCAGGGAGCGGCAGGCACAATGACCCCCGATCTTCGCGTCCTCTACGTCGATGACGACGACGACATCCGCACCATCGCCACCATGGCGCTGCGCATCGATGCAGGCATGGACGTTCGTGCGGTCTCGTCCGGCCAGGAGGCGCTGGACATGCTGGAGCGTGAGCCCTGGCGACCCGATGTGATCCTGCTCGACGTGATGATGCCGGGAATGGATGGCTTCGAACTGCACGCAGCGCTTGGTGAGCGCGACGATCTGGGCGAGGCGAAGACCATCTTCATGACCGCCAGAGCCTCGCGCGCAGGACTGGACGAGTATGTCGCCACCGGTGCCGACGGCGTGATCCTGAAGCCCTTCGATCCGATGACCTTGGCCACCAAAGTGCGCGCGGTAGTGGCTCGGCCGGGCTGATCGGGGCGGCCTCCATCGGCCGCCCTCTCACCCTTATTGCTGCTGACCGCTCGGCTGCTGTGAGGTCTGCTGCTGCTCGGCCTTGGCGCGGGCGGAATCGTCGGTGCCGTTGTTGCTCTGGTTGGAGGTCATCGCGCCGGTCATGACGATGATGGCGAAGGCGATGACGACCAGCGCCAAGCTGATCGCCAGGATGTAGCGCACCACGTTGTTCTTGCTGCCGGCGCTGGCTTCGGTGCTGTTGACGTGAACTTCGCCGTTGCGAACTTCCATGGCATGTCTCCTCGATGCGATGCCGCAATTGGCGGAACTTGCATCGGGGCAAACGCATGGGCGGGGCGGCCGTTCCTCGTGCCGCCCTTCACCAAAGTGCCCTAGTCGCGCAGGAGTTCGTTGATCCCGGTCTTGGAGCGGGTCTGCGCGTCTACCGTCTTGACGATCACGGCGCAGTAGAGCGACGGCCCGGGCGTGCCGTCGGGCAACGGCTTGCCGGGCAGCGAGCCGGGCACCACGACCGAGTAGGGCGGCACGCGACCGATGTGCACTTCGCCGGTCGCGCGGTCGACGATCTTGGTCGAGGCGCCGATGAACACGCCCATGGACAGCACTGCGCCGGTGCCGACCACCACGCCCTCGGCCACTTCCGAGCGCGCGCCGATGAAGCAGTTGTCCTCGATCACCACGGGTCCGGCCTGCAGCGGCTCGAGCACGCCGCCGATCCCGGCGCCGCCCGAAATGTGCACGTTCTTGCCGATCTGCGCGCAGGAACCGACGGTAGCCCAGGTGTCCACCATGGTGCCTTCGTCGATGTAGGCGCCCAGGTTCACGAAGCTGGGCATCAGCACCACGCCCTTGGCGATGTAGGCGCTGCGTCGCACGACGGCGCCCGGCACCACGCGCACGCCAGCGTCCTTGAAGCGGTTCTCGCCCCAACCTGCGAACTTCAGCGGCACCTTGTCGAAGGCCGGCGCCCCAGCGGCGGCATGCTCGATCGGTGCGTTGTCGGAGAGGCGGAAAGACAGGAGCACGGCCTTCTTGAGCCACTGGTTGACCCTCCAGCCACCCTGGCCGTCGGGCTCGGCAACGCGCGCGGCGCCGCTGTCGAGCAGACCAAGCGCCTCGTCCACCAGCTTGCGCACGTCCTCGCTGGCAGGCGTAACGGTGTCGCGCGCGTCAAAGGCGGCTTCGATGGCGGCGGCGAGATCGGACATTGAGGAACCCCTGGAGATATGATGCGGGGCAGCGCCTATCGCGTGGCGCGCATGGGGACAAGGCTGGTGTGTGGGGGATTAGCCAGCCCGCGCTACAACGGCCTAGCTATCCGGCGCCGTCAACTCGCGCACGAACGGGATCAGCCCGGTCTGCCGCATGCGACGCATCCGCTCGGACGCCAGAATCTGCGAGACCTTGGCGAAGCAGATATCGATGTCGTCGTTGACGATCACGTAGTCATAGCCATCCCAATGGCTGATCTCGGCCTTGGCGCGCTCCATGCGCGACGCGATGACTTCGGCGCTGTCGGTGCCGCGTGCGTTCAGGCGGCGGCGCAGTTCGTCGATGCTGGGGGGTAGCAGGAACACGCGGACCACGTCGCTCTGCATCTTCTGGTAGAGCTGCTGCGTGCCCTGCCAATCGATGTCGAACAGGTAGTCGTTGCCGTCGCGCAGGCCTGCCTTCACTTCGGCCTTGGGCGTGCCGTAGCTGTGGCCAAAGACGTGTGCCCATTCCAGGAACTCGCCTTCTTCCACCATCCGCTCGAACCCGGGGTGGTCGGTGAAGTGGTAGTCGCGCCCGTCCACTTCGCCGGGCCGGGGCGAGCGGGTCGTGACCGAAACCGACATGCGCAGGCGCGGATCACGTTGCAGCAGCATGCGCGAGACCGTGGTCTTGCCCGCGCCCGAAGGCGACGAGAGGATGAACATCAGCCCGCGCCGGTGCAGCGCGTCGGAATCGGGAACGATAGGAGCGGCGACTTCAGGATTCGTCATGCCCGCTGATGGCGGCGCGAAGCCGTCAAATCAAGATAGGGGATGCGCGGGACGTCGACGAGGTCATCGCCAAGTCAGACCTCGTCCGCGCCGTCCTTGGCCATTTCGTGCAGCTTGGCCTCGCCATCACCACGCGCTTGGCGTCCCGTCGCGCGGTCGTAGAGGGTCTTGGCGACGAGGCCTCCACCAACGAGGATTGCACCCGGGACCGATCGCACGGCGACGCGCGCCAGCACAGAGTGCAACGCGGATTCGGTCAGTGAACGGCCCCGCAGGATCGCAGCGGCCTTGCGGGTCGGATACTTGGCCCCGAGCAACTGGCGTTCGACTGCGCGGCGCGCGATCATCGTGCCCGTTCGCAGCGCCACGTCGGCAAGCAGCAGGTTGGTCGCCGGGTTCGGGCTAGGCCCGTGCAGTTCCTCGGGCTTGCCGGGCAGCGCCTTCTTGACCGTCTCCTTGGTCGAGCCACTGGCGCGACCGCTGGAGGTCAGATTGGCCAGTCGCTTGCGCAGAGTGGATTTCGCCATCTTTACCCGATCCCGGGCTGCGCCCGCCTACTTCTTCTTGCCGAAGTCGACCGACACCACGTTCGAGCCGTCCTCGCTCGGAGTAATGCGCGGGGCACCTTCGCGTTCCGCGCCATCGTTATCGGGATCGTGATCAGTCTCGTCCTCGGGCGCGACCATCGCCTGGAACTGCAGGCCGAAGTCGACGGCCGGGTCGACGAAGGCGGTAATCGCCGAGAACGGGATGTGCAGCTTGGCCGGGATCTGGTTGAAGCTGAGTCCGACGCCAAAGAAATCATCGCCAACGACCAGGTCCCAGAACTTGTTCTGCAGAACGATGGTCATCTCGTCGGGAAAGCGGGCCTTCAGCTCTGCCGGCACGGAGACGCCGGGAGCCGCGGTCTTGAAGGTGATGTAGAAGTGGTGGTTGCCGGGCAGGGTGCCACCGCCCGCGACCACCTGGCCGAGCACGCGGCCCACCACGGCGCGCAGCGCCTCTTGCACGATCTCGTCGTAGGGGATGAGGCTGTCCGGCGGCGTATCTGTCATCCGGCCTAACTGCGCATCGAGTCGCAGCCGGTCAACCCGCTAAGGGCGGCATTATCAACAAAGGGGCACGTTTTCATGCTGCATCGCACACGATCGCTCCGGATCGCCGCGATGCGGCATGCCACACGATTGATTCTGCGCGGCGCCCGCTTATAGGCCGCGCATGCGCACCGCCCGGATCGCCCGCAAGACCCACGAGACCGACATCGCCGTCGAGGTGAACCTCGATGGCACCGGCGCCTACGAGGTGTCGACTGGGATCGGCTTTCTCGACCACATGATCGAGCAGTTCTCGCGCCACTCGCTGATCGACATCCGCTGCCGCGTCGTCGGTGACCTCCACGTCGACCAGCACCATACGTGCGAGGACAGCGCCATCGCCATTGGCCAGGCCATTGCCGAGGCACTGGGCGACAAGCGGGGGATCGGCCGCTACGGCAGCGCCTACTCGCCGATGGACGAGACGCTGGCGCGCGTGGCGCTCGACATCTCGGGCCGGCCTTACTTCGTGTGGAAGGCCGCGTTCACGCAGGAGAAGCTGGGCGAGCTGGACACCGAGCTGGTCGAGCACTGGTTCCACTCGATCGGCCAGGCTGTTGGCATCACGCTGCACATCGAGCTGCTCTACGGCACCAACAACCACCACATCTGCGAGGCGATCTTCAAGGGTTTCGCCCGCGCCATGCGCGTTGCGGTCGAACTCGATGCGCGCAAGGGCGATGCGGTGCCCTCAACCAAGGGCCAGCTGGGTGGCTGAAGTCCTCGCCCTGATCGATTACGGCGCGGGCAATCTCCACTCGGTCGCCAATGCGCTGAAGGCTGCGGGGGCGGACGATGTCCATGTCACCAGCAACGCCGACGTGGTGCGCGCGGCGGACCGGATCGTGCTGCCCGGCGTGGGATCCTTCAAGGCCTGCGCTGAGGGACTGCGCGCGATCCCGCACCTGGTCGAGGCGATGACCGAGCGCGTGCACGTGGGCGGCGCGCCGTTCCTGGGCATATGCGTGGGCATGCAACTGCTCGCCTCTCGCGGGCTGGAGCATGGCATCACGCCGGGGCTCGACTGGATCGAGGGCGAGGTAAGGCTGATCGAGCGGACCGATCCGGCGATCAAGGTGCCGCATATGGGCTGGAACGATGTCTCTATCGGCCGCCATGATCGTGCGGGCGGCCTGATCGAGGCGGGCGAGGCCTACTTCCTGCACTCCTATCACTTCGCGCCTGAGCAGGGCACCGATGTGGCCGCGATGACCGACCATGGCGGCGGCCTGGTCGCAGCCGTGGCGCGCGACAATGTGGTGGGCGTGCAGTTTCACCCGGAGAAGAGCCAAGCCTACGGGCTGGCGCTGCTGGCGCGGTTTCTGGAGTGGAAGCCTTGAGCCCTTGCCAAGCTGCGCCAACCGCTGACGCGGTAAGCTTCGCTATCCTCTCTGCAGCTGGGAGGGGAAACGTAGGCTTGGTGCCGCAGGCGCCTAGCCGGAGTTGGAGAGGGTTTCCGAAGCCATGATCGTCTTCCCCGCCATCGACCTCAAGCAGGGGCAAGTCGTCCGCCTCGCCGAAGGCGACATGGCGCGCGCCACCGTGTACGGCGATGACCCGGCCGCACAGGCTACTCTCTTCGCCGAGGCAGGCTCGCAGTACCTCCACGTCGTCGATCTCGACGGCTCGTTCGCCGGTTCGGCGCAGAACCGCGAAGCGGTCGAAGGCATCCTCCAGGTGTTCCCCGGCCACGTGCAACTTGGCGGCGGCATCCGCACGCCCGAGGCGGTCGCCGGCTGGTTCGATCTCGGAGTGAGCCGCGTGGTCATGGGCACCGCCGCGCTCAAGGACCCGCAGTTCGTCAAGGACATGGCGCGCGAGTACCCCGGCGGCATCGTCGTCGCGGTCGATGCGCGCGACGGCATGGTCGCGACCGAGGGCTGGGCGGAAGTGTCGGACGTATCGATCGTCGACATGGCGCGCCGCTTCGAAGATGCGGGCGTTGCCAGCTTGCTGTTCACCGACATCGGCCGAGACGGCTTGCTCAAGGGCTGCAACATCGAGGCGACGGTCGACCTCGCACGCCGCACGGAACTGCCGGTAATCGCCAGCGGCGGCGTGAAGGGGCTGGACGACATCCGCATGCTGGCGCTGCATGCCAAGGACGGGATCGAGGGCGTCATCACCGGCCGGGCGCTTTACGACGGGCGGCTCGACCTGGCCGCGGCGATCGCCATGGCAGAGAGGGAGTAGCGTGACCGTCCGCGTTCGCGTCATTCCCTGCCTCGACGTGGCCGATGGTCGCGTGGTCAAGGGCGTCAACTTCGTCGAACTGCGCGATGCGGGCGATCCGGTCGAGCAGGCGCGCGCTTATGACGCGGCCGGAGCGGACGAGCTTTGCTTCCTCGACATCTCGGCCAGCCATGAAGGCCGAGGCACCTTGCTCGACATCGTGAGGCGCACGGCCGAAGTGTGTTTCATGCCACTCACCGTCGGGGGCGGCGTCAGGACAGCCGAGGACGCGCGGGCGCTGCTGCTAGCGGGAGCGGACAAGGTGGCGGTGAACTCCGCCGCCGTCGCCCGGCCCGAGGTCGTGTCGGACATCGCCGCACGCTTCGGCAGCCAGTGCGTGGTCGCCTCTGTCGATGCGCGCAAGGTGGGAGAGAGCCGGTGGGAGATCTTCACCCACGGCGGCCGCCGAGCGACCGGCCTCGATGCGCTGGACCATGCGGTCAAGCTCGCTCAGCTAGGTGCGGGCGAACTGCTGGTGACCTCGATGGACGGCGACGGCACGCAAGGTGGCTATGACTTGGCGCTGACCCGGGCGATCGCCGATGCAGTCGGCGTGCCTGTCATCGCCAGCGGCGGCGTCGGCAATCTCGACCACCTCGTAGAGGGCGTGACAAAAGGCCATGCGAGCGCTGTGCTGGCGGCTTCGATCTTCCACTTCGGCAAGCATTCTATCGCCGACGCGCATGGCGCGCTACGCGCAGCGGGGCTTCCGGCCCGCGCCTGAGTGTCGCCAGGCTTTACACCTGCGCGATGCCGACTTGCCGCGTTAACCATTGAGCTTGGCCTAGGCTCGTACTTACTCGTAAGTGGCATGGGAGTTGCGTTTACGACAGTACCAAGCATGCAAAAGGTCCTGTCGTGCCGCGAACCCGCATTCTGCCGACGATCCTCACCGCTGCGGTCCTTGCCGCCGCGTGCGCCACGCCGGCGCTCGCCGCCTCGGGCAGCGTCGCGCTGCCGGAGCCGAGTGCGATGCTGCTGTTCGGCCTCGGGGTGGCCGGTGTTGCCATCGGCCGCCGGTTCTCGTCCAAGCGTCCCAGAGACTAATTAGCGGGACTGATCGAGCCGTGACCCGCGCTTGACCCGCTCCGCGCCGCGCCGCATGACGCGCGGCGATGGCTCAATCCGATACTCTCGCCCGCCTCGAAGCGACGGTGCTGTCGCGCCGCTCGGCTGATCCCGGCAGCAGCTACGTCGCCAAGCTGAACGCGCGCGGCATCAACAAGATCGCGCAGAAGCTGGGCGAGGAGGCGACCGAGACGGTGATCGCCGCGCTTGCCGAGGATCGCCCGGCGCTGGTCGGCGAAGCCGCGGACCTGCTGTTCCACCTTGTGATCCTGCTTGCCGCGCGAGAAGTGCCTCTGGCCGAAGTCCTAGCCGAACTCGACCGCCGCGAAGGCGTCTCCGGCATCGCTGAGAAAGCCTCGCGCCAGTCTTGATTTCAGCGTCCTGAAGGAGCTTGCCCCCATGCCGATCGATCCCAAGCTGCCGTATGACGACGCCAACGTGTTCGCAAAGATCCTGCGCGGCGAGCTGCCTTGCAACAAGGTCTATGAAGACGATCACGCGCTCGCCTTTCACGACATCCGCCCGCAGGCGCCGGTGCACGTCCTGGTCATCCCCAAGGTGCCTTACGTCTCTTGGGACGATTTTACGGCAAAGGCGAGCGACGCCGAAATCGCCGGCTTCATGCGCGCGGTCGGGACGGTGACGCGCCAGCTGGAGCTCGACACGCCGGGCTATCGCCTCATGGTCAACATGGGCGGACACGGCCACCAGGAAGTGCCGCACCTGCACGTCCACATCTTCGGCGGACGCCAGTTCTTCCACATGATTTGCGATTGAGGCTGGCATGATCCCGCGTGTGAGCCGGGACGAGGGACGCCTCTCCGTTTAACCGCCGTTCATGCGGGGCTGACTAGCGCTTGTCAGCCATGATGTGCGTGCGATGCCTTTGCACCGGCCCGGGGGATGGTTAAGGACTTCGCGCAGATGACGGCCTTTCCCTCTCCTCCCGGCGGCGTGCTGGACGGCGCGGTTCACCGCTATGCCCTGCGCGTGTACTATGAGGACACCGACGCGGGCGGGGTGGTCTATCACGCTAACTACCTGCGCTGGTTCGAGCGGGCGCGGTCGGATCTGCTCGACCTGCTCGACATCGATCAGGCGCAGGCGCTGGATGCGGGCGAGGGGCTCTACACGGTTGCCGAAGTCTCGCTGCGCTACCTGCTCCCGGCGCGGCTGGGCGATGCGATCCACATCGAAACGCGTGCCGAGACTGTCGGCCGCGCCAGTTGTACCTTGCGCCAGAGCGCCTGGCGCGGCGATACCCGGCTGACCGAGGCCACAGTGCGTGTCGGCTTCATCGGCCCCGACGGGCGGCCACGCCGTCAACCCGAAGCATGGCAGCGCGCCTTCGCTTCGTTCGTTTCATCCCCGGAAGGACAAGAATGACGTTCGATCTGCTCATGGCCGCCGCCGAGGCGGCCGCCGGTGCGCCGACCCGGCTCAATCCCGTCAAGCTGTTCCTTGACGCAGACATCGTCGTTCAGGTGGTCATGGTCGGGCTGATCCTGGCGAGCGTCTGGACCTGGACCATCATCGTCTCGTTTCTGCTGCGCATGGGCCGGGTCAACCGCCAGTGCGACGGCTATGAGCGCGGGTTCTGGGAGGCGGAGAACTTCGACGCGTTCCAGCGCGAGCGGCGCCGCGGTGAAGTGCCGATCGGCAAGGTCGCCGGTGCGGGGCTCGCCGAATACAAGCGCAATGCAGCCGTCAACGTCGATCCCGAAGGCGCTCGGCAGCGCGTGGCACTGGCGATGAACTCGTCGGTGGGAGAGGAAGCGGACAAGCTGTCCAATCGCCTGAACTTCCTCGCCACGGTGGGTTCCGTCGCGCCGTTCGTCGGGCTGTTCGGGACGGTGTGGGGCATCATGAACAGCTTTTTCCAGATCGGCCAGCAGCAGAACTCGTCGCTAGCGGTGGTGGCGCCAGGCATCTCGGAGGCACTGTTCGCGACCGCGATCGGCCTGTTCGCGGCGATCCCGGCCGTCATCGCCTACAACCGCTTCTCGCACCGGGTGAACGGGTTCGAGGCGCGGCTGCAGCGCTTTGCCGACAAGCTGCACTCCGCGCTGACGCTCCAGCTGGAGCAGCGCTGACATGGCGATGGGCCTGCAAGGCGGCGGTCGGCGCCGTGGGCGTGGGCGTGCCGGCACGCCGATGTCGGAGATCAACGTCACGCCGCTGGTCGACGTGATGCTGGTGCTGCTGATCATCTTCATGGTCACCGCACCCTTGCTCAAGGCTGCCGTCCCGGTCGAACTCCCCGACAGCCGCGCCAAGGCGATGAGCGAGGAGGCAAGCCAAGTCACCATCACCATCCAGACCGACGGCACCGTCTACCTGGAGAAGGACGCGCTCGCACCCGGTGAACTGGCGGACCGCCTGGCCGCGATCCCCGATACGCCCGAAGGCAAGAAGCCGTTGGTGACGCTGCGCGCGGACAAGGCGCTCGACTACGGCAAGGTCATGGAAGTCATGGGCGAGCTGAACCGCGCCGGCTTCAACTCGATCTCGCTGGTGACGGGCGTCACCGGCGGTTCAGGGGCCTGAGGGTAGCTGGTAGGGACAATGGCTCTAGCGCTGCGCAAGGAGGAAGGCCTCGGCCTCGGGATCGCGATCGCCGCGCACGCCGCGCTGGTCGCGCTGCTGTTGCTGCGCCCGCACTCCGCGCCGGTGGTCACGCCGCCCGAGCGGATCGAGGTGACGATCAGCGACGAGGTGGGGCTCACCAGCACGTCGCCGCAGCCCAACAGCCAGGCCGCGCCGCCCGTCGCGCCCAGCTTGGGCGAGCCGCAGCCGCAGGAACAGGCCGAGCCAGCGGAGAGCGAGCCCGAGCCGCAGCCGGCCCGGCTTGAGCCTGCACCGCCAGAGCCGGCCCCGCCCAAGCCTACGCCGCCGAAGCCTACGCCGCCGAAACCTACCCCTCCGAAGCCGACGCCGCCGAAGCCCGAGCCCAAGGTCGAGCGGCCAGCACCGCGCCCGGTTCCCAGGCCCGTGCCGCGCCCAACTCAGCGCCCGGCACCAAAGACGCCTGAGAAAGCACGGCCCGCGCCTGCAAAGCCGGCCCCGAAGACGCCGACCGCCAAGCCGGCGACCCGCGCTCCCGCCAAGGCTCCTCCTGCCAAGGCTTCACCGGCGAAGTCCGCTCCGGCTAAGTCGGCGCCGGCGAAAACGCCTGCGAAGACGGGCACCGCCAAGTCGCCGCCTGCGAAGACGGCTACCAAGTCCAATGCACCCGCCGGCGGCAGTCGCATCGGGTCGGACTTCCTGGCAGGCGTGAGTGGTGCGACGTCCAACAATCGTGCGAGCACGGCAGCGCCGGCAGCGGCGATCGGGCCGGCGGTGAAGTCGGCGCTCGCCAGTGCGATCTCGCGTCAGCTCAAGCCCAAGTGGTCGGCGCCGCAAGGGCTCGATGCCGAGGAGCTGGTGACGATCCTGTCGTTCAACCTCAACCGCGACGGCACGCTGGCCGGAACGCCAACGGTCGTGCGCCAGCTGGGCATCAACGAGAACAACCGCGCCCAGGCCGAGCGCCATGCCGAGCAGGCCGTGCGCGCCGTCCGGCTGGCCGCGCCCTTCGATCTGCCCGAACAATACTACGATGCGTGGAAACGCGTGTCGTCCTTCCGTTTCGACAAGAGGCTCTCGCAATGACCAAGCGCTTTACGACGCCCCGATTCACCCTTGCCCTGCTTCTGGCGCTCGCCGGCGCGCCGCTCGCCGCGCAGGATCTGCCGGTCACCGGCACCCCCGCTCCGCAACCGACTGCCACCGGCGCCGAAGCCGACGATGGCGGCCTGACTGGTAGCGTCTCGGACGAGAACGAGTGGCAGGACCTCGGCATCGCCATCACCACCTTCGCCACCGATCGCGACGTGCCGACGCAGACCAACGCCGGCTCGACAGCGCAGCTGGGGCAGGCGATCAGCCAGGTCATCGCCTCGGACCTCAAGAACAACGGCCTGTTCAAGCCGACCGGACCTGCCGGCCTGCCGCAGCCGACGCTGCCGCAAGTGCAGATGCCGGACTATCCCAGCTGGTCAGGTCGCGGCGCGGACATGCTGGTGCAGGGCTACGTCAAGGCGGGCGCGGACGGCCAACTGACGGTCGGCTGCTATCTCTACGACATCAGCCTCACCCGCCAGCTGATCAAGGGCGGCTGGCAGTTCGCCGCGTCGGACTGGCGGCGCGCGGCGCACAAATGCTCGGACTTGATCTACTCGCGCCTGTCGGGCGAGAGCCCGTTCTTCGATTCCAAGATCGCCTACATCGCCGAGACCGGACCCAAGGGCCACCGCATGAAGCGGCTGGCGATCATGGATTCGGACGGCGCCAATCACCGCTATCTCACCAGCGGTCAGGCGATGGCGCTGACGCCGCGCTATTCGCCCGACTATTCCAAGATCCTCTACCTGTCCTACCTGAACGGCCAGCCGAGCATCTACTCGTATGACTTGGCCACCGATCGCCAGACGCTGATCGCACGCACCGGCAACCCGACGCTGGCACCGCGCTGGTCGCCCGATGGCAAGTGGGTGCTCTATTCGATGGCGAAGGGCGGCACGACCGACATCTACCGCATCTCCTCGGCAGGAGGCGGCACCCCGCAGAAGCTGACCAATGGCCCGGGCATCAACATCGGCGGCAGCTATTCGCCCGATGGGAGCAAGATCGTCTACGAAAGCGATCAGTCGGGCAGCCAGCAGGTCTACGTGATGAACGCGGACGGCTCTGGCCAGCGGCGCATCAGCTTCTTCGGCGGCCGCGCGGCCACGCCCGAGTGGAGCCCGCGCGGCGACCAGATCGCCTTCACTCACATCGCCGGCGACTTGCGCGTCGCCGTGATGAACCCCAACGGCGGCGGCATGCGCCACCTGACCAACTCGTGGCAGGACGAGGCGCCGACCTGGTCGCCGAACGGGCGCATCATCCAATTCTTCCGTACCGCCAAGGGCACCGGCCAGGCCTCGATCTGGCAGGTCGACCTGACCGGCCGCAACGAGCGCCGCCTGCCGACGCCGGTCGGCGCGTCGGACCCGGCGTGGGGACCGATCCGGCCGTAAGTATCTAACGCGCGATACAGCGTGGCCCGAGCCTGATAGCATCGGCTCGGAACCACCCGCGCAATCCAGCCATTTCGATGGCCTCGAGAGGAGACACGCTCATGCCTGCAACCGCAAAGCCCGCACCGGCAAAGCTTGCAACCATCCTGCTTCTGTCCGGCGCGCTCGCCATCTCGGCCTGCAAGAGCAAGCCGCCCAAGGAACTGCCGCCCGAGCCCGGCGCGCCGACCAGCTCGACCGACACCGGCCAGCTCGGCGCGGCGACGCCCGGCAGCCAGGCCGATTTCGTGCAGATCATGGCCGGGCAGGACACGATCTACTTCGACACCGACCGCTACGACATCGACTCCAGCGACCAGGCCGCACTTGCCAAGCAGGCGCAGTGGCTGGCCCGCTATCCGGCCAAGCGCGCGACGGTGGAAGGTCACTCGGACGAGCGCGGCACGCGCGAATACAACATTGCGCTGGGTGAGCGCCGCGCCAATGCGGCCAAGAACTACCTCGTCAGCCTGGGCGTCGACCCCAGCCGCCTGTCCACGGTCAGCTACGGCAAGGAACGCCCGGTGGCGCTCGGCTCGGACGAGCAGGCCTGGGCGCAGAACCGCCGCGCGGTGACCGTCACGATCGACTGATCTGGCGACTGACAGGTCGACTGATCCTGACAGCGGGTGCCGGACCGTCCGGCACCCATTCGCATGGGAATTATCGCACTCAGAACAAGTCTTGCGTCGCCCGCGAGTCGGGGCTTATCGCGAGGTTATGAGCAAGGCGCGCCGATCCAACGACTGGGGCTTTCCGCGTTGGCGCGGTTATGAAGCCGGCCGCGAGGCCGCGCATATCCGCCTCTGCGACCGGCACGGCTGCACCGAAGCGGGTGACTGCCCCGCTCCCAAGTCGCCAAACAGCCCGGACCGGTGGTACTTCTGCCAGAAGCATGCGGCCGAGTACAACGCCGGGTGGGACTACTTCGCCGGTCTCGACAAGGAAGAGGCCGAGCAGCGCGAGGCGCAGGAGCGGTCCGACAATGGCGGCTACAAGGAAGCTGCGCACTATGGTTGGGCAGGCTCGGGCGATGGCACGCGCAGCCGCGACGAGATGCGCGCTCTGGAAGTTCTGGAGCTCGAACCGGATGCCGATTTCGATGCGGTGAAAAAGGCGTGGCGTGCCAAGGCCAAAGAGGTTCACCCCGATGTGCGGCCGAACGACCCAGAGGCTGCCAAGGCGTTTCAGTCGTACCAGCTGGCGTATGAGGTTTTGCGCCAAGGCGAAGAGCGGCGGGAGTGGCGCGGTTAGGTTGAGTGAGGTTGTAAAGCCATAACGGTGCGTTTTACCCGATCAACCGCGATCCATAACCCCAAGCGCCTGCCCGAGATCCGCGATCAGGTCCGCACTGTCCTCCAACCCGATCGACAGCCGCACCCCATAACGATCGGCGGCATCCCCATCGCGCATCGGCCAAGCCATGACGCTGCGCAGCGGCGCAGGGTCTAGTGGGGTCGCCAGACTCTCGAACCCGCCCCAGGAATAGCCGATGCCGAACAGCGACAATGCGTCGATCAGCCGATTGCGCCGCGCCGCATCGCCGCCGCGCAGTACGAAGCTGAACAGCCCGCAGCCGCTGGTGAAGTCTCGCTGCCACAGATCGTGACCTGGCGAGCCCGGCAGCATGGGGCACAGCACCCGCGCGACCTGGGGCTGCTCGGCAAGCCACTGCGCGATCGCCAGCGCAGAGCGGGTCTCTTGCTCAAGCCTTAGCGACAAAGTTCGCAGGCCGCGCAGGGCAAGCGCTGCATCGTCCGGCGAGACAACCAGGCCCAGGTTCTGCGCGCGCATGCGCAGGCGCTTGTAGAGCTCCGGCCCGGCGCTGGCGCTGCCCATCATCAGGTCGGAGTGGCCCCCGACATGCTTGGTGAGCGCCATGACGGTCACATCCACACCGTGGCCGAGCGCATCGAAGCCGGTCGGCCCTGCCCAGGTGTTGTCCAGGACCGAAATAGCGCCGTGCTGCCGCGCGATCTGGGCGAGCGCGGGAACGTCGCAGACCTCCATCGTCAAGCTGCCGGGCGCCTCCAGCAGGACCGCACGAGTGCGGGTGCAGAACGCGGCTTGGTAGCCATTGAGATCGATAGGGTCGAAGTAGCGCGTCTCCACGCCGAAGTCGGCCAGCAAGCCGCGCCCCATCGCCCGGCTGGGGTCGTAAGCGTTGTCCGTCATCAGCAGCACGTCGCCGGGCCGCAGCACCGTGAGCAGCACTCCGGCGATCGCTGCAACACCGGAGGGATAGAGCACGGTACCCGCTGCGCCGTTCTCCAGCGAGGTCAGCGCGTCCGCCAGGGCCCACTGGGTGGGAGCGCCACGCCGGCCATAGAAGAACCGTCCGTCCGCATTGCCGCGCACGCCTTCGGCAAGCGCTGCGGTGTTCTCGTACAAGTGCGTGCTCGCGCGCCAGACGGGTGGGTTCACCACCGCACCGGTCCATTCGGCACGGCGGCCCGCGTTCACCAGGCGAGTGGCGGTTGCGAGCGCCTGCGCCGGCGCATCGGCCTTGTCTTTCAACACCTAACTCCTGAACTCGGGTCTGGCGTCGAGCCTAGCCGTGCGCGGCAACCGGGTCGAGCGCGAAGCCGCGCGCCGCCTCGATCTCGCGCGCGCCCAGCTCGCGCAAGTTACGTGGGCCTGCATCGAGGCGCACCGATGCGATGGCGCCGCTCTCGGCATCGCGCGGGCCTGCCGTGAACACGCGGCGCACGAAGCTGCCATCGGGTTGCGACAAGCAAAAGCGTGCCAGCGGGACGAGGAAGCTTGCGCTGCCTTTCACCAGCGGACGGATCTGCTGGATCGGCACCCGAACCTCGCCCTTAGCCGTAGCCGTTTCACCGGCGGCGAGCGGGGCAAGCTCATGCTTGAGCTCGAGCGCCTCGATAGGCGGGGCGAGCTGCTGCTCGACGGGGATCGATGCGTGCGCGGAGGAGAGGTCGCCGCGCACGATCAGGTTCGGTAGCGTTTCCGCACCCGTGTTCGTAACCGCCATCTCGTACTGCAAGGTGGCATAGACCAGAGACAGCCGGATCGCTTGCGGCCTGAAGTCGATAGTGACCGCGAAAGGCTCGCGGGTTGATGCTTCGCTTCGAGGCGCGGCCCCCGGCGGGGTCGGCAGAGGGCTGGGCGGCGGCGTTGCAGGGCGGGGCCGTTGGGGCACAGGCTCTGCAGCCGGCGGGGCCGGTTCGATCTCGTAGCTGTTGTCGATCGGCGCAGGGCGGCGGCGTCGCAGCAGCAGAAGTGCGCCGCCAGCCACTGCGATGAGAGCGACGCCAGCGACGATCCACCACGTGCGATCCCCGTTCGCTGCAGTCGGCGTCGGAGGAAGCACCAGCGGCGCTTCGTCCGTCGCAACCGGAGCTGGGCTGGGAGCGACGGGCGGGGGTGGCGTCCTCTCAGGACGCGGTTCGGGCGCTGTGGCCGTGGGAGAGGGGGCGGCGCTGGCAGGAGCAGCAGCCGAAGCGCTCGCCCGCGGCGCTGGCCGCGTCGCGCTTGCTCGCGCTGCCGGCCGTTGCTCCTCCCGGCTCGGTGCAGGGATGCTGATGCGCGGAGATGGTGAAGCGGTGGGCTTCGGTGCTGGAGTGCGCTCCGGCTGCGGCGCGCGCGACGGGGTACCGTAAGGGTTCTCGGGATCGACCGGGCCTTGCACGCGCGGCGCCGATGACTGCTTGGGGTCGGGCAGGCGATAGTCGGTGACCGTCCCGGCGTCCTGCGCCACCGCCGCTTGCGCAAGCAGCATCACCGCTGCCAGCGTAGCCGACGAACCGAGCGTGATCCTGCGCAAAGCGGCCCTCATCCAACGTCCCCTGGCCCGTTCCCCGCGCCTCTTGGGCGGCTGCCGGAATGGCGGCTGCCCGGGCGCGACTGAATACCGACTTAACCCCGCCGCCTCGCGCGGCAGGTTGCCTCCGGGCCGGGTTGGCGGCATTGGCACATGCATGAGTGAACCGCCAGCCTCTCCGCTTCATCTGGGCCAGCAAAGCGCCTTACCACCGTCACCCAAGGAGGCGCAGCTCGACTACGTCCCGAACCCGCGTCGTGGCTCGCTGTACCTCGTCCGCTTCGCCGCGCCGGAGTTCACGTCGTTGTGTCCGGTGACCGGCCAGCCCGACTTCGCGCACCTGGTGATCGACTATGCACCCGGGGAGACCATCGTCGAATCGAAGAGCCTCAAGCTGTTCCTGGGCTCGTTCCGCAATCATTGCGGCTTCCACGAGGATGTGACGGTGGGCATTGGGCAGCGACTGTTCGCCGAGATGCAGCCGCGCTGGCTGCGCATCGGCGGATACTGGTATCCGCGAGGTGGTATCCCCATCGATGTGTTCTGGCAGTCCGACGCGCCGCCGGCGGGGCTATGGGTGCCCGATCAAGGCGTCGCTTCGTACCGAGGACGCGGCTGAACGTTCAGTCGGCCGCGTCGGCGAACGTAATGCCGGCCTTGCGAAGGTCGACTGCGCCGTGCCTGAGATGCGCCAGTTGCGTGTTGGTCATGCACTGCGCGTAAACGCTGGGGAAGTCGGCAGCCATGGCGCTGTCGCTGTCGAGCGCGGCACCTTGCGCGGCAAGGCACTCAATCCGGCTCTCATAGGTCTGCTCCGGACCCGACAGGCGCTGGCATGCAGAACCGTCGTCAGTGCAACCGAACAGCGCGAGGGCAAAGATCACTCCGCTCATCTGTTGTCCCCTTTCTCAAGAGGTCAACGCGCCGGAGAGCAGAGGTATCCCGTCTTTCGTGTCATTTTCGCGCCAGGATGCAGTTTAGACGACGATTTTACTTGCGCTTCGTGAATGATGGTTAATCCGCAAGCTCGGTAAGGCTTAGCCCGTCCAGCAACGCGTTGCGTGCTGAGCGCACCGTCTGCCAGAGCGCGGGGCGGGCAAGATCGTGAGGTGCGATCTCTTCTGGCCAATGCTGGCTGACGATCTGCTCCGCCAGGTCGAGCCGGTCCGGTGAAACCAGGAAGCGCGGATCGATCGAGGTGGGATCGGCAACCACTCGCAGACGCAGGCACGCCGGGCCGCCGCCATTCGCCATGGACTCGCGCAGATCGGCGACGTGCAGCTCGCGGATCGGGCCATTGCCGCCTACCATCTGCTCCAGCCAAGCCCAGACGCTCGGCGTCGCGCGCGCCTCGCCCGGCAGGATCAGTGCCATGCCGCCGCCGGGCAGGGTGACCAACTGCGCGTTGAACAGGTACGAGGCGATGGTGTCGGCCAGGCTCACGCTGCTCGCAGGAACTTCGATGACGACCAGCTCGGGCAGCCTGCTCCGCAAGGCCGCGTAAAGATCTTCGCGGTCAGCGAACGCCTGCTCGTGCGCGAAGAGCACGTATTCGTTGGCGACGGCGACGACATCGTTGTGGAACGCACCGGCGGCGATGGCCTCGTCAGACTGTCGCGCGAGGATCGTGCGCTCGGGATCGAGCCCGTGCAGCCGCGCAACGGCGGCGCTGGCTTCGCGATGCTGACGGGCCGGGAAGGGCGCACCGCCCATACCATACACGAACACCTCCACGCCCGCGCTATCGTGCTCCGCACAGAACCGCATGTGATTGGCAGCGCCCTCGTCGCCGAAGGGCGGCGGCACCGGATCATGGATGGCGAAGTGGTCGGCGTTGGCAAAAGCCAGTCGCAGCTGCGCCAGCGTGCCGGGCCACTCATGACTGCGATGCGGCATCGTCACCAGATTGGCCGGCGTCAGATGGCAGCGACCATCGACGGTGTCCGGGGCCGGGCTGACCGTGGCGGCGTTCGCGGCCCACATGGACGACGCGGACATCGCCGCATAGCGTAGCTCGGGCGTGGCTTGCGCCATGTCGGTGCCGAGCCGCGCCAGCCATGCCTCGTCCGGACGATCCTGCGGCATGAACCAGCCTTGGACGAGCCCGAGCTCCAGATTGAGCCGCATCTTCGCCAGGCCCTGGAGCGCAGCATCACGCGGCCGTGACACGCGACCGAAGTTGCGCGTGCTCGCCAGATTGCCGTGGCTGAGGCCGGCATAGTTATGGCTGGGGCCGACGATACCGTCGAAGTTGATCTCGGTCAGCATGGGGGCCTCATGCGGGTGCGTAGCTGATGGTGTCGCCGGCGGAAACCTCGAGCAGGACCGCAGCGCTGCCATCGATCATCACACCGCCATCGACCGGAGAGACGTGGGCAAGGCACGCGCGGAACTGTGCGAGACGTCCGCAGGAGACTAGGTATTCGGCTCCGTCGACCCCTTCACCAACTGCGACGATCACCGCGTCGCGCGCTTCGGTGATCGTGCGGATGCGATCGGTCTGCGCGATCATGGAAGGGCCACCGTCGAAGATGTCGATGTAGTTCTGGAACGCGAAGCCCTCGTTCTCCAGCATGCGCATCGCCGGTCGGCCCGAGTAGTGCGGCTGGCCCATGACGTGGCGCGCGCTCTCCGGAAGGAGCGCGGTGTAGATGGGATGCTTCGGCATGAGATCGGCGATGAATTGGTTACCCATGCGCGCATTGAACTCGTCCGCATCGCGGAAGGTCATGTCGAAAAAGCGGCCGGCGAGCCCATCCCAGAATGGCGAGTTGCCGGCATCGTCGATGGCGCCGCGCAGCTCGGCCAAGGTGCGGTCGGCAAAGCGCGCGCGGTGGCTGCGAATGAAGAGGTAGCGGCTGCGCGCGAGCAGCTTGCCGACGCCGGCCGAGCGCTCGGTCGGATCGAGGTAGAGGCCGCCCACTTCGCTCGACCCGTCGAGATCGGTGCTGAGCGTCAGCATCTCGGCGCGGAATGTGCGGTCGAGCTCCTTGGAGTGCTGGGTGATCCGGCCGATGCGATAGGAGTAGAACGGGAGCTGCGTACCGACCTGCGACATGATCTGGCACGTCCCGCGGGTGCGCTGGGTGGCAGTGTCCTCTAGGATGAACACGAACAGGTCGTCGCGCAGGTCCTGAATGTCTTGGCTGAAGCTGGCGGCGGCACGGTGCAGCTTGGCCTCCAGCGTCGGCTTGTCGGGCGGCAGGTTGGTGAAGCCCCCGCCCGTGCCCTTGGCCATGCGATAGAGCGCGGCCAGATCATTCTCTCGGGCGGTGCGCAACAGGAAGGTCATCGGGACAGTCCCTGCCGATCAAGCCGGTGCAGCACCAGCGCCGTCAGCCTGGCCCGCGCGTCGAGCGAGCTGGCGAGGAGGAACTCGTCGGGTGAGTGGATCGCGCCGCCGCAAGCGCCCATGGTGTCGATCACCGGCACTGCGCACGCGGCGATGTTGTTGCCGTCGCACACGCCACCTGTGTCCTTCCAGGTCATCGGCTCACCAAGGTCGGCAGCGGCCTGGGAGACCAGCGCAAACAGGCCCTCGGTTGCCGGGCTGATGGGTTTCGGCGGCCGCGCGAAGCTGCCGTGCAGGTGGATCGAGACCTCGTGTTCGGCTGCTACGTCGGCCACCGCTGCTGCGATAAGAGCTTGCGCTTCGTTCAGGTCTTCGGGCCCGCGCGGGCGAATGTTGAAGTGCAGGATGGCGAGATCGGGCACGCTGTTGTTCGGCGATCCCCCTTCGATGCGCGCCGGGTTCACCGTCAGTCCATCACGCCGAGCTCGGTGCAGGCGCTGCGCGAGATCGGCCGCGGCCACCAGCGCGTTGCGTCCGTCTTCGGGATTGCGCCCAGCATGTGCGGAGCGCCCAGTCACCACCGCCGCGAAGTTGCCGGACCCGTGCCGAGCGCGCGCCATCACACCGCCCGGCAGTGCCGGCTCGTAGGTCAGCGCCGCCAGCTTGCCCCGCGCGAGCTGCGCGATCAGTGCGGAGGAGGACAGCGAGCTGGTTTCCTCGTCCGAGTTGATCATCACATCATAGCCCAGCGTGGGCGCGCTGCTCTCGTAAGCCAGCAGGCCTTCCAGCATCAACGACAGGCCGCCCTTCATGTCGGCGGTGCCGGGGCCGTGCAGCGTATCCGCGTCGAGCCAATCGGTCGTCTGGAACGGGTGGTCGGCGGGGTAGACCGTGTCCATGTGCCCGGTCAGCAACACGCGCCGCGCAGCCTGGGGCCGGACGCTCAGGACCAGGTGCCGGCCGTGTTCGACATCGCGCGCTTTCCCATCGACGGCGATCTTCTCGACCGGCGCAGGGTCGACCAGAGAGACCTCCCCCGGCAACGCCGCGAAGGCATCCGCCAGTCGTTCGGCCATGGCGGTGACCCCGGGGAGGTTGGCCGTGCCGCTGTTGATCGCGGCCCACTCCAGAGTGCGGGCAAGGATCGGCTCGCGCTCCACCGGATCGAGCAGCGCGGCTTCATCCCGCGCGATCATGGCTTGAGCATGCCGGCGAGCGCAGCGGCGTTGCCGTTCGCGCGAGGCGCCTCGAAGCTTGCCACCGGATAGGCGCAGTAATCCGCCGCGTAGTAAGCGCTGGGCCGATGATTGCCGCTCTCACCCAGGCCCCCGAACGGCATCGATCCGGCCGCGCCCGTGGTCGGCCGATTGCGGTTGACCACGCCCGCGCGGCTTTCCAGCACGAAGCGCCCCCACAAGTTGTCGTCGCCGCTGACCAAGCCTGCCGAAAGCCCGAAGCGCGTCGCATTCGCAGCAGCCATGGCACCGTCGAAGTCGGCGACGCGGGTGACTTGCACGATCGGCGCGAAGATCTCCTCGTCGGGCACGTCGACGCCGGTAACATCGAGGATTGCGGGCCGGACGAATGCCGGACCCATGCAGTCGAGCACCTTGAAGCCGCGTACCTCCACGGCTCCGCGCGCTACCAGCGCATCGGCATGCGCCTTCGCTCCGGCTGCCGCCGCGGCTGAGATGAGTGGGCCGATGTAAGGCTGAGGATCGTCGTTCCAGCGGCCGATCACGATGCGCCGGGCGAGGGCATCAACCGCCTCCACCAGACCGCGTCCGAACGCACTGTCCGGCACGATCAACCGGCGCGCGCAGGAGCAGCGCTGCCCGGTCGTGACGAAGCTCGATTGTACGACGATCGAGGCGGTTTCCTCGATGTCGCCGTCCCATGCGACCAGCGGATTGTTGCCGCCGAGTTCAAGCGCCAGGATCACGTGCGGGCGATCGGCAAAGACGCGGCGGAAGTGCGCCCCCGCTCCCGCCGATCCGGTGAACAGCAAGCCATCTATGTCGCCCGCCAGCAGCGCCTCACCGGTGGAGCGTCCACCCTGGACCACCTGGAACACACCCTTGGGCAGGCCCCCTTCCGCCCAGCATTCGGCCATGGCCGCGCCGGTTGCCGGGGTCAGTTCGGAGGGCTTGAACACCACCGCATTGCCGGCGAGCAGCGCGGGCACGATGTGGCCGTTGGGCAAGTGGCCGGGAAAGTTGAAGGGGCCGAGCACGGCCATTACGCCGTGCGGACGATGCCGCAGCACCGCCTCTCCGAACGGCATGGCATTGCGGCGCTCGCCCGCCCGCTCGGCCTGCGCGTCAATGGATATATCGACTTTGCCGATCATCGAGGCGACCTCGCTGCGGGTCTCCCACAGGGGCTTGCCCGTCTCGCGCGAGATGATGGTCGCCAGGCTCTCCCGACGACTCTCGAGGGCCGCCTTGAACGCTTGCGCATGGGCGACACGCTGCTCGGTGGGCAGGGCACCCCAGCTTGCAGCGGCCTTGCGCGCTTGGGCGAGAGCAGTCTGCACCGCGCCAGCGTCGGTCTCCGGTCCTTCCCAGACGATCTCTCCACTGGCCGGGTCTAGCGATTGCAGCATGCTCACGCGCTCCTCGTAACCGCGAAGATCCCAGTGGCATTGCCGCTGTCGAACGTCAGGTCGAGCGATCCGGTCGCCGGGTCGATGTCACGGCTGATGAACTCGTAGAAGGATCCGGGCACCTCGCGCTCGATCCGCTTGCCGCCCGCATCGCGAAAGCCGCGGGACACTTTGTCGGCGAGGATCGCGGTCTGCCGCACGCGGCCATTGGCGGACACTTCGACCGCTTCCTTCAGCGGATAGCCGCGCGCCTTCAGTTGCTGGGCGAGTGCCTCGACATCGGGAACGCGCGTGGTCGCGTGATTGAAGGCGTGACCCTCGGTCGCGATCCAGGCCGCTTCCTTGGAGTGGAGCAGCAAGGTCTCGTAATCGGGGAGGGCAGGCTCCGGATGGTGCCGGTCGAATGCGGCGAGCAGCGTTTTCAGCAGTGCGCCGGCTTCGGCCGAGGGGAGGCCTCCCTCCTGCTCTAGGCGCGCCAGGGCCTCCGTCGCGGCGCTGTCGAGAACGTCCTGCGTCTGGCCGAACACGCGCAAGGCCGCGTCCCGGGCATCTTGGTCAAGGCGGTCGAGGTGCAACTCGCTGACGAAGAATTGCGGCACCGCTTCGGGCAAATCGCGGTGCACATAAGCGCGCCCGGTCATGTTCAGTTTGGGCAAAGGATAGAGCGCATCGACACGGTAGCCCAGCGGCTCCAGCAGGCGACCGAATGCCGCATGCCCGCGCGGGAAGGCGCCCAGCGGCCCATCGATGGTCCGCAGCGCGCCATGGTCGAAGACGATCTTGCGACCGAACGCAACGTCCTCAGCAACGATCCGGGCGGCTGTCGGCACGCGCTTCAGCAAGTCGTCGAACAGCAGGATGTTGAGCGCCATGGCCAGTTCGGCGCGGCTTGCCGTGTCGCTTGAACTCAAGAGCCGCCGGTCGATCTCGAGCGTCTCCAGCAGCGCCTTGGCTCGCGCCGATCCAACCTGGCCTTGGAGCAAGTTCTCGATCGTAGAGATTATGCCGACCTCTGCGCTTGCCATCGCGACCTCGTGTTCGTTTATTGCTCTGCCGTGCAACTTTGCATCCAGCTTAGCTTAGGTACGTACCGGCTTGCTGTCCACGGGCTTCGCTGCCCGGCAAAGTACGTGGTGCGCCGCAGTGCGAGCTCCGCCCTCCGTGTGGGAGGACGCATTCCAACGTAGATCAACTTCGTTCTGTCATTATTTTGCAGTGCAGCAAGGAACCGAACGCCGCCGGGCAGCATTTGGTAAGCGATCACTGCTTTCTGAACGGACGCTGCATGAACCATGCTCCTCGAGACCTGCTCGCTTCCCGCCCTGCAAAGTCGGCGGAGATCCTGGCGATCTTTGAGGGTGCCAAGGCACCGGCCCCTTCCTCTGAAACGAAGCCGATCCGCGTTGCGCTGATCGGCACCTATACTCCGCGAAAGTGTGGCATCGCCACGTTCACGGCCGATATCGCCGAGAAGCTGCGGGAGTTCCATGCGGAAGTCGGCGTGGAAGTCTACGCGCTAGACGATCCCTCCGCTCCGCTGTCGTACGACGCTGGCACGCAGGTGATCGCCGGCAACGATGGCGAGACGTTCGCGCGAGCGGCGCGCACGATCAACGAGTCCGGCGTCGACGCAGTCTGGCTGCAGCACGAGTACGGCATCTTCGGCGGTGACGACGGACAGGCCGTGTGCGACTTCGTGGACCGGCTCGCCGCGCCGTTGATCCTTACCTGCCACACCGTCCTGGCTGACCCGTCCGAGCGCCAGCGCGCAATCCTGTGCCACCTGGTGACGCGCGCATCGCGCATCATGGTCATGTCGCGCCACTCGCGCGAGTTGCTGATCAGCAAGTACGGCGCCAATCCCGAGATCCTGGAAGTGATCGAGCACGGCGCTCCCGACCGGCCGTTCGGGCGCCAGGCCGAGTTCAAGGCGCGCTTCGGTCTGACCGGCCGCAAGGTGCTGATGACCTTCGGTCTGCTCGGCCCCGGCAAGGGTCTGGAGCGTGCCATCGAAGCGCTGCCCGCCATCGTCGAGCGTCACCCGGAAGCGATCTACCGCATCGTCGGCGCCACGCATCCCAACCTTGTCGCCAGCGAGGGCGAGCGCTATCGCGAAGGTCTGATGGCGCTTGCCGAGCGGCTGGATGTCGCCGATCACATCGAGTGGGAAAACCGCTTCCTCGACAACGATGAGCTGCTCGACCAGCTCGAAGCCTGCGACATCTACATCACGCCGTACCCGAACCTGCAGCAGTCCACCTCGGGCACGCTCAGCTACGCGGTGGCGCTGGGTAAGGCCGTGATCTCGACCCGCTACCTGCATGCCTGCGAACTGCTGGGCGATGGCGTCGGCAACCTCATCGAGCCCGGCTCGCACGAGGAGATCGCGCGCGCGGTCACCAACTTGCTCGATAACCCGGCAGAGCTCGCCGCCGTGCAGCGCCGCGCCTACAACCGCGGGCGCGAGACGATCTGGCCGCGCTTCGCGGATGCCACTGCGCGGCTGGCTGCCGGCGCTGTGGCACCCGCACCGCGCCGCGCGCCGCTGACGGCCACGCCGGGGCTCTCGGGCGTGATCGCCATGTGCGACGCCACGGGCATGCTGCAGCACTCGGTGGGTATCGTTCCCAACCGTCAGCACGGCTACTGCCTGGACGACAACGTCCGCGCGCTGATGCTGATGAACGTGGCCGAGGGGCTGCATCCGACCGAACGGATGCGCTGGAGCATGGTCTACGCTTCGTTCATCCAAGACGCGTGGAACCCTGAAGAGAAGCGCTTCCGCAACTTCATGCGCTTCGATCGCACCTGGTGCGAGGACATCGGATCGGACGATTCCAACGGCCGGGCGATCTGGGCCTTGGGCCACACCGCGCATTGTGCGCCGGATCCGGACATGCGCGAATGGGCGCGCAATTTGTATGATTGCGCGCTGCCGCAGCTGAACGACATCGGCTCTCCCCGCGCTATTGCCTTCCAGATTCTGGGTGCCGCGGCGATGCTGCGTGCCGAGCCCGGTCATGAGGCTTCGCTCGCGACGCTGGAACACGGCGGTCACTTCCTCGAGAAACTGCTCGGCGGTGAGCGGCGCCCGGATTGGGCCTGGTTCGAGGCTGTGCTCGGCTATGACAACCCGCGTCTGTCCCAAGCGATGATCGAGGCGGGCGTGGCGCTCGGGCGCGAAGACTGGATCAATTCTGGCCTCGAGACACTGGAATGGATCTGCCGCCGGCAGATCTCGTCGGGCGGCGTGTTCCGCCCGATCGGATCGGAGAGCTTCGGCAAGCCGCATACCTACCTGCCGTTCGACCAGCAGCCCCTGGAAGCGCAAGCTGCGATCGAGGCGGCCTTGAGTGCCCATCGCGCGCAAGATAACGGCTTCTGGTACGAGCACGCGATCGCGGCCTGGTCATGGTTCTTCGGCGGCAACGATCGCGGCGTGCAGCTGGCCGACATGACAACGGGTCGGTGTCGCGACGGGGTGACACCCCGTGGGGCAAACCGAAATTGCGGCGCGGAGAGTATTCTCGCCTTCCAACTTTCGCACTATGCCATGCTGGCTCTCTACCGGACGCAGACCGAATCCCCCGAAGGACGCTTGCTTGAACCTGCTCGAGAAACCGCGCGCTGAAGCCTTGCATATCTTCGAAACGCGGCTGCATGCCGATCCAGGTCGGGTGGTCCTGCGCCCGTTCCACCTCGGTTGGCAGGGGAAGAACGATCCGGACGGTCGCGCGCAGCGGCTCGTCCGCGATGTGGCCTCGCTGACCGACGATCGCGCGGAACTCGAATACGAGAGGGTTCTGCGCGACTTCGAGGAACGGCACTGGCAGACCGAGCGCATCTTCGCAGCCCGCTTCGATGAAGTGGCGGTCAACCTCCAGCTCGACCCGTCGGACTTTTCCGAGACCAAGCAGCGCCTGATCGGAAGCTACTTCTGCCACGAATATACCTTCGCGGCCGCTGCCTTGATGAACCCGTCGATCGTTCCGCATCCGGACCAGTCCGGCATGCAGGACGGCGCGGTGCGGTTCGTCATGTCGTTGCGCGCGGTGGGAGAGGGGCACATCAGCTCGGTCGCCTTCCGCGAAGGCATCGCCGAGGCCGACGGCAACTTCGAGCTCTGGCACCAAGCCAGCTTCGGCACCTCTGTAGAGCTGGACGATGAGGGGCTTGCCTGCGCGGATTGCCCGGTGACGGTGCGGCGAAACCCGGACTCCAGCCTGTCGAACACGGTCATCTTCCCGATCACCGAGCAGCAGCGCGGTGGGCTGGAAGACCTGCGCCTGGTGCGCTTCGACCATGGCGGCGGCGACTACGAGTGGATCGGCACCTACACGGCTTACTCGGGCAGTTCGATCCGGTCGGAACTGCTGCGCACCCGCGACTTCCGAAGCTTCGGGCTTGAGCCCATCCGCGGCAAGGCCGGCCGCAACAAGGGCATGGCGCTGTTTCCCGAGAAGATCGGGGGCAAGTTCATGATGGTCGGCCGGCAGGACGGCAAGAACCTGTTCCTGCTCAGCTCCGACAAGGTGGACGAGTGGGACGACGAGGGCGTGCTGCTGATGGAGCCCGCCTACCCGTGGGAGTTCATCCAGATCGGCAACTGCGGCAGCCCCATCCTCACCGATGAGGGCTGGCTGCTCCTGACCCACGGCGTCGGCGCCATGCGCAAGTACGCGCTGGGCGCCGCGCTGCTCGACCGCGACGAACCCTCCAAGGTCATCGCCCGCTCGCGCGAGCCGGTGCTGACCGCGGAGAACGCCGACCGCTCCGGCTATGTGCCGAACGTGGTCTACACCTGCGGCGCGCTGCGCGTGGGCGAGCGGCTTTTGCTGCCGTATGGCATCTCGGACAGCGCGGTGGGCTTCGCGACGACGACCATCGACAACATGCTGGCACTGCTGGACTGATTGCCGCGGCAGGGCGCTGCCGAGGCTTATCAGCCTACCCTCTCCCTTTAGGGGGAGAGGAGGAATACCCTTTATGCCCCGCTGTTCTCGGGCTTGGTCAATCCGTCTGCGCTGGTATGGCGCATGCGATGAGCCTTGAACTCGACATCGTCATCGCGCGCGGAGAGCGAATAGTCACGGCTGCGATCCAAGCCGGGAACGGCCTCACCGCGCTGTTCGGCCCCTCGGGCGCGGGCAAAACCAGCGTGCTCGATGCCGTTGCCGGTCTGGTCACGCCCCAAAGCGGGCGCATCGCAGTCTGCGAACAAGTGTTGTTCGACCGTGCCAACGGGGTGAACCTTGCGCCCGAACAGCGCGCCTGTGGGTACGTGTTCCAGGACAACCGGCTTTTTCCACATCGTTCCGTGCGAGAGAACCTGCTGTTCGGCTGGGGCCTCGTGCCGCCGGAACGCCGGTGGATGGAGCCTGGCGATGCGGTCGCGTTTCTTGGCATCGAGCACTTGCTCGATCGCATGCCGCGGCATCTCTCGGGAGGCGAAGCCCAGCGCGTGGCCATTGGACGGGCGCTGCTCTCGGGCCCCCGCGTGCTGCTGATGGACGAGCCGCTCGCATCGCTCGACGCCGCGCGGCGTGAGGAAATCATGCGGGTGATCGAGCGCGTGCGCGACGAATTGCGCATACCCATCCTGTACGTCAGCCATGACCGTGCCGAAGTCGAGCGCCTGGCCGACCAGGTCGTCACCTTGCCGGGCTGGTGAGAGGGGCCGGGCTGGTGAACGGGGCCCGACGGGTGACCGAACCGCGACTGCGCGGCAGGGGGCTTGCAACAACCACCGGCGCTCCGCATTCCTTCTCGGTGGGGAGCGACGATCTGTGAGACGCCTGAAGGCCTTCAAGCTGCCGCCGCATCGCGCGGTGCCGGCGACCCATGCCGATCTCGACACCGCGCTCACGACGCTCGGCCGCGAAGTCGACAGCCGCGGCCCCGACGATGACGAACTTACCGGCCTGAAGCTGCTGCGCGACGGCAAGGACGCCTTTGCTGCACGCGTGCTGCTGGCGCGATCGGCGGAGCGGACGCTCGATGTGCAGTACTACATCTGGCATGACGACTTGTCCGGCTCGCTGCTGCTTGACGAGCTGGAAGCGGCCGCCGAGCGCGGGGTGCGGGTGCGGCTGATCGTCGACGACATCGGCACCGCCCGGCTCGACGCGCGCCTCGCCTGCCTCGACGCGCATGCCAACTTCGAAGTGCGTCTCTACAATCCGTGCGCCGTGCGCTGGCCCAAGCCGATCAACTACCTGTTTGACTTCAAACGCCTGAACTGCCGGATGCATGCCAAGAGCTTCACGGTAGACAGCCAGGCAACGATCCTGGGCGGTCGCAACATCGGCGACGAATACTTCGCCGCGCGCCAGAAAGGCCAGTTCGCGGATCTCGACGTGCTGGCGGTCGGCGCCGTCGTGCCGGAGGTTTCGCTTGCGTTCGACGCTTATTGGAACGGGGCGCAAGTGCGTCCGGTCGGCAGCCTCGTCGGGCGTGTGTCCGCGCGCAAACGCCGGAAGGTCGAGCGGGCCAGGGTGCGCATGGCGACCAGCCAGCGGGCGGATCGCTACCGCGAAGCCGTCCGCTCCCGCAAGCTGTTCGGCGAGATGATCGACGGCACCGTGACGATGACCTGGGCGTGCGCCAAGCTCGTCAACCACGACTACGCGGCTGACGGCGCTCGCGATGGTGCCACCGATCTGCGCGCGCTCATGCCCGCCGGGCTCACCATGCCAGAGAGCCAGCTGGAGATCATCTCCGGCTACTTCGTGCCGACGGCGCGTGGCACGGCGGAGCTTGGCGACTTGGCGCGGCGCGGCGTTCGGGTGAGGGTGCTCACGAACTCCTTCGCCGCCACCGATGTCGGCTTCGTCCATACCGGCTATGCGCCGTGCCGGCTGCCGCTGCTAAAGGCGGGCGTCCGCCTGTTTGAAATGCCGGCGCCGGACGACAAGCCCAAGACCGCGCGCAAATTCGTGCGCACACGATCGGCCAGCGCTCGGGCGCTGCGGGAGGAAGGCCGCAGCCTCCACGCCAAGACGATCGGCGTGGATGGGCGCCAAGTCTACATCGGCTCGGCCAACTTCGATCCGCGTTCCGCCCACCTCAACACCGAAATGGGCTTGCTGATCGAGTCGCCCGAGCTGGCAGCGGATCTCGCCAAATCGTTCGAGCGCGACATCGCCGAGAACGTCTACTGCCTGGGCCTGACACCTGAGGGCGAAGTCTGCTGGACCGACGCGCGCGACGACGATCCCGAGCCCGAAACCACCGAGCCCAGCACCAACCCGATCAGCCGAGCCCTGGTGTCATTGCTCTCCAAGCTGCCGATCGAGCGCTACCTCTAGCGCAGCACCCCGCGAGCCCGCATGCGCAGCGCGTAGAACAGCAGCGCCAGCGCGATGACCCAGATTAACGCCGTCATGCCCCAGTTCGCGGGCGTGTCCATGCCGCGCGGGGTGCCTTCACCGAACTGGTAAAGCTGTGTGCCTGCCAGTCCGAGCACCGAGAATGCGAAGGCGTAAGCCGCATAGAGAGAGCGTCCGAACAGCAGGATCGACCCGAGCAGTCCGAAACCAACGCCCATGGCCCAGGCGATCACCGCCCAGGCCGGGAAGCCGTCGATGTAGTCGATCATGTCAGGCGGCAAGTCCGCGAGGTACGCCGCATCGCGCACGTTCGTCATCACGAAGTCGAAGCAGCCGAAAGCATTCCACAAGAGGCTGAGCGTGCCCACGACCCACAGGTGCACCGGTGCCTTCTCCGCCCCCGTGGCGCCAATCGTCGCATCCATGCGCGTGTCTCCTGTCGCGGCACGATTACGCCCAGCGCAGAGGCGATGCAATCGGCGTGGTAAATTGCTAGATGAGCGCCATGGCCGATCTCTTCGCCGACGACTTGCCCGCGCAGCCCGCACACGCCCGAGGCGAGCCGGCGCGTGCGGACGCCCCCCTTGCCGACCGCCTGCGCCCGCAGAATCTGGGCGAGGTGATCGGGCAGGAGCATCTGACCGGTCCCGAAGGCGCGATCGGCCGCATGGTGGCGGCGGGCCGCCTGTCCTCCATGGTGCTGTGGGGGCCGCCTGGCACCGGCAAGACCAGCATCGCGCGCCTGCTCGCCGACGCGGTGGGCATGCGCTTCGCCGCGGTCAGTGCGGTGTTCTCGGGCGTCGCGGAATTGCGCAAGGTCTTCGCCGAAGCCGACACCGCGGCCAAGGCGGGGCAGCGCACCCTGCTGTTCGTGGACGAGATCCATCGCTTCAACCGCGCGCAGCAGGACGGTTTCCTGCCTTATGTAGAGCGCGGTACCGTGACGCTGGTGGGCGCCACCACTGAGAACCCCAGCTTCGAGCTGAACGCCGCGCTGCTCAGCCGCGCGCAAGTGCTGATCCTGCATCGGCTCGACGCCATCGCACTGGAGGCACTGCTGACCCGCGCCGAAGGCCTGGAAGGACCGCTGCCCGTCACCACGGAGGCGCGCGAGGCACTGGTCGCCTCGGCCGATGGCGATGGGCGGTTCCTGTTAAACCAGGCCGAGACGCTCTATGCCGCCAAGCTGCCCGAGCCGCTCGATCCCGCCGCGCTCGGCCAGTTTCTGCAGCGCCGTGTGGCGGTCTATGACAAGGACCGCGAGGGGCACTACAACCTGATCTCGGCGCTGCACAAGTCGCTGCGCGGTTCGGACCCGCAGGCCGCGCTCTACTACATGTCGCGAATGCTGACCGCTGGTGAGGAGCCGCTCTACGTGCTGCGCCGCCTGGTGCGCTTCGCCAGCGAGGACATCGGCCTCGCCGACCCGCAGGCGCTGGTGCAGTGCCTTGCCGCCAAGGATGCGTACGAATTCCTGGGCTCTCCCGAAGGCGAGCTGGCGATCGTCCAGGCCTGCCTCTATCTCGCCACCGCACCCAAGTCGAACGCGGCCTATGTGGCGCAAAAGGCCGCCTTCAAGTCCGCTCGCGAGACCGGTTCGCTGATGCCGCCCGCCAGCATCCTCAACGCGCCGACCAAGCTGATGAAGGACATCGGCTATGGCAAGGATTACGCCTACGACCACGACACGGACGACGGTTTCTCCGGCGCGGACTACTGGCCCGAGGAGATGCAGCCGCAGGCCTACTACAAGCCGGTCGCGCGCGGCTTCGAGCGCCAGGTGATCGAGCGCATGGAATGGTGGGACAAGAAGCGGCGCGAGCGGCGGGGGGATTGATCCTCTTGTTCGTTACTACTCACACCACGGGAGGTCGGCTGGCGCAGTTGAAGGTTGATGCCGCCTAATCGCTTCTCCCACTTCCTCGCGATCGACTGGTCTGGTGCAGCCGGGGAGCGCCAGGCCGGCATCGCTCTCGGCCTATGCTCGGCCACCGGCGAAGCGCCGCAATTGTTAAGCCCACCCGACCACCGCCACTGGTCGCGCGCCGCCGTGCTCGACTACCTGCGCGACAGCCTCCCGCCCGACACCCTGGTTGGCATGGACCTGGGCGTATCACTCCCGCACGCCGACGCCGCCGCCTTCTTCCCGGGCTGGGCCGACAGCCCGCACGATGCGCATGCCCTATGGCGCCTTATCGACGAGACCTGCGCTTCAGACCCGCACCTTGCCGCGTCCAGCTTCGTCGACCACCCGCAGCTCAGCGCCTACTTTCGCCGCCACGGCGGGCGGGAGGGCGCGGCGTTCCACCTCGCCCAAGCGACACATCGCCGCGGCCGCTTCCGCCTGACCGAAACCGCGCAGGAGCGGGCAGGGTGCAAGCCATATAGCAACTTCAATCTCATCGGAGCGGCGCAAGTAGGCAAGTCGAGTCTCACCGGTATGCGCCTGCTGCACCAGCTGAACGGCCGCGTGTTCGTCTGGCCGGTCGATGGCCTTGAGCTGCCCGCCACCGGCTCCGTGATCGTCGAGATCTACACCACCATCGCCGCCCTGGCCGCAAGCCGCACCGCCGCACGCTCAAAGATCCGCGACGGCGCCTCACTCGATGCCGCGCTGACGCAACTCGGTTCGCCGCCGACCGGCCTAACCGGCGGCATCGACGACCACAGCTCGGACGCCTTGCTCACTTCCGCGTGGCTGAGACGGCATGCTGACGATCACACTCTCTGGCACCCTCCCGAACTCACTCGCGAAATCGCGCGCACCGAGGGGTGGACGTTCGGCGCGGCTTAGACCACACTCGCAGGCGGGAGGGGGTGTCCGCACACGTGGGCACCCCTTCGCGCGTTTACGAAGGGGCCGCCAATGAGAACCAGAACCATCCTGCTGACCGGCATCGCCTGCCTAACGCTCGGCGCTTGCACGACCGCGCAAGTGCCGCCGCCAAATGCCAGCGCCGAGGCACCGGTGGCGCCAGCTGCCAACCGGCTCGCGTGGAAGGACTTCGTGCAGGCGACGATCGACCGCTGGTTCGCGCTCGACCCCGCCACCGCGATCTACCAGGGCGATCACCGCTTCGACGGCAAGTTGCCCGACTGGAGCGATGCCGGCCTTGCCACCCGCGTGGCCTTCCTGCGCTCTGTGGTGACCGACGCCGGCGCCTACACCGGACTTTCGGCGCAGGACGCGATGGAGCGCGACAACCTGGTCGCTTACACTCGGCGTGAGCTGTTCTGGATCGCCGAGGCAGACCGGCCGCATCGCAACCCGGCTTGGTACATCGACGGCGGCCTGGACCCGAACGTTTACGTCAGCCGCGAGTACGCCGACAAGCCGACCCGCATGCGCGCGATGATCTCGTTCTTCAACGCGATCCCCGCGGCCGCCGCCAACATCCGCGCCAACTTGCGCACGCCGCTGCCCGCCAGTTTCATCAAGCACGGTATCTCCGGCTTCGGCGGTTTCGCCGAGTATTATCGCGGAGATGCGCGCACCGCATTCGCCGACGTCAAGGACCCCGCGCTACAGGCCGAGTTCAAGGCTTCTTCGGAGAAGGCCGGTCAGGCGATGGCGGACCTCGCCACCTGGCTCAAGGGCCAGCAGGCCACCGCCACGCAGGACTTCCCGCTCGGCGCGGACTTGTTCTCGCGCATGCTCAAGGAGACCGAACTGGTCGACTTGCCGCTCGACCAAGTGGAGGCGATCGGCCGCGCAGACCTCAAGCGCAACCAGGATGCACTGAAGCTCGCCTGCGCGAAGTACGCGCCCGGCAAGACCATCCCGCAGTGCTTCGACAAGCTGAACGCCGACAAGCCTGCGGACGGTCCGGTAGAGGCCGCGCGCAAGCAGATCCCCGAGCTCACCGCCTTCGTGCGTGCCAAGGACATCGTGACCATCCCCGGCACCGAACAGGCGCTCGTACGCGAAAGTCCGCCCTACAACAGACAGAACAGCGCCTACATCGATCCGCCGGGGCCGTACGAGAAGGGCATCCCGTCGATCTTCTACATCTCACCGCCCGACCCGGCGTGGTCGAAGCAGAAGCAGCTGGACTACATTCCGGGCAAGAACGACCTGCTGTTCACCAGCGTGCACGAGGTCATGCCGGGGCACTTCCTGCAGTTCCTGCACTCGAACCGCGCGCCTTCGTGGATCGCGCGCATCTTCGTGCCTTACGCTTACGCAGAGGGCTGGGCGCACTACGCTGAGGAGATGATGTGGGATGCCGGATACGGCAACGGCGATCCCGGCGTCCACGTCGGCCAGATCTCCAACGCGCTGCTGCGGGACTGCCGCTTCCTGTCTGCAATCGGCCTCCATGCCCGCGGCATGACCCAGGCGCAGTCTCAGGCGATGTTCCAGAACGAGTGCTATCAGGTCGAAGGCACCGCCGAGCAGCAGGCCGCGCGCGGCACCTACGATCCGGCCTACCTCAACTACACGCTGGGCAAGCTGATGATCCGCAAGCTGCGCGATGATTGGACCGCGACCCGCGGTGGCAAGGCGGCGTGGAAGCAGTTCCACGACACCTTCCTGGGCTTTGGCGGCGCGCCGATCCCGCTGATCCGCCAGACGATGATGAACGAACCGGAACCCCGCGCGGTTTTCTAACGCGCGCGTTTCCGGTCTGGACCGGTGCCCCATACCCGCTGTATGGGGCACCGCATCCACCAGCGGCCGGCTTAGCTCAGTTGGTAGAGCACCTGATTTGTAATCAGGGGGCCACGGGTTCGAATCCTGTAGCCGGCACCATGGACCTTGCGAGCACTGCTGCCTCGATCGGCATGGCGTTTCGCATGAGCCGCACAGGCGCATCCTCGGTGTCCTGGCGACGCGACGTTGCCTTTGCGCTGAGCACTTCACCCGGTCAGTGCAGCGCGTACGCACCGCCCTTGCAGGTATCGCCTCCGGAGAAACGCTCGCCGCTGTCGGGCTGAGCGACGCTTTCGATGTATTCGAGCCGGGCGGCAGCGATCTCGTTGTCTGAAGGTTCCTTGCGGAGGAGAGCCAGCAGCTGGAGCGCTCTCTCGCGGGACTGGTTCCAGTCCGGGGTGGTGACCGGATCGATCGGATCGGCTTTCGCCGCATCCTGCATCAGCGCGATCAGGCGATGCCGCGGAAACCCGTCGCCGAGCCCACCTGACAAGGCGACACGGAACAGGCGCTGCAATGCCGTGAAGCGATCGGCGCGCGCCAGGATGCGCGCGGCCGACGCGTTCCCATGCGCAAAGCTCAGCGTACGTTCGCTCAGGCCCGAGGCGATCGCCGGGAACTCCCAGGGCGTACCCGGAGCCATGTTCTCGCAGGCTTCGTCGTCGCACGGCGGCTGGCGCTCGAAGGCGACCTGGAGCATGAAGCGGAGCCGATTTGCGGAGGGGCCATAGCGTAAGCTGTCGAGCGAGAGCGGATAGGATGCCTCGCGCACTCCGCTCCAGACGGCGTATGGCTGCGAGGGATAGCGCAGCGGGTCGACCGGCGAACCGACGCAGGTCATGTACGCCTTATGGCCTTGGCCCAACTGCGAACGGCATTCGCCCATGCGCTTGACCAAGGCGCCGTCGAAGCGCTCCGGATCGTGCGCGAACAACGACATCTTGGGATCGGCGGCGTTCCAGCTGCTGGGGAATGCCTGGTTGACGGCTGTCTCGAACGGAACATCCAGGTTATCGAGCCTGTCGCGGTCGCCAGCGGCGCCGTTGTAGACGGCCAGTTGCGTCTCGGCCATCGTCGACCATTCCTCACGCGGCTCCCAGTCCGACGTCGCGGTATCGACGAAGCGGTCGAGCTCCATCATCTCGCAGCCGAGTTCGGAGTCGAGCAGCGCGGGATGGATGTGGACGCGCAACATGCCCAGCATCAGTGGTCCCGACGTCATCGTCACCGTGGTCGGCCGCTCATCTGCTGCATAGGCGAGCGCCTGCTGGACCATCTCGCCATCGAATTTGCCGATCGGCACGATGCGGCCGTTTTGGAGGAGGCTGATTGCGACATCGCGGCCTTGCGACTGCCAGACGATGTCCTGCACCTGCAACGGGGCGCCCTTTGTTGGTGTCGAGCCGATCAGCACTCCGCCGACTCGCACCGACCCCATCAGCCGCGCGAAGCTGCGCGAGGCGCCAGCGGAAGCTCGCTTCGCTCCCGAGCCTCCGAAATTGGCGAAATCCGCGATGTCGGCCAGGCCGGACACCGCATTCGACACCGTGGCCGGCATCTCCACGGAGTAGCTGAACACCTTCGACAGTGCCTTGCCGAGCGGCGACTCGTTCATCGCCTGGGCACGACCCGGAAACAGGTCCTCGTATGATCCGGCCGAGCCCTCGAGCGCCTGACGCAGCGCCGGCGCAGATCCTGACGCCGCCGATTGAAGGCGCACCACTGCCTGCTCGACGCGGACCGCAGCCTTCGGGTTGTCGGCCGCCTGCAGGCTGGGGTGCAGGTCGTTTGCGGTGGCGGCGATGCGCGTGACGCTGTCATCCGCTTGCGCCAGTCGCGCATGCACGGCCGGCGCCTCAGACCGCAGGAAGTAGGCAGGAACCCTGCGGCCGCTCCGCACGCCTTCGATAGCCTTGGCGTAGGGCTTGCCCGCTTCGATGTCGTTGAGGAAGTCGGTCAGTTTGGATTGGACCATGCGCGAGCTTGCGGTGTTCAAGCCATCCTCACCCGCGCCAAACGCCTTGTCCGCGAACAGGCCGGGGGCACCCGGATCGGGCAGCGCGGCCTTGATCGAATCCGACAGCACTTCGTCGACCACCGTGCTGAACATGTCGCCCAGCGTCGCCGGCTGCTGGAACAAGGCGACGCCAGCCAACAGCCGCTTCTTGAACCGCGGCGAAGCATCGGCCTTGGCGCGCAGCCACTGCTCCAGCCGGTCGACCACCGCATCCTGGCGCGGCGCCGAGGCCTCTCGAGCGACGTGCTCGCGGAAGGCGCCGTAGCGCTGGCGCGCCTCCGGCGGCATGGCATCGAAGTCGCCGAAGCCCACTCCGCGCAGGGCGACAGCGCGCTCGGACGAGTTGGCGGAGAACTCGCGCAGCAAGGCGTCGCGGATCGCCACTTCCTCAACAACGCGATCGGCATCGCGCAATGCGGCAGGGGCGTTGCCAAGATCCGGCTGGGCGTGCGCAAGCGAGGAGCGGAAGTCGGACGATCCGGCAAGCGAATGCGCGAACTGCTGCGCCGCGACGCGATAGGGCGATACAGCGCCCGGAGCAGCGTCGGGCTCTTCCTGCTCGTCTTGTTGAGGTGCGGGAGGCTTTGATGCAGCAACGCGGGCGATCTGCTTAAGGCTTTCCTGCGCCAGCGCTTGCGTGCGGTAAACCTGCAGGTCGTTGATCGAGCCGAGTGTGGGGATGATCCCGCTAGCGGCGAGGACGGGCGCGCTGACGCCGACGACGAGCAGGCAGGCAGCGGATGTGCCCACTCGCTTGAGCAACTTGCCGGTGCCGCCCAGCGTTGATTGCATGCCCTTGCTGAACAGGCCCAGGCGCAGGCGAGCCCAGATGCCCGGACCCGGCTCAGCCTCGTCGATCGGCACGGACGACAAGTCGATACGGCGATCGACGTCCATGTAGGTGTACTGCGTCACCAGTTGGTCGCGCATGGTTTCAAGCTGCTTCAGCTTGGCGGACGCTTCCGGCCCCCCGGCATCCTGAAGTTGCGCCATCAATGCATCGACCGTGGCGATATTGCCGGCGACAACATCCATGTCCGAAGAGGGTGGCAGATCCTCGAACTGCGCATCGTCGGCGAACAGCGCGTCGATCTGGCGGTGCCGTTCGGCTTCGAGTGCCGCGGTGATGCCGCCCTTGCGCATGCGCCAGGCTGCCCAGAACAGGGCGGCGAGCGCGATCCACAACACAAGGCCGCCCAGGAAGTCACGCATGGGCGAGATGACGTCGTTCAGCGTCGAAACGGCGTGGTAGGTCCACTGCAGCAGCGTGCCGCCGAATGCCGGCGAGACGAGCGTGACCACACTCAGGATCACGAACGCGGCTACGAACACGATCAGCGCGATCTTGAGGAAATCCCGGAGTGTCTCGAGCGCTGCGATGGTGCCGGCTTTCGCGTATTTCTTGCCATTGCTCATCGCCAGCCAGTTCCGCTCGATCGCGGGTATCAGCAAGACGTGAATGACGGCATAGATCGCGCCAAGTATCGCGATGGCAAGCCAAAGCTTCATGAGCACTTCCCCCCGGAGTGATCTGATTCGCAGCAGTGCACAACGGTATCACTAATTGTCGCGGCGGCAACGCGCTTCTAGGCGCGAAATGGATCAAACGGCTGTCTTTGCTTTACCGTGACCTTGTTGCGGGCATGTAAAACGTGAAATTACAACGACCCACTTCAAGAAACCATGACGGCCGAGTGCTCTTGGTTGAACGCGGCCTTGGCTGGACCGAGCCGAGCGGGCGCCTCGCCTCGGTCCGAAGCAACAACCTTGCCGTACCGAGTAGTTCACCGACTATGTGCCGGATGTGCGGCGACAGCGTCAAAGATGCGCCCAAGCGCGAGGTGGGGGTAGGCGTGAACTAAAGGTTCTGAGTCAGGGCGTTGGGTTGAGCCCGAAGATCATGGAAGAGGGTGGGGCCGGCGGCCTTAACCGCGCCCAGGCTTGCGGCGGACCAGACGCAGGTAGGTATCGGCGACGGCCTGGTTGATCCGGTCCCAGCTGAAGTCCAGCGCGCGGCGCTCGCCGGCAGCGCCATGGCGGGCACGCAGCTCGGCGTTCTCGACATAGCCGCGCAGTGCCTCGGCGAACTGGTGCACTGCGCCGGGCCGGATGAGGCGGCCCGAGACGTGGTCCTCGACCAGGCTCTCGCTCCCGGTCGCGGCCGCGGCGACGACGGGCAGGGCGCACGCCATCGCCTCTAAAGTGACGTTGCCGAACGTCTCGGTGACAGAGGGGTTGAACAGCACGTCCATGCTGGCGACGGCGCGGCCGAGGTCAGCGCCCGCCTGGAAGCCAACGAACGCGGCGCCCGGCAACCGGCTCTCGAACCACTCGCGCGCAGGGCCTTCGCCGATCACCAGCACTTTGTGCGGCACGCCGCGCCGACGAAGGGCGTCGATGGTGTCCGAGAAGACGTCGAGGCCCTTCTCCATGACCAGGCGCCCCAGGAAGCCGATCGCAATCTCGTCGTCGCCGATGCCGAGCGAGCGCCGCCACTCGAGCGAGCGCACGTCGGGATTGAACACCTCGCGGTCGACACCGCGCGACCAGATCGTGATGTCGTAGTTCATCCGCTGCTCGCGCAGCACTTGCGCCATGCTTTCGGACGGGGCGACAAGGGCGTCGCAGCGGCGATAGAAGCGACGCAGGAACGCCTCCATCAGTGGCTCTGCCCAAGCCATGTTGTAATACCGAAAATAGGTCTCGAACCGCGTGTGCACCGAGGCGAGCACGGGCAGCTCATGCTTGCGTGCCCAGCTCACTGCCTCGTGGCTGACCGGGTCGGGCGAGGAGACGTGCACCACATTGGGCGCGAAGTCCCTGAGGTCCTTGCGCACCTTGCGCGGCAGCCACAGCGGCATGCGGTATTCACCCCGGCCCGGGATGGGCAGCGCCCGTACGCCGACCAGATCGCCGGTCGGCTCGAACGCGGGGTTCGCAACTGTCGGCGAGTAGATCCGCACCGCCGCGCCTTGGTCGAGCAGGTAGCCCGCAAGGCGATTAAGTGCCTGGTTCGCTCCGTCCCGAACATAATTGTAATTGCCCGAAAACAGGGCGATGCGCAGGTCGGCAGTGTCCATGGTCGGCTGCCCATAGCCTTGCGCGTTGCGCTTGGCGAGGCTGCGATTTACGACAGAGCCAGCCAGGCAGGAACGGCGAGTTGAGGAGGGGGCTCAGGCGCGTGCCCGAGCCCCGCCATTCCTATCGACGCCAGTCGCCGTGACCGCCGCGGTCCCAACCGCGCCCGTCCCGATCACGGCCATCCCAGCCACGACGGTCTCCGCGCCAGTCGCCCCGGCGATCCCAGTCGCGATTGCCGTACCCGCGACGGTCCCAGTTGCCCCGACCATAGCCACGGTCCCAGCGGTTGCCGTAGTAGCCATTACCATACCCGTACCCGTAATAGCCTTGGCGGCCGAAGTAGCGGTCCTGATAATAGCGACGTGGGGCATTGTCGTAGTAGTAGTAATATCCAGGACGACCGCGCACGGTCACGTACCGCCGGCTGTCATAGTAGCGCCGGTCGTAGTACCGGCCATCGCCACGGTCCGCGATTGCGGCGCCAACGGCCAAGCCGATGATGCCGGCACCAATGGCGATGGCGGCATCGTCTCCGCCGCCTCGACGGCCCCAGCGGTCACGTGCCTCGGCACTCTGCACGAAGCCAAGCGAAGTCGCAGCCAGCGCCGCCGTCACGCCCAAAGTCTTGAAAAACGTCTTCATTGGTACTCCCTTCCGGAGCCTGCCAAGTACGGCGGAATCGGCGGGCGCCTCGATACATTCGAGATGATCCATTCAGCAGGTTGGCGCTGAACCACGTCTTAACCCTGATAGCGGGCCTGCCAGAGCGAACGTGGCGCGGATGTCACAGGTTCCTCAAAATGCCCTTTGGGGCGGCAACTTGCCTGCATTCCGCGACTTTATGCGGGCGAGGGAAGGTTCACATCCGTTAAGTTTACATAGGAACGACAACATGCACGCACGTTCGACAATGACGGCCATCGCATTCGGGCTGGCCGCCCTCGCTGCTGTCCCGGCCATGGCCCAGGATCGCGATGCCCACTTCGATGGCCCCTATATCGGCGGCTTCGTCGGCACCGCGGCGAACGGCAACTACAATGGCCGGGGTCTGGTGTTCGATAACGATGGCGATGGCCGCTATGACGATACCGTCACCACCGCCGCCGGCGCCAACGCCTTCTCGCCCGGGTTCTGCAACGGCCGTGCGAACTCGGCGCGCGCCGCCGACGGGTGCCGCGGAGACAAGGACGGCCTCGAGTACGGCGGGCGCATCGGCTACGATCGCCGCATGAACAACTTCGTTCTGGGCGGCCTGATCGAAGGCAGCAAGAACGAGTCGATCGACCGCGCCACGGGCTTCAGCACTACGCCCGCGAGCTACACGGTCGAGCGCAAGCTGGACTACAGCGTCGCTGCCCGCCTGCGCGCCGGCTACACGCCTGGCGGCGGAGCGCTGTTCTACGTCACCGGTGGTGCCAGCCTGGCGAAGATCAACCACCGCTTCCTCACCACCAACGGCTTGAACTCGTTCGACGAGAACCGCGATGGCAAGACCCGCTTCGGCTGGCAGGCCGGCGGCGGCGGCGAGATCATGGTGACCAACAACGTCAGTCTGGGTGTCGAGTACCTGTACAACCGCTACAAGGACAACAAGTACAACGTGTCCGTGGGCCGGGGTACCGCGCCGGCAAACAACCCGTTCCTGATCGGCGGCGCCGGTGGCACCAACATCAAGGTCGCGGACAAGGATTTCGACTACCACTCGCTGCGCGCGACGGTCGGTTTCCACTTCTAAGTTCCGGCACCAGCACGAAAAAGGCGCCCGGCTCTTACGAACCGGGCGCCAGTTTTGCCGATCAGACGTGCAAGGGGTAGCCGCCTGACGGCTTGACGAACTCAGTACCCGCGGCGACCGTAGTAGCGATCGTCATAGCGACTGCGGTTGTTCCAGTCGCGCGAGTCATAGCGGCGCGAGCGGTCATAGTAGCGGTCGTTGCGATAGTACGACCGGTTGTCACGATAGTAGCCGTCGCCATTGCGATAGTAGCGGCGGTCGTAATAGCGATCGTTGTGGTTGCTCGAGGCTGCAATCGCGCCGACGGCAAGGCCGATGATACCGGCGCCGATCGCCACTGCCGCTGTGTTGTCCCCGCGATCGCGATAGTAGTCGCGGGCCATGGCAGGCGACGCGGTTGAGACGATGGCACTGGCGGCGAGGGTCGAAGCAAGGACGCCCTTGTGGATGATGTTCATGTCCAATCTCCTGAGCCGACGGAGGCGGAGCCAAACTCTGGCGGTGCGCACGTCGGTTCGTTGATGTTGTTCTAGCGGACGTAAACTGAACTGCTGCGGGACGGACGCTGCAGCGATTGTTCAGCTTTGTCGCCTCGGCTATGAACAACCTGGCGTGATCCTTCCTGAGACCCGTCTTCACCAGGCACTTTGAAGCTTATGCCGGTCAGTCAGAACGGTGCGCATGTGCGTTCATCCGCAGAGCGGTGCGGAACGGGCAGAGCTTGGCAGGCGCTTAGTAAGGGACTGCAAAACACGGAGTTACGCCGATGTCCCTTCTCGATAAGATTGCCGCCGCCGTCACACCGATGGCCTCGCAGGAAGACCGTGCCGAGGCTCGCCGCAAGGCCGAGCAATTGTCTCAGGGCGATGACTGGCTCGGCCAGATCCTCGACCACCACCGCCAGATCGAATCCGCTTTCGGCCAGGCGCTTAACGCCGCCGGGGCCGGGGAGCGCCGCGCCGCCGCTACCGAGTTGGGCGGCATCCTGATGGCCCATGCCAATGCCGAAGAGGCGGTGATCTACCCCTCTCTCGTCGAGGGCAGCAGCAAGGCGCGCGCGACCATGGCATACGAGGAGCAAGCTGCCGCCAAGATCAACATGGCGATCCTCGAAAACCTCGACCCGATGAGCCAGGAGTGGCGGGACAAGCTGGAGCACATCCAGGGCGCAGTGCTGCAGCACGTCTACCAGGAAGAGAGCAGCTGGTTCCCCGACGTGATCCAGAACGTGCCGCTGGAAAAGCAGCAAGCCATGACGAAGCGCTACGCCGAGGAGTTCGGCCGCTACGATCGCGGCAGCAGCGGCGGCGGCAACCAGCCGGCACACCTATCCGAAATTGCCTGACATGGAGTTTGGGGCGGCCAAGGAGGTCGCCCCTCGATCTCACCGTCTGTTCGTCATCCCCGCGCAGGCGGGGATTGATTCCGTGACTTAGCCCAACTCGCCGGGGTTCAGCCAAACGGCACCTCGCGATCCCAACAAGAAAGCGCCAGCAGTGGGTTTAACCCCGCCGCTGGCGCTTTCTGTTAGCCCCGGAGATCGATCCCCGCCTGTGCGGGGATGAGGAAGCGTGGTTGAGGCTTACGCAGCGTCCTTCTTGCGGCTGGCCTTCTTGCGCTCGTTGGGATCGAGAATCGCCTTGCGCAGGCGGATCGACTTCGGCGTGACTTCGACCATCTCGTCGTCGTCGATGTAGGCGATCGCCTGCTCCAGCGTCATCACGCGCGGCGGCGTCAGGCGGATGGCGTCGTCCTTGCCGGTCGAACGGAAGTTCGTCAGCTGCTTGGACTTCATCGGGTTCACTTCAAGATCGTCGGGCTTGGCGTTTTCACCGATGATCATGCCTTCGTAGAGCGGCTCGCCGACGCCGACGAACAACACGCCACGCTCTTCCAAGGGGCCGAGCGCATAGGCGTTCGCTTCGCCGGCGCCGTTGGAGATCAGGACGCCGTTCTTGCGCCCCGGAATCGGACCCTTGTGCGCGTCGTACTTCTCGAACAGGCGGTTCATGATGCCGGTGCCGCGGGTGTCCGACAGGAACTCGCCGTGGTAGCCGATCAGGCCGCGCGAGGGTGCCGAGAAGGTTATGCGGGTCTTGCCGCCACCGCTCGGACGCATGTCGGTCATCTCACCCTTGCGGATGTTCATCTTCTCGACGACCGTGCCCGAGTACTCGTCGTCCACGTCGATCACCACGGTCTCGTACGGCTCGGTCTTCTTGCCGTTCGCGTCTTCACCGAACAGCACGCGCGGGCGGCTGATGCCCAGCTCGAAGCCTTCGCGGCGCATCGTCTCGATGACGACGCCCAGCTGAAGCTCGCCACGGCCGGCGACTTCGAAGCTGTCCTTGTCGGCGCTTTCGGTGACGCGAATGGCGACGTTGGTCTCGGCTTCGCGCGCGAGGCGGTCGCGGATCATGCGGCTGGTCACCTTGCTGCCTTCACGGCCCGCCATCGGCGAATCGTTGACGGCAAAGCGCATCGACAGCGTCGGCGGATCGATCGGCTGCGCGTGGAGCGGATCGGTTACGCTCGGATCGGCGATCGTGTTCGACACCGTGGCGGTGGTCAGGCCCGCGATCGAGATGATGTCGCCGGCCTTGGCTTCCTCGACGGGGATGCGATCCAGGCCGTGGAAGGCGAGCAGCTTGGAGGCGCGGCCGGTCTCAACGACGTTGCCGTCGTTGTCGAGGGCGCGGATCTGGTCGTTCAGCTTGATGCGGCCCGACTGGACCTTGCCGGTCAGGATGCGGCCGAGGAAGTTGTCGCGATCGAGCAGCGTCACCAGGAACTTGAACGGGCCATCGACGTCGGCCTCAGGCGCCGGAACGTGCTCGACGATCTTTTCAAACAGGGGCGTCAGCGTGCCTTCGCGCGCGTCGGGATCGGTGCTGGCATAGCCGTTGCGGCCCGAAGCGTAGAGCGTCGGGAAGTCCAGCTGCTCGTCATTGGCATCAAGGCTGACGAACAGGTCGAATACCTCGTCTAGCACTTCGGCGTGGCGGCCGTCGGGACGGTCGATCTTGTTGACCACGACAATCGGCTTCAAGCCCAGGCCCAGCGCCTTGCCGGTGACGAACTTGGTCTGCGGCATCGCGCCTTCCGAGCTATCGACGAGCAGGATCACGCCGTCGACCATCGAGAGGATGCGCTCCACTTCGGCACCGAAGTCGGCGTGGCCGGGGGTGTCGACGATGTTGATGCGATAGCCATTCCACTCGATCGAGGTCGGCTTCGCGAGAATCGTGATCCCGCGCTCCTTTTCGAGATCGTTCGAATCCATCGCGCGTTCTTCGACGCGCTGGTTGTCGCGGAAGGTGCCGGACTGGCGGAAAAGCTGGTCGACGAGCGTGGTCTTGCCATGGTCGACGTGCGCGATGATCGCGATATTGCGCAGCGGAAGCGGGGCTGACATGATAGGCCTGTAAGTTCGAGGATCGGGTAGGTCGTTAACGAGGGGGCGGCGCTTCGCTGCACCGCACAATCCGCGCGCCCTTACTCGAAGTGTCCGCGCGGGGCAAGCGCGGGTGCGGACGAACGCGACGGGCACTCCCGACCGGTTTGTGCATTGCAGCCGTGCCGTGACGGCAAAGAACAGGGAGATTGGGTATGCTGGAGTACATGTTCCTGCCGTTTCGGCGCTATGCTGATTTGAACGGCAGGTCGCGCCGGATGGAGTTCTGGGCTTTCGGACTGTTCAACCTTATTGTCTATGCGGTGATCGGCGGGATCATGATCGGAACCGGCGTGTCGCTATCCGCGCTGCAGAATGGGGGTTCCGATCCGGTCGGCCTCATCGGTTCGCTGTTCTTCGGAGGCGCCGGCCTGCTGCTCCTGCTCTACTGGCTCGCAACGCTCATCCCGACGCTGGCAGTGACGGTGCGCCGGCTGCACGATCGCGACATGAGCGGGTGGTGGTATCTGGGCGTGGTCGTGCTCTCGTTCATCCCGCTGGTCGGCTCGCTTGTGGGCATCGCCTTCCTGGTGCTCATGCTGCTGCCTGGAACGGCAGGACCCAATCGCTTCGGATCCGATCCGAAGGATCCCGCCAGCTCCCAGGTCTTCGCCTGACACACGCGTCCGGTGCAATCGGCCGGATCGCTGTAGCGCTCGTCATCGCCTGCACGGTGGCAGCGTGCGGCAGCGGCAAGGAGCCCGCGCCGCAGAACACCGCCGACCCGCTCGAGCAGCCAGTGCCGATCCCGGTGATGGGGCCCGAGCGACCGATCCTGGCGTTCGGAGACTCGTTGCTGGCGGGCTACGGGCTGCACGAGGGCGAAAGCTATCCGGCCAAGCTGGAGGCGGCGCTGCGCGCGCGCGGCGTCAACGCACGGATCGCCAATGCGGGCGTTTCGGGCGAGACTACTCAGCAAGGCTTGCGACGGCTGGAGCGCACGCTCGATGCGCAGCCGGTCCGCCCCGATCTGGTGATCGTCAGCCTGGGCGGTAACGACATGCTGCAAGGCCGCGCCCCCGCCGAGACGCGCGCGAACCTGGATGCGATTCTGGCCGCGTTGCAGCGGCGAAAGGTGCGGGTCGTGCTCCTCGGCATGCTCGCCGCGCCCGCGCTGAGCGCCGACTATGCGCGTGACTTCAACCCGATCTATCCCAGCCTGGCGCACAAGTACGGCGCCACGCTCGTCCCCTTCTTCCTGCAGCCGCTGCAGGGCAAGCCGGACCTGGTGCAGCCCGACCGCGCGCATCCGACTGCGCTAGGGATCGAGGAGATGGTGGCTGCCACTGTCGACGATGTGGCAGAGGCGCTGCCGAGACGGGAACTTCGGCGCTGAGGAGACTTGCCCTGTCCCCGAACGGGGAGAGGATACGAAGGCTTGCCAGCTTGCTGGCTAGCCGGAGTTGGAGAGGGGTCTCTGCCCTCTCGACCATCGGAAACCCCTCTCCAAGCTGCGCTAGCCGCTATCGCGGCAAGCTTCGCTACCTCTCCCCTCAAGGGGAGAGGGTGAAAGGGAAGGGGTGTCGATCACGCCCAACCGCTCAATCCCGCCGCACCACCTTGCCGCCTTCGACGTGCCACACCGAAGTCTCGCGCAGGATCGCGGAGAAAGGCTGCGTCTCGGTGCCGGTGAGCCATACTTGCGCCGCTCCCGCGCGCAGGCGCTCGAACAGCGCTTCACGGCGCAGCGGATCGAGGTGCGCCGCGACTTCGTCCAGCAACAGCAGCCGAGGCCGCCGCTCGCCCGCACTTTCCAGCAGTTGCGAGTGAGCCAGCACGATCGCGATCAGCATCGCCTTCTGCTCGCCCGTGGAGCATTCGGCCGCCATCTGGTTCTTGGCTGCCAGGCGTACCTCCAGCTCGTCGCGATGCGGGCCGGTGAGTGTCCGTTGCGCCGCGCGGTCGCGAGCACGACCCTCTCGCAAGGCCGCGGCGAGAGCGCCGGGCTCGTCAGGCCCGCCGGCGCGGTAGGTAAGCGAAGGCCGAGCGAATGGCGACGCCGGCAATTGCGCGAGCAGATCGTCCAGCGCCTCCACCGTCTCGCGCCGGCCTTGCGCCACGGCGGCGCCGGCCTCCGCCAGTTGCTTCTCGATGGCGTCGAGCCAGCGGGGATCCGGCGCCCGCTCGTCGGACAGCATGTTGTTGCGTTCGCGCAGGGCGCTCTCCAGCCGCGTCGCGTGACCGGCATGTCCGGGGCGCAGGGCCAGTACCAGCCGGTCGAGGAAGCGCCGACGACCGCCGGCACTCTCGGAGAACAGCCGGTCCATCGCGGGTGTCAGCCACCCGATCGAGAGCCATTCCGCCAGCCGCACCGCCGGCGCCTCAGCTCCGTTCACTTGCACCAGCCGCCGTCCGGGGCGCTCGGCCGGCACGCCCGTACCGAGCCGCACCGGCTCGCCTCGCGAGGCCAGGTCGGCGCTGACAGCGAAGCCGCCGCGGCCATCTTGCGCGGGCATGTCGGCCAAGCTCGCACGGCGCAGGCCCCGGCCCGGAGCGAACAGGGAGATCGCCTCCAGCACATTGGTCTTGCCGGCGCCATTCTCGCCGACCAGCAGGTTGAACTGTGCGGTGCCCTCCACCTGCGTGTCGCGGTGGTTTCGGAAATCGGTCAGCAGGATGCGGTCGAGCGCCATCGTGGCGCCCGCCTACCTGTGCGACTGGGCCCAGGTCAAACGATGCTCAAGCGAACTCATTTTGGGCGTGCCTTGGCGAAGGGCGAGAAGTCCAGGTTCTCATCGTAGACGTCCACGCCCTCCCGGCGCTTGAGAAACCCGACGACAAGGTAAGTGACCGGCGTCAGCACGGCTTCCCATGTCGTCTTGATCAGCCATTGGGTGACCACCAGCGACGCGATGAGGTGCAACGGGAAGCCTGCAACGCCGAGGAACGCGAGCGGATAGAACAGCAAGCTGTCCACGCCTTCGCCGACGATCGTCGAGCCGATCGTACGCATCCACAAGTGCTTGCCCGAGGTCATCACCTTCATGCGCGCGAGCACGAAGGAGTTGACGAACTCGCCGGCCCAGAACGCCACCAGCGAGGCAAAGACGATGCGCGGCGTCTGGCCAAAAATCGCCATGTAGGCGGCCTGGTTGGGTGCGGTCACCTCTCGCCCGGCGACGCTGTATGTGGACGAGGCCAGCGCCCACTCGGGATTGGCCGGGATGTTCACCACCACCACGCTCATGACGACCATGAACAGCAGCGCGAAAAAGCCGGCCCAGATGCAGCGCCGGGCGTTGGCGTAGCCGTATACCTCGGTCAGCACGTCGCCGATGATGTAGCTGACGGGGAAGAACAGCACGCCCGCGCCGAACGTCACCGGGCCCAGCAACGGCAGCGTCACTTGCGCCTGCTTGGCCGCGCCGATCAGGTTGGAGAGCAGGAGGATGACGACAAAGCCGGTCATCACGAAGTCGAAGTAGCGAAAATGTCGGCGCGCACCCGATTGGCCGTCGATACGGGAAAGCTGCTCGTCGCTCATCGGCAAAGCGTAACGCGGGTGCATGCGCGCGCCTAGTGGGTTTGTTGAAGGTGCACACGGACAGCCGCGATCTTGCGGACGAACTTCGCATCGCAACCGTGCACTCTCGCCCTCGCAGCGTTTGCGACATCGCCAAACCGCGCTAAAGGAGGCGCCGCGTGCGCCCGTAGCTCAGCTGGATAGAGCACGAGCCTTCTAAGCTTGGGGTCACAGGTTCGAACCCTGTCGGGCGCGCCACTCGCTTCGGGACCGATCCGCGGTTTTCTGGCCTGCGACTCGGCTCATCATTTTACAGTGGATGCAAGTCCCGCAGGCGGGCTGCACAGTTTGCGCGGGCGAGGTCGATCTTCTATGCTTTGGCAGCAGCGCATGTAGTTTTGCTGCTGGAGACATTGATGCAGCTTCGCACAGGGCTGGCGGGACTTCGCGCCGCGCGATCGGTGATCGACTTGCGCGAGGCGACGATGGAAGCGTTCGCGGCGATCGGGTTCCCGCGCGCTTACTTCGTCACTCCGGTAACTTCCGACAAGCGCTTCGGCCGGGTGCATAGTGCCAACAACATGGCCGGGGAATGGTCGCAAGCCTATCCAGAGCGCCTGCGGTATGAGGATCCGCTTCCCGAATTGGCGCTCCGCCTTTGCCGCCCGGTGCGGTGGAGCGAGGCGCGCACCATCGAGGCGCCGGGCAAGCAGGAGGAGGCGTTCTACCGGTTCCTGTCGCAACTCGGCTTCGAGGATGGACTGGCGCTGCCCACTTACGGACCCGGCGCCCGGACCGGCTTCGTCGGTCTGCCGGCAGTGCCAGGCACGTCCATCGGCGAGGAGAGCGCAGCGGCCGCGCATGCGATCGCGCAGATGTCGTTTCTGCGCTACTGCGAGCTGATCGACACGCAGGAGCCAATCGACGTTCGCCTGTCCGAGCGGGAACTGGACGTCGTCTACTGGATCGCGATGGGGAAGAGCAATTCGGTCATCGCCGAGATCCTGGGCATCTCGGCGGAGACGGTCGACAGCTATGTGCGCCGCGCCTTCCGCAAGCTTGGCGTATCGGATCGCACGTCTGCCGTGTTGCATTCGGTGCTGGCAGGGCACCTCTACACCGGCCCGTTCCGGCCCCAGCCAGAGTTGGCTCCGGCATCCACACCGGGCCAAGTGCCTGGGAGCAATGCTGGCGACTAGGCCTGCGCACCGGAATCACGCTGATCTGGGACCGGGATGGGCATAGCCCCCGGCATGTCCCCCAAGACCGGGACTGCCGAGCGTCAGCGTTGTGCGCCACACCGCTGTCGCTCTCAGATCGGCCCGCGAGGCTTCCCTCGACTTCCCCTCGCCGCGAGCCGTCGTCTTCCTTGTGGGGGCGACGCAGTGCGCCGGCGTCGCTACGATGCCGGGCTGGCCGATCGAGAACAGTCCAAAGTGGCCGGCGTACGCCCTCACGTGCGCCTGGCCCTTGGCTCTTGGGTCGCACCTGAGAGCTTGGCGGGATCGGTTCGGACGTGTGCCGATCCCGCCATCAGACGCAGCCCGCTTAACGAAGTATACACCAGGTGCGGGCATAGTCCTGCCATGTCTGTTGAGATACCTCGGCGCGCGCAACGCAGGGCAATCGTGCTTCCCGCACAATGCCGCACTCCCAACGGGCTGCGCGACTCGGGCGAGATCTCGGATATCTCCACGCAGGGCTGCTGCATCCGTACCGAGACCCTGATGTTCCGCGTGGGTTCGCGCGTCATCATCCGGCCCGACGGTATGGAGGCTCTCGGCGGCACCGTGCGGTGGATCGCAGGCGACTGCGCAGGGCTGGAGTTCGATCGCGCCATCTACGGCCCGATCGTCGACCACCTGGTTCGTCTGCACGAGCTGGGAACGCAGGTCTCGGTCACGCGGGACTGACGAGCGACCTGGCGGGCACGTCCGAAGGATCGCACCGGCAGCGAAAAAGGGGCTGGCCTCGACGGCTCAGGGCCGCCACACTCTCCCAAGTTGTATACGGCCCAGCAGAGGCCAAGGGAGAATGCCGTGGCTTTGAGCTCCATAAGTCCTGCCGTGGATACGCCCAATCACCCGCTCGCCAAGCGGATGGGGCTGATCGCCGGCGTCTCGCACAATGTCGTGATCGGAACCGTCATGGGTTCCTTCAGCGTTCTGCTCGCATCGGTCGAGGGGCGCCTCGGAGTCAAGCTCGAGCAAGCCTCAGCCGGTATACTGCTGATGCTGGTGGGCTCGTCGGCGCTGGCGCCGATCGTCGGCGTGCTGGTCGCCCGCTACTCGCTGCGCCTGCTGCTGATGCTGGGCGCGGTGCTGACGGTGCTCGGTTACCTGGTGCTCGGCCTGACGCACAGCTACCCGCTCTACCTGGCCGCCTACGGCCTGTGCTTCGGCCCGGCGATGAGCCTGGCAGGCTCGATCGGGCCGGCGACGCTGGTGACTCGCTGGTTCAACCACAACCGCGGGCTGGCGCTCGGCCTGGTGCACTTGCCGATCATCATCGCCGTGCTGCCGGTCACCTTGAATGCTTTCCTGACGGACTACGGTCCGCAGGCCGCTTATCTCACGCTTGCGGGCGTGAGCGCCATTCTGATGCTGCCGCTCACCGCGCTGACGGTCGATCACCCGCCGGGCTATGTCGCGCCCGTCGCCACTGGCGAGAAGCGCACCGCCGATGGCTCGCTGAGCGTGGGACAGCTGCTGAGCCGCCCCAAGTTCTGGGCGCTGTCGCTGGCTAACTGCGCCAGCATCACCAGTTCGGTCATGCTCGGCTCGCTGCTGGTGCCGATGGGCCAGTCGTGGGACTTCTCGCGCGCGCAATCGGCGCTGCTCGCCTCGATCATGTCGCTGGTCGGGATCGCCGGGTCGGTGCTGTTCGGCTGGGTGGCCGACAAGCTGGGCGGCGGTCGCACGCTGGCGCTGGTTGCTTTTAACTGCGCGATCCTGTGGGCACTCCTGCTGACCGAGCCGCCGTTCGCCGCGGTCGCCCTGATCGTCGGCCTGATCGGCATGCATGGCGCGGGCGCAATCCCGGCGCTGGGCCGCGGGATCAGCGACACGTTCGGCCAGCCAAGCTACAGCCGCGGTTTCGGGCTTAACACGGTGATTTCGCTACCGTTCATGGCCTGCGCCATGATCGGCGGCGCCCGCATCGCGCGTGAGACCGGCTCGTTCGCGATCCCCGTCACGGCCATGGCGATCGTCTTCGCCATCGCGGTGCTATGTGGTCTCTATGCAGCGAGCGGTTTGAAGGCCTCGCCGGTCCAGGGAGAGCCGCAGCCCGCCTGAAGACCTAGCTCAGCCGCGCTTGGCGGTGGCGAACGGCTGTCCCAGGACCGGATAGCCGTGGCCGTGGGGGATCTGCAGCCAGGTCTCGCCGTCCCGCTGGACCTGAGCGGGCATGATTCTGCGCACAGGATGGTGCGCGATGTCCGCCAGAGCATCGTCGAAGGTGGCGAACTGCGCGAGGCGCTCAAGGTTGCGCCGCGTCGGGAAGATCACGCTGATCTCCCCAGCATCGGCCAGCTCCAGCGCGCGCGCCGCGCTGATCCAGAACAGCTTGGTGTTTTCCGTAGCATCCACCGCGATGTCGACCGCGCCGGTACCGAGATCGAGCACAAAGAATTGTGTGTCGAACCCGCGTTCCACGGGCGCACGCCAATGTGCGTAGAGTGTCAGCCGGTCCGGCTCCAGTGTCCAGCCGAACGCGTCGAGCACCGGTGCGAGCAGGCCCTGCGCGATCAGCATGGCGCGTGCGTCAGCCGCTTGCTGCGCGGAAACCGGCTCGCGCACGGCGATCGCAAGGCCGGTCTCCTCCAAGGTCTCGCGGATGGCGGCGATGCGAGCCGCGCCGATCACTGGGTCTTCGCCCCGGCAGAGTTGGGCTGCCAGGATGCGATCGCCCGGATCCACCTTGCCGCCGGGGAACACCGCCGCGCCGCCGGCGAAGCGCATCTGGCTGGAGCGTTGCACCATCAGCAGCTCGGGCGGGCCCGCCTGCGTGCGGCGAAAGATCACCACCGTCGCGGCCGGGACGCCGCTATCGTCGTCCGCGTGTGGAGGGCGCTGCGCATTGTCCTGAACCATGTCGCAAGTGTCGCCTCTCGCCGTCCGGCGCGCAAGTGGCAGTCGTCCTAATCGTGGGGGCGAGGGCGTGTCGGTGCGCTTTACACAAGCTGTCGTGATCGAACTCAGCGGATTGAAAGAATGGCACTTTTCTGCGGCTGATGAGATTTGGCACGCTTTATGCTTTTAGTTCGATGTACCCCCGAGTACGTCTCGAATTAGAGGCGGGGCCGCCCAGTCTCCTGGCCCCGCCTCCCCGAGCTCTCACTTGCGTTGTAGGCTGGCAGGCACCGTGCGAACGGCTCCCTGCGCCGTCGAGTGGCGAAATCTCACCCGTCGACCTTGCATGGTGCCTAAACGAAAACGGCGCCCAAAGGCGCCGTTTTGGTGCATGGTTGGCGGTGGCCTCAGCTGGCGCGTGCGACGCCGGCTTCGCCCATCAGCTGCTGCAGTTCGCCCGCTTCGTACATCTCCATCATGATGTCGCTACCGCCCACGAACTCGCCTTTGACGTAGAGCTGCGGGATCGTCGGCCAGTCCGAGAAGGACTTGATGCCTTGACGGACTTCCATGTCCTGCAGCACGTCGACGCTCTCATATGCGACACCGAGGTGATCGAGGATGGCGATCGCGCGGCTGGAGAAACCGCACTGCGGGAACAGCGGCGTACCCTTCATGAAGAGCACGACGTCGCTGGACTTTACGATCTCGCCAATGCGGCTGTTCACGTCGGTCATGGCAATCTATTCCTTGTCGCTGCGTAAGCAGCATCATGTGCGAATGATCAGTTGGGAACAGCGGTGGTCAGTTGCAAGGCATGGAGCACGCCGCCCATGCGCCCGCCCAGCGCTTCGTAGACCAGCTTGTGCTGCGCGACGCGGGTCTTGCCGACGAATGCCGACGAGACGACGTGCGCGGAGTAGTGGTCGCCGTCGCCTGCAAGGTCGGTGATGGTGACTTGCGCGTCGGGCAGGGCGGTGCGGATCAGCGTCTCGATCTCGGCTGCGGGCATCGCCATGGCTCAGGCCTCGCCCATCAGCATGCGCCGGGCCTCGACCAGCTTGGCCTCGAGCGCAACCCGCACTTCGGCCTCGTCGGTGTCGACGCCGGCGCTGGTGAGGTCGCCCAGCAGCTTGCGGATCACGTCCTCGTCGCCGGCTTCCTCGAAGTCGGCCTGGACGACGGCCTTGGCGTAGGCGTCACGCTCGGCAAGAGAAAGGTTCATGCGATCGGCCGCCCACTCACCCAGCAGGCGATTGCGGCGGGCCTGGATGCGGAACTGCATCTCGGCATCATGGGCGAAGCTGGCCTCTTCGGCGCGCTCGCGGTCGTCGAATGTGGTCATCGGCATGCCCCTGCTCGAATGGTTGCACCTCGCCGATAGGGACGGGGGCGCTGCGGGGCAACCATGCTTTTCTCCAATCCTCTCCCGCCGGGGAGAGGATTGGTCAGGCCGTCGCCAGCGTCTTTGCCAGGAACGGCAGCTCGATCTTGGCCTTGCTCTCGTAAGCGCCGATGGCATCGCCCTGCGCCATCGTCATGCCGACTTCGTCCAGTCCGTTGAGCAGGCAGTGCTTGCGGAACGGATCGATGTCGAAGCTCCAGCGATCCTGGAACTGCGTGGTGACAGACTGGGTCTGCAGATCGATGTCGATCGGGTCGGTCTGGGCGACCTCCATGAGGCGGTCGATCGCGTCCTGGGGCAAGGCGACGGTCAGGATACCGTTCTTGAACGCGTTGCCCGAGAAGATGTCCGAGAAGCTGGGTGCAATCACGCAGGTCACGCCCATGTCGAGCAGGGCCCAGGCGGCATGCTCGCGGCTCGATCCGCAGCCGAAGTTGTCGCCCGCGATCACGATCGGCGCGCCGGCGTATTCCGGATCCTCGAAGACGTTCCCTGGTTCCTTGCGCACCGCCTCGAAGGCGCCGCGGCCGAGGCCCTCGCGAGTGACGGTCTTGAGCCAGTGCGCCGGGATGATCACGTCGGTGTCGACGTTCTTGCGCCCGAACGGATAGGCGCGCCCGGCAACGTGGTTGATCGGCTGCATCAGTCGGTTTCCGCAGGGAAGTGCGGCGCCGTGCTGGTGGGCGGCGGCAGGCTGCTGGCCTTCTTCTTGTCGCTGCGCCGCTTCACGTACATCAGCGCCGCGGCGACCGCGGCTGAGCCGATGGCGGCGCCGGCGGCGATCGCGGCGCGGCCGGCGAGGGAGTCGTTGTCGTCTGCCATGTCGGTTATCCTACCAGTTCGCGCACGTCGGTGAGGTGGCCAGTCACTGCGGCGGCGGCGGCCATCGCCGGGCTCATCAAGTGAGTGCGGCTGCCCGGACCTTGCCGCCCGGTGAAGTTGCGGTTGCTGGTGGACGCGCAGCGCTCGCCGGCGGGCACTTTGTCGGGGTTCATGGCAAGACAAGCCGAGCAGCCCGGCTCGCGCCACTCCAGGCCCGCCTCGACGATGATCTTGTCCAGCCCCTCAGCCTCGGCCTGTTCCTTGACCAGGCCCGAGCCGGGGACGACGATCGCCCACTTCACGTGATCGGCCTTCTTGCGGCCCTTGAGCACGGCGGCGGCGGCGCGGATGTCTTCGATGCGGCTGTTGGTGCAGCTGCCGATGAAGACGTTCTGCACTTCGACATCGGTCAGCTTGGTGCCGGGCGTCAGGCCCATGTAGTCGAGGCTAACGCGGACCGCATCGCGCTTGGAAGCGTCGGTGAAGTCCTCGGGCGCAGGGACGTAGCCGCCGATCGCGGAGGTGTCTTCCGGGCTGGTGCCCCAGGTGACAGTCGGCTGGATGTCCTCGGCGCGGATGACGAAGGACTTGTCGAAGGTGGCGCCAGGATCGGTCGCAAGGCTCTTCCACCAGGTGACCGCCTTGTCCCAGTCTTCGCCGTTGGGCGTGTAAGGACGGCCCTTGAGGTACGCGAACGTCTTCTCGTCGGGCGCGATCAGGCCGGAGCGGGCGCCGCCCTCGATCGCCATGTTGCAGACGGTCAGGCGGCCTTCGATCGACATCTCTTCGAACACGTTGCCGCGGTATTCGATGACGTGACCCGTGCCGCCGCCCATACCGGTGACGCCGATGATATGGAGCACCACGTCCTTGGGCGTGACGCCCGGGCCAAGCTGACCTTCGACGCGCACTTCCATGGTCTTGCTCTGCTTGAGCAGCAGCGTCTGCGTGGCGAGCACGTGCTCCACCTCGCTGGTGCCGATGCCGAACGCCAGCGCGCCCAGGCCGCCGTGTGATGCGGTGTGGCTGTCCCCGCAGACGATCGTCGCGCCAGGCAGCGAAAAGCCCTGCTCGGGGCCGACGACATGGACGATGCCCTGCTCACGATCGGTCGCATCGATGTAGCGGATGCCGAATTGCGGGGCGTTGACGCGCAGCGTGGCTAGCTGGTTGGCGCTTTCCGCGTCAGCGATCGGGATGGGATTGCCGGCCGCATCCTTGCGCGGCGTGGTCGGCAGGTTGTGGTCCGGCACGGCGAGCGTGAGATCGGGGCGGCGCACCGGACGACCGGCCATGCGCAGGGCCTCGAAGGCCTGCGGGCTCGTCACTTCATGGACGAGATGGCGGTCGATGTAGATGAGGCTGGTGCCGTCCTCACGCGTGTCGACGACGTGGGCATCCCAGATCTTCTGGTAGAGAGTGCGCGGACCGTTTGTCATGATCAGGCGCGATTAGGCGCGACCGCCCCGCATTTCAAGCGGGACGGGCGCACCTTCAAGCAACGATGTTGCGCTTAGCCGCGGCGATTGTCGCGGTCGCGACGCTCGGCACGCAGAGCCACGTGGATGCGATCAACGCGGTTCTGCAAGGTGTTTACCTCGCTGCGGGTCAGTCCATTGCGGGCGTACTGCTGATAGAGGCGCTGCACCTGGATAGCATCACGCTTCAGGCCCATGGCCTCACGGTTCGAGATTGTGCGCCGAGCGACGGCACGATCGATGTCGCGGTTCAAGCCATTGATGTCGGCGCGAATGTTGGAGTTGCGCACCGGGGTGGCGTGGCCCGCATTGTGGCGGCCCATCGACTGCGCGTCGGCCTGAACGGCCAGGCCCATGCCCATTGCGGCGATAAGGGCAGGGGCGACAATCTTGGTGAGCTTGCGCATGGTACTTAGTCCTTCTTGTTGACAGCGGCGGGTGATCCGTCGTGTTCAGATTTATGCCCTCTAAACTGAACAGCGAGGAAATGGTTCGTCGCTGATCTGTGCGCATTTGTACGAAAGTGTCGCGGCGCTTGTTCCTGCGGGCGGCTGACAAGTGCGACGAAGAGGCGTAGATGCGCGGCCATGTCTTGGCTCGGCCCCATCCTGATCGTGCTGGCGACCGTCGCCGCCATGGAGTTCGTTGCGTGGTCGAGCCACAAGTACGTGATGCACGGCTTCGGCTGGGCTTGGCACCGCGACCATCACGAACCGCATGACAAGCTGCTGGAGAAAAACGACCTTTACGCCGCGTTCGGCGCGGGGCTGAGCATCGCCGCGTTCGCCGTCGGGTCGCCGCTGGTCATGGGCGAGAGAGCTTGGTGGCCGGGCACCTGGATCGGGCTGGGCGTGCTGATCTATGGCGTGATCTACACGCTGATCCACGATGGGCTGGTGCACCAACGCTATTTCCGATGGGTGCCCAAGCGCGGCTACGCCAAGCGCCTTGTCCAAGCGCACAAGCTACACCACGCGACGATCGGCAAGGAGGGCGGCGTCAGCTTCGGCTTCGTTGTTGCACGCGATCCGGCTTCGCTGAAGCGTGAGTTGCGGGGCCAGCGCCAGGCCGGAGTCGCGGTGCTGCGTGAGGCGGTAGAGGATTGAAGCCACGTTCTCCGCAGCTGTACGCTCGTTCGTTCGGGTGCTTCTATCGCTGTCATCGCCCGAACTCATTTCTCCCTCTAGGATTGTCGCAGCTAGGGTCAGCGCACGCCATTAGAGGAGAGTGACATCATGGACGCAGAGACCAGCGGCAGCCCGCTCCACGGTTGCCCGATGAAAGAGGGCGCGGCCATGCGCAAGCTGCTCGGCCGACACAATCGCGACTGGTGGCCCAACCAGCTCTCGCTGGAGATCCTGCCGCAGAAGGGCCTGACCGGCAGCCCTTACGGCGACGACTTCGACTATCGCGAGGCCTTCAAGCAGCTCGACCTGGAGGCGGTGAAGCGCGACCTCCACGCATTGATGACCGACAGCCAGCCCTGGTGGCCGGCGGACTACGGCCACTACGGCCCGTTCTTCATCCGCATGGCCTGGCACAGCGCCGGCACCTACCGCACCGGTGACGGTCGCGGCGGCGCATCCTCCGGCTCGCAGCGGTTCGCGCCGCTTAATTCCTGGCCGGACAACGGCAATCTCGACAAGGCTCGCCGCCTGCTCTGGCCGATCAAGCAGAAGTACGGCCGCAACCTGTCGTGGGCCGACCTGATGATCCTTGCCGGCAACGTCGCCATCGAATCGATGGGCGGCCCGGTGTTCGGCTTCGGCGGCGGCCGCGCCGACGTGTTCGAGCCCGAGAAGGACATCTACTGGGGCACCGAGGAGGAATGGCTCGGCCAGACCCGCATCGACGACAAGGCCGGCCTAGCGCTCGAGAACCCGCTCGCCGCGATCCAGCTCGGCCTGATCTACGTGAACCCGGAAGGCCCCGGCGGCAAGCCCGATCCGGTCGGTTCGGCGCGCGACATCCGCGAGACTTTCGCCCGGATGGGCATGAACGACGAGGAAGTGGTGGCGCTCACCGCGGGCGGCCACACCTTCGGCAAGTGCCACGGCGCGGGCGATGCCAACCTCGTGGGTGCCGAGCCCGAGGGCGCCGACATCGCGCAGCAGGGCCTCGGCTGGCAGTCGGGCCATGAGAGCGGCATGGGCGATCACACGATCACCAGCGGCATCGAAGGTGCCTGGACCGCGAACCCGACCACCTGGGACAACGGCTACTTCGACAACCTGCTCAACCACGAGTACGAGCTGGAGAAGAGCCCCGCTGGCGCCTGGCAGTGGCACCCGGTGGGCAATCCGGACGAGACGCTGGCGCCCAAGGCCCACACGCCCGGCGTCAAGGTGCCGACGATCATGACCACTGCCGACATGGCGATGAAGGTCGACCCGGACTATCGCAAGATCTCCGAGCGCTTCCACGCCAATCCCGACCAGTTCGCCGACGCCTTCGCGCGCGCATGGTTCAAGCTGTGCCACCGCGACATGGGGCCCAAGGCCCGCTACCTGGGGGCGGACGTGCCGGCGGAGGACCTGATCTGGCAGGACCCGATCCCCAAGGCCGATTACGCCACCATCAACGCGGCCGACGTGGCGGTGCTGGAAGGTAAGATCTTGGCGTCCGGCCTCACTGTCTCGGAGCTGGTCTCGGTCGCTTGGGCTTCGGCCTCGACCTACCGCAAGTCGGACCATCGTGGTGGCGCCAATGGCGGTCGCATCCGCCTGGAGCCGCAGCGCAGCTGGCACGTCAACGAGCCGGCCAAGCTGGAGAAGGTGCTGGCGGTCTACGAGCGGATCAAGACGGAGTTCGATACCGCTGCCAAGAAGGTCTCGATCGCCGACCTGATCGTGCTGGGCGGTGCCGTCGGCGTTGAGCAAGCGGCCAAGAAGGCAGGCTACAGAGTACCCGTCACCTTCACGCCGGGTCGCACCGATGCCTCGCAGGAGTGGACCGATCCGACCAACTTCGAGCCGCTGGAGCCGCAGGCAGACGGCTTCCGCAACTATCTGCCGACGCGCATGAGCGTGCCGACCGAGGAGTTGCTGGTCGACCGTGCCTCGCTGCTGGGGCTTAGCACGCCCGAAATGGCGGTGCTGGTGGGTGGCCTGCGCGTGCTCGGCGCCAACCATGGCGACATCGAGGAAGGCGTGCTGACCGACCGCAAGGGCCAGCTCACCAACGACTTCTTCGTCAACCTGCTCGACATGGGCACGGCGTGGAAGGTAGTCGACGAGAGCAGCGACCAGGTCTTTGCCGGCACCATCCGGGCGACCGACGAGCAGAAGTGGACCGCCACGCGCACCGACCTGGCGTTCGGCTCGAACTCGCAGCTGCGCGCCGTGTCGGAAGTCTATGCCGGGGCGGACGCGGGCGAGCTGTTCGTGCGCGACTTCATCGCCGCTTGGACCAAGGTGATGAACGCCGACCGCTTCGATCTGGTGGCGTGAACCTTATCCTCTCCCCGCCGGGGAGAGGATACGCAGGCTTGGGAGCGTAGCGAACTAGCCGGAGTTGGAGAGGGTGCGTGCGTGCGCAGCCCTCTCCAAGCTGCGCTAGTTCCTCACGGAACAAGCTCCGCTATCCTCTCCCCGCCGGAGAGAGGATCGGTCATTCCGCGCGCGTCCAGATCCACGGTCCCAGCACCACCAGCACCGCCAGCGGGATCAACACCAGCGGCCAGCCTAGCGTAAAATAGACGAACGGCACGCTCGCGCTCATCGCCAGGATCGCCGAAACCTTGCCCTTGCGGCTCACCGCTCGCCGGTCGCGCCAGGCGACAAGGTGCGGGCCGTAGCGCTTGTTGGCGTAGAGCTTCTCGGCGAGATGCGGGTGGCTCTTGGAGAAGCACCAGGCCGCCAGCAGATAGAACACCACTGTGGGCAGCAGCGGCAGGAAGATGCCCAGTGTGCCCAGCCCGACGAAGAACCAGCCGCCCGCAGCCCACAGCAGCCGCATGCGGCCGGTCGCGGGCTTGGCGAACTCGGGCTCCTCAGCCGGCGGCATAGCGTGCCGCAGTCTCGCGGATCAGCGCGATCATGTTCGGCACGCCCTGGGTGCGATTGGAGGAGAGCTGGTTGCGCAAGTCGAAGGGCTCGAGTCTTGCCGCGATGTCGGTGGCCGCCACTTCGCCGGCCGGCTTGTCCTGCACAGCGGCGAGCACCAGCGAGACGATGCCCTTGGTGATCGCGGCGTTGCTGTCGGCCAGGAAGTGCAGGGTGCCATCCTCCACCTTGGTCGGGTAGACCCAGACGCTGGCCGAGCAGCCGCGCACCTTGGTGGCGTCGGTCTTCAGCGCGTCGGGCATCGGGTCCAGCTCGCGTCCCAGCTCAATGAGCATGCGATAACGCTCATCGCCATCAAGGAACTCGTACTCTTCGCGGATGTCGTCGAGGCTGCGCATGGCTGAGGCATGTAAGGCCAAGCTCGCCTGGAACAAGTCAAATCCCCTCGCCGTTCGTGTCGAGCGAAGTCAAGACGCGTGTGCACCAGGCCAGTGTGTCTCGACTTCGCTCGACACGAACGGTGATGGAGTGGTTCGTTGCGTTTGAAGCTAGTAGCTGTCAGGTCACCGGCATGACCGACCACCCCTTTTATGACCTGCACCGCCACGGCTTCGTCCGCGTCGCCGCCTCCACGCCGAAGGTCCGCACCGCCGACGTTGCCTACAACCGCGACGGTATCATCGCGGAAGCCAGGCGCGCCCACGATGCGGGCGTGGACCTGGTGGTCTATCCCGAGCTGTGCCTGTCCTCCTACGCGATCGACGACTTGCACTTGCAGCAGGCGATGATCGAGGCGGTCGAGGACGCGATCGGCGACATCGTCGAGGCGAGCAAAGGCCTCTCGCCAGTGCTCCTAATCGGGGCGGCCTTGGCCGACCGCGGGCGGCTCTACAACTGCGGCCTGGCGATCGCCGACGGCAAGTTGCTGGGCGTCGTGCCCAAGAGCTACCTGCCCAACTACCGCGAGTTCTACGAGAAGCGCTGGTTCACGAGCGGCATCGGCGTGACCGGTCGCACCATTCGCGTTGCGGGGCAGGAGGTCCCGTTCGGCACCGACCTGGTCTTCGCCTCCAACCACTTGCGCGACTTCATCTTCCACATCGAGATCTGCGAGGATTTCTGGGCGCCGACGCCGCCGTCGTCCCTGGGCGCGCTCACCGGGGCGACGATCCTGTGCAATCTGTCCGCCTCCAACATCGTCATCGGCAAGGCGGACGATCGCCACTTGCTGTGCAGCTCGCAATCGGCCCGCACGTACTCGGCCTACGTCTACTCGGCGGGCGGCCACGGCGAGAGCACGACCGATCTGGCGTGGGACGGGCAGGGCGTGATCTACGAGCTGGGCGGACTGCTCGCCGAGTCCGAGCGCTTCTCGCTCGAACCCGAGCTGTGCATCGCCGATGTCGACTGCGCCCGCATCGTCAACGACCGCCTGCGCCTGCCGACTTATGCCGACGCCGCACGCGCTGTCGGCAGCCCCGAGCAGACCTTTCGCACGATCTATTTCGATCACCAGCCTGCCAGCGGTGACCTTGGCCTGCAGCGCCCCATGCGCCGCTTCCCGTTCGTGCCCGACCGCGCCGACAAGCTCGACGCCGACTGCTACGAGGCGTTCAACATCCAGGTCGACGGCCTGATGCGCCGCGTCGAATCGGCCAAGGCTAAGAGCCTGATCATCGGCGTCTCGGGTGGGCTCGACTCCACCCACGCGCTGATCGTCATGGCCAAGACTTGCGACCGGCTCGGCATGCCGCGCAGCGCCATCCGTGGCTATACGATGCCCGGCTTCGGCACCAGCGAGGGGACCAAGAGCAACGCCTGGAAGCTGATGGACGCGCTCGGCATCACCGCCGAGGAGATCGACATCCGTCCCGCCGCAACGACGATGCTGAAGGACATCGGTCATCCCTTCGGCCGCGGCGAGCAGGTCTACGACGTTACTTTCGAGAACGTCCAGGCGGGCCTGCGCACCGACTACCTGTTCCGCCTGGCAAGCCAGCACTCCGGCTTCGTGGTCGGCACCGGCGACTTGTCCGAGCTGGCGCTGGGCTGGTGCACCTACGGGGTCGGCGACCAGATGAGCCACTACGCCGTCAACGCCGGCGTGCCCAAGACGCTGATGCAGTACCTGATCCGCTGGACGGCCACGACCCAGGTCGACGAGAGCACGCGCGAAGTGCTGCTCTCGATCCTCAACACCGAGATTTCGCCCGAGCTGGTCCCGGCAGGCGAGGATGGCGAGATGCAGAGCACCGAGGACAAGATCGGCCCCTACGCGCTCAACGACTTCTTCCTGCACCACATCATGCGCTTCGGGCAGAAGCCATCCAAGGTGGCGTTCCTGGCATGGCATGCCTGGCACGATGCCGCGCACGGCGAGTGGCCGGCAGGCCTGCCCGAAGAGGCGAAGGTGACGTACGACCTGCCGGTGATCGCCAGGTGGCTGGAGGAGTTCTGCAAGCGGTTCTTCGCATTCGCGCAGTACAAGCGCTCGGCAATCCCGAACGGGCCGAAGGTCTCGAGCGGGGGGGCGCTCAGCCCGCGTGGCGATTGGCGAGCGCCGTCCGATGCGAGTGCCGAGGTTTGGCTGGCGGAGTTGCGGAAAGCTTTGCCTTGAAGCCCACGTCGTCCCGGGCCTGATCCGGGACCGGTTGCGCCATCTCGCGAGGCAACCGGTAGGAGCGCGCCTCGACGACAGCTTGCGCGGATTCCGCTACCGGTCCCCGGTCAAGCCCGGGACGACGCCGTTCTCAATCCCGCAGCGCCTCGATCTCGCGTGCCAGCCTGTCGCCGCCACGCTCTTCGATCGCGATCCGCTCCAGCACCGCTATGCGTTGGCGCAACTGCTCGATCTCGCGCTCCAGTTCCGGCTCGCGAGACACCAACCCCTCACCCATCGAAGACGAGCCGCCGCGATGACGCTGCGCTCTCGTCCATGCGAAGGCAGCAATGGCGACGATCGCCACGATGGCGCTCCAGAAGCTCATTGCTTGGTCACTCCCACCGGAGCGTCGCTGCGGCGCTGCGCTTCGACCTCACGCGTGTCGCGCAAGGCCTCGATCTGCAGGGCAGTGTCATAGCCGCCATCGGTGATGATGCGCTCCAGCACACGGACGCGCTCTTCCAACTCGCGCGAGTGCGAGGCGTACTGCGCCGCCTTCTCGGCGGTAGCGGCGACTTGCAGCTCGGCCATCTTGCGCTGGTGCTTGGTCCACACGATGAAGCAGACCATCAGAAACGGCGCCAGCGGAACGAGCAGGGCGACAACACCTTCCATGTCCGTAATCCTTGTTCGCGCGTCAGCGCAGGCTGTCGATCTCGGCGGCGAGCCGCGCGTTGCTGGTGTAGTAGCGCGCCTCGATCTCGGCGACGCGACGGTCCATGTCGGTCAGCTCGGAGCGGTAGCGGACCTTGCTGCGCGAGCGCTGCATACGCCGCAACAGGCGCTCTTCCT